>JADLDR010000153.1 GCA_020846535.1 Armatimonadota bacterium | reverse complement strand
GGCCGACCGCAAGGGAGCGCCAGGTGACGGCGCGACGCAGGCGAGGCGGAGCGAGTTCGGGCATACGGTCCGGGTTCTCCTCGGGGGGATGGCGTTGGAACCACCGGTCAAAGCAGATCAAAGCAGAATAAACAAGGTGAAACATCCTCCGCTCCTGGGGGAGGGGGGACCGCTCTCCCCTGGCCCCTCGCCCCGAAACCCAAGGGAGGCGCCGGAGCGCCTCCGGGGAGAGGGGGAGAGAGGGTGCGGTGCTTGACCCCCCCATCTCCTCCCCTTCCCGAAACGGGAAGGGGAGGGGGGGTTAGGGAACGGTCTCCCCAAGGCCCGCCCCCCGCCCCGGCGGGGCAGTCACCCTGATCGGGATAGCGATGGGGCGCGATGCATCGCGTCCCTACCGCGGCCAACGGGACTGGCCCCGGGTTAGGGGGCACCTTGGGTTATTTTAGTTGTGATCCGTGTCCATCGGTGATTCAAACACAATCCCCTATCACGTTCAGTCCGATATTTCCTCCATCATCATAACGAGAAAGCGAGCGCCTTGTCAAGTTCGCGGGCTATCCCTTGCATTTCGCGCCGTTTTTTGGGATAATATGAGGAGAAGGATAGACAGGAGGCGGCATGGCGGATCGGCAAACGGGGCGCGTGCGGGTGCGCGTCCCGGCGACCACGACAAACCTGGGACCGGGCTTCGATTGCATCGGCATGGCCCTGGCCCTTTACAACGAAGTGGCTCTGGAGGCGGAGGCGGAAGCTTTTCGGATCGAGATCGAGGGCGAGGGCCGGGGCCAACTGCCGGAGGACGCCTCCAACCTGGTCTATCGGGCCGCCGCCTGGGTCTACGAGGCCGCGGGCCGGGCGCTTCCCCCGCTCCGGGTGGCCCTGGTCAACCGCGTCCCGGTGGGGCGCGGCCTGGGGAGCAGCGCGGCGGCCCTGGTGGGCGGTCTGGTCGGGGCCAACGCCCTGTTGGGGAACCCCTTTTCCCCGGAGGCGCTCCTCGCCCGGGCGGTCGAGTGGGAGGGCCATCCCGATAACGTCATCCCCGCCCTGGTGGGCGGCTGGACGGTGGCCTGCATGGAGGGCGGCCTCCCCCGCTACCTGCGCCTGGAGATGCCCGAAGGCTGGCGCGTGGTGGCCGCCGTCCCCTTGGAGGAGACCTCCACCCGGGCGGCCCGCCGGGCGCTTCCGGCCTCGGTCCCCTTCGAGGATGCGGCCTTCAACGTGGGCCGGACGGCATTGCTGGTGGCTTCCCTCCTCACGGGCCGCTACGAGTACCTCCCTGTCGCCACCCAGGACCGCCTCCACCAGCCCTACCGCCAGGCGCTTAACCCCGCCATGGAGCCGGCCATCCGGGCGGCCCGGGAGGCGGGCGCTCCGGGCGCGTGCCTCTCCGGCTCCGGCTCCACCGTCATTGCCCTGGCCCGCGAGCGACCTGAAGCCATTGCCTCGGCCATGGCCTGCGCCCTGGCGGAAAAAGGGTTTTGGTGCCGCACCTGGGTGTTGGAGCCTGCCCGCGAGGGCGCGAGCGTCCGCGAGGGCGGCTGAAGGGAATCTTTCGGGCCGGGACGCTCCCCGAAGCCCGCGCTAAGGAGCATGCATGATCGAAGAGGCTATCCTGGAAGTGGTGAAAGGCCGCTCCCTGACCGGGGAGGGGGCGCAGGGCTGCATGGCCGAGATCATGGACGGCCAGGCCACCCCCGTCCAGATCGCCGGCCTGGTCACCGCCCTTAAGATGAAGGGCGAGACGGCGGAAGAGATCGCTGGATTCGTGCGGGCCATGCGGGCCCGGGCCGTCCGGGTTCCGGTCGCCGAGAGCGTCCGGACCGGGGTGGTGGACACCTGCGGCACCGGCGGCGACCGCCTGAACACCTTCAACATCTCCACCGCCGCCGCCTTCGTGGCCGCCGGGGCCGGCGTCCGGGTCGCCAAGCACGGCAATCGGGCCATGTCCTCCGCCTGCGGCTCGGCGGATGTGCTGGAGGCACTCGGCGTGCGTCTGGATCTGCCCCCCGAGCGCGTGGCCCGGGCCGTCGAGGAGGTGGGCATCGGCTTCATGTTTGCCCAGGCTCTCCACCCTGCCATGCGATACGCCGCTCCCGTCCGCCGCGAGCTGGGGATCCGCACCGTCTTCAATATTTTGGGGCCTCTCACCAACCCCGCCGGGGCGCTCCGCCAGGTGATCGGCGTCTTCGACCCCGCCCTGGTCCACCGGATGGCCCAGGCCCTCCACGATCTCGGCTCCGAGTATGTCTTCGTCGTCCACGGATCCCACGGCCTGGACGAGATCTCCACCCTGGGCGAAACCCTCATCGCCCGCCTGACCGGCGGCCAGGTCCGGACGATGGCCGTTCACCCCGAGGATTTCGGCCTCCGCCGCGCCGCCCCGGAGGAGATCGCCGTAGGGGGCAGCCCCGAGTCCAACGCCCGCATTCTGCGCTCCGTCCTCTCCGGCGAGCCCGGCCCCTGCCGCGAGATCGTCCTGATGAACGCCGCCGCCGCCATCGTCGCCGGAGGGCTCGCCGACACCCTCCCAACCGGCCTGGAAA
This sequence comes from Armatimonadota bacterium, assembly GCA_020846535.1. GTDB lineage: Bacteria > Armatimonadota > JADLDR01 > JADLDR01 > JADLDR01 > JADLDR01. The sequence continues at coordinate 66,967 of JADLDR010000153.1, read as the reverse complement.
TGGCCGCCGCCTCCATCGACACCCGCGCCGCCCTCCGCGCCCTGACCTCCCTGATCGCCTTCTCCCGCTCACCCTGAAACACATCCGCCCTTCTCCCGCCCCCATCTGTGTTCAAAAAACGCCCCCTACAGATCGTCCGGGAGCCAACCATGACCCCACCCCCGATGATGGGCCTGATGGCCGCCGCCAGCCCGATGGAAGTCGGCACCTCCGAAGCCGCCCCTCTCCTCGCCGCCCTCTCCGCCGCCTTCGAGGCCGAAGGGACCGTCCAGGCCATCCCCTATCCCGATCCGGTCACCGACCCCGACCGGGCCGCCGCCGCCGGGCGCTTCTTCGCCGACCGCCGGATCGTTGCGGTCACGGCCCTCGCCGCCTCCTGGTTCGAGGACTACCTTCTCTCCGACATGCTGGAGGAGTACTCCGTCCCGGCCGTCCTCTGGGCGCGGCCCGGCATGGAGACCGGCTCCCTGTGCGGCATGCAGCAGGCAGCCTTTCTTCTCAAAGCCCTGGACCGCCCCTGCCGCCTCCTCTTCGCCCCGCCCGGCTGCCCCGATGCCCTGGCCCGGGCCCTCTGCTACGTCCGGGCCGCCGGCGCGGCTCGCTGGCTGCGCCGGGCGAGGATCGGTCTCCTGGGCCGCCCCGTCGAGGGCATGGCCGAAACGGCCGCCCCGGAATTGACGCTCCGCAAGCGCCTCGGCCCCCGGGTGGTCGGCCTGGACACTGCCCGCTTCCTGGCCTCGGCTTGCGTCGAGGCCACGCAGGCTCTGAGGCCCCGTTGGGCCGCGCTCGCCCGCTCGGTCGGCAACGTCTGCGTTCCCGAAGAGGCCGGGATCGAGTCCCTTCAGGTCTACAGCGCCCTCAAGCGGTGGATCGTCGCCGCGGGCCTGTCCGCCGTGGCGGCGGGATGCTACCCGCACCTCATGGGTAAGGTCTGCCTGGCCGCCTCCCTGCTGGGGGAGGAAGGCGTCCCTATCGCCTGTGAGGGGGATGTCAACGGCGCAGTCGGCATGGCCCTCCTCACCCACTGGACCGGCAGGCCCGCCCGCAACACCGACCTTTTGGATCCCGTCCCCGAGGAGAGCGCCCTCGTCTTCTCCCACTGCGGCTCCGGCGGCTTCTCCCTGGCCGAGCGCCCTGCCGACATCGAGCTGGCCCCGGTCCGCCTGATGGATACGGGCCTCTGCTGCCGCTTTCCCGCCCGGCCCGGCCCTGTCACCCTCCTGAACCTTGTCCCCGGAGGAAACACCTACCGTCTGAATGCCCTTTACGGCGAAGCGTTGCCTGCCCCCATGCGCTTCCCCGGCAACCCGCTCCAGGTGCGCTTTGCGAGCGATTATCAGGCCATCCTCGCCTGGATCGCCGGAAACGGGATCGGCCCACTGGATGGCCGCCTACGGCGACCTCCGCCCCCTCCTCTCCGACCTGGCCGCTCTTCTCGCCCTCCCGTACCTGGAAAGCGCATGAGCCGATGGAAAAACTCTTCCCCTCCGATCTCCTGACCAGGCGGGAGCGGATAGAGCGCACGCTTCGCTGCCAGCCGGTCGACCGGGTCGCCCTGCGCGGGCAGCTCAGCTCCAACCCACGCGTTATCGCCCGCGACACCGGCAGAGCCATCGCCGGTGTCGACTACACGCTGGAGGATATCGGTCTGGTCGTCCGGCAGACGCTCGATGTGCGCTTCCCGCCCGTCGCTCCCTGCGGCAGCGGCCTGGCCACCACCCCCGACGGCTTCGTCTATCGCTGCGACCGGTGGACCCGCTGGCGCGTCCGCCGCCCTTTTGCCACCCCCGAAGGCGCGTGCCGGTGGCTGGAGGAGGAGGCCCGCCGCCTGGAGGCCGCCCCGCTCTCGACCAAAACGCCGCCCGCGCCGCCTACTGCGCCGATATAGAAGCCATGCGGCGCAGGGTGGGGGAAACCGTCCTTCTGGACTACAGCGCCGCTGGCTTCTGCTCTGTCTTCGACGCGATGGGCCTGGATCGGTTCGTCTGTCCCTACGTACGCCGTCTCGCCCGCGCCTGGCACGACGAGGGTTTGTTCGTCTTCTACCACAGCGATGGCAAGCGGATCTCCTGGAGCGCGGCGACCCTGCCGCCGCCCGCGCCGAAGTCCGCCGCCACATCCTGGAGGCCGGTGCCCTGCACACCGGCGGCCTCTTCATCGCCTCCTCCAGCGAAATCAACCCGCCCATCCCCCCGGCAAATTTCGCCGCTATGGTCGAGGCCGCCGGCGAACTGAGAAACGAATCGCTCTCGCCCCGGTAGGGGCGGGCCGCCGCATCCACCCTCTCTTTTTTGATCCCCATTCGCTCCTTATCCCCGGAAGGAATCCTCGAACCGACCGCGAAGTGAAAAATCGGCCCGCGCCGGGCTTACACGCCATTTCCCAAGGGGACGTCTTCATGGACTGCCGTGCCTTTCAATCGTTGTTTCCGCTCGGCTCGCACCTGTGCCGGGAGCCGATGCCGCCCATGGCGGAACTGGTGGCCGATATGGAGAACCTGTGCGAGGAACTGATCGAACGCGCCCGCCGTCTGGACCTGGCCGTCTACCTGGACCTCACCTGCGAGCAGGCTCCCCCCTGGCTCTGGCGCGCGCATCCCGGCTGCCATATGGTCGGGCGCAACGGTCTCCCCATCGCTTATGAGGCCCGGACCACCCTCCCCGCCGACGGCAAGCCCGGCCCCTGCTACGACCCCCCCGGTGCCCGCGAGGCGATGGTCCGCTTCATCACCGCGCTGGTGAAAGCCCTGAGCTGCTTCGAGAACGTGGTCGTGTGGAACATCTGGCAGGAAATCGGCTACTGGGCCGACGGCCTGGCCGGCCAGCCGGTCTGCTGCTGCCCGCACCCCCTGGCCTTCTTCCGCGAATATCTTCAGGCCAAATACGGCGACCTCGCCGGCCTCAACCGCGCCTGGCGCGCCCGCTACGCCGCCCGGGAGGATGTCGCCCCCGACCGCGCCCAGGCCGGCAGAAGCTGCCTGCCCCACGATGTCGACTGGCGCTACTTCATGGAAAACGTCCACCTCGCCCGCATTCTGGAGACCCGTTACCGAGCCGTCCGCGAGGCCGACCGTTGGCAGCGCCCCCTCTTCGCCGGCAAGGGAGCGCCCGCGGCCGGGGCCGGTCAGGACTGGACGTGCGCCCGCATGCAGGATTTTCTGGGGCCCTTCTGCTATCCCGTCTGGGGCGTGGCGCACCTGGGACGACGACCGTCCCGCCCCGGGCCGGCCCTTCGACCGCGCCGCCGCCCTTACCGGCGAACTCTGGGAGAATATCGCCCTGCGCTTCGACCACATCCGCTCCTGCAACCGCTCGCGCCCTGTCTGGGCCGCGGAGTTTCAGGGCGGGCCGGTCAGCACGGGCTTTCACAAGGGCCGCGTCCCGTCCCCCCGCGACATCCGCTGCTGGCTGCTGACCAATCCCGTCCCGTCCCCCGTGACCGAAACCCTCACCGCCGGCCCGGGCCGCTGCGAGGACCTATGGGGCGAACTCTTCTCCCAGGACGGCCCCCGCGTCACCCTTACGGTGGCCGGGCTGGACATGCACGTCCTCATCCAAGCGACCGATCCCTCAAGGAAACCTATCCGCCTTGATCCGTGTTCATCTGTGTTGAAAAATAAGGAGGCCGTCATGGCAGCATCATCCCCTATCGGTTTCGGTATCATCGGCGGCGGGCTGTGGGGCAACCTGCACGCCCGCGTCTACAGCGGCGACCCCCGCGCCCGGCTGGCCGCCGTCTGCGATCTGGACGAGTCCCGGGCGAAAGCCACCGCCCAGGCGAACGGGGCCGGCCGCTGGCACACCGACTGGCGCAATCTCCTGGAAGACCCGGACGTCCAGGCCGTCTCCATCGTGACCCCGGATTTCGCCCACACCAAGATCGCCGTCGCCGCGGCCCGGGCCGGCAAGCACATCCTGCTGGAAAAGCCCATGGCCCAAACCGTTCCCGAATGCGAGGCCATCTTAAGCGCCGCGGAATCCGCCGGGGTACTCCTGATGGTGGACTTTCACGCCCGCTGGAGCCCGCCGCTCTACAAGGCGTGGGAATCGGTGCAAAGCGGGGAGATCGGCGAGCCGGTCTTCATCTCATACCGACTCAACGACACGATCTTCGTTCCCACGAAGATGCTCGCCTGGGCCGCCCGCTCCTCGGTCGCCTACTTTATCGGCAGCCACGCCCTGGACACCGTACTCTGGCTCATGAACGACGAGGTGACGCGCGTCTTCTGCGTCACCCGCTCCCGCGTCCTCAAAGAGCGCGGTATCGATACCCCCGATTTCTATCACAGCACCCTGGAGTTCGCCCGGGGCGGCGTGGCGGTGGTCGAAAACGGCTGGATCCTCCCGGAATCGACCCCCAACCTGATCGATCTCAAATGCGAGGTGGTCGGGAGCGCCGGCGCGCTCTACATCGACCAGAGCCACCACCGCACCCTGGAGAAATACACGCAGACCGAGGCCACCTATCCCGATACCTACGTCCTGCCCCAGATCTACGGCCAGCAGCAGGGCTTCGCCGCCGAGAGCATCCGCCACTTCATCGAATGCGTCCGGACCGGCGCGACCCCAGAGGTGACCGGCAGGGACGGGCTTCGCATCACCCGCCTCATCTGCGCCCTCGACGAGTCCGCCCGCGCCGGCCAGCCGGTGGCGCTGTAGGCCGTCACCGGGCCGCGCCCCATCGTATTGTTCGGAAAGGAGGGCCGTATGTGGCAGGAGCCGTTGCCGGAAGGCGTCCGCGTGGAGGGCGACCTGCGGCTGTGTCTGGAGTCCGACGCCCACCCGGGCGGCGACTTCGGGAAGGAATGGCTAGTGGTCGCCGGCCAGGAAGTGCGCGTTTTCAGTCAGAACGGGGCCGGGGTGGAGGAGCGATACCGCCTCCCCTTCGACCAGATCTCCGACCCCAAAGCGGAGCCTTTGATCGGCGGAGGGGCCCTGGAAGTCACTCATGACGGCCAGCGCCTGGAGCTCATCGCCTACACCAACGCCCGCGCCGCCCGCTTCGCGACCGCGGCGGCCCATCTGGAGAAGTGGCTGAAAGGCGAGGAGGCCCCGCTCCCCGAGGAGGAGGCCCGCCGCTGTCCCCGCTGCGGCCTGCCCCTGGAGGCGGGCACTCAGGTCTGCCCCGCCTGCCTCCCCCGCCACCGCACCGCGGCCCGACTGACCGGCTACCTGCGCCCTTATGTCCGGCAGGCCGTGCTGCTCGCGGCCCTCGCCTTCGCCAATACGGCGCTCGGCCTCATCCCTCCGTGGCTCCAGAAGCCGCTGGTGGACAAAGTACTCAGTCCGGGCGCGGGCGCTGCGGTCCCGGGCCGCCTGCGCCTGCTGGCCCTGCTCGTGCTGGCCCTGCTGGGCGCTCGCATCCTGATGGCCGCTATCAGCATGGCGCAAGGGTGGCTGGCCGCCTGGCTGGGAAACCACATCACGCACGACATCCGCTGCCAGCTCTACCGGCATTTGCAATATCTGTCCCTGAGCTTTTTCGACAAGCGGCAGATGGGCAGCGTCATCTCCCGGGTCAACCAGGATACCGGCCAGCTCCAGCAGCTCCTGGTCTGGGGCAGCCAGGACCTGGCGACCAACCTGCTGCTGCTGGTCGGCATCGGGGCCATGCTCTTTCTTATGAACTGGAAGCTGGCCCTTTTTGTCCTGGCGCCGGCCCCGGTCATCTTTTTCTTCTCCTCCCGCTTCTGGAAGCGCATCCGCTATTTCATGCACCGCTTCTTCCACAACTGGGGCCGCCTCAACTCGATTCTCAGCGAGACCCTTACCGGCCTGCGGGTGGTCAAAGCCTTCGCCCAGGAGCCGCGGGTCGTCACCCGCTTCCAGGAGCGCAGCCGGGAACTGGCCGTGACCGGCATCGAGGCCGAGCGCGTCTGGGTCATGCTCTTTTCCGGGATGTCCCTGTTCATCATGCTGGGGACCCTCCTGGTCTGGTATGTGGGCGGCAGGGACGTCCTCTTCGGGCGGATGTCGCTGGGAACCCTCATCGCCTTCCTGACCTATGTGGGGATGTTCTACAGCCCCCTGCAATTTCTCTCCATGCTCCTCAACTGGGCCTCCCGGTCCCTGACCGCCGCCGAGCGGGTCTTCGAGGTGCTGGACAGCCAGCCGGACGTGCAGGAGGCCGAAAACCCGACCCCCATGCCGAACCTTTCGGGCCGGGTGGAGTTCAAGGACGTGTCCTTCGGCTACGACCGCCACCGCCCGGTTGTGAAGCAGATCACCTTCGAGGCGGCCCCCGGCGAGATGCTCGGCCTGGTCGGCCACAGCGGGGCGGGCAAGACCACCAGCATCAACCTCCTCTGTCGCTTCTACGACGCCCAGGAAGGCGAGATCCTGATCGACGGCGTGCCCATCCGCCAGATCCGCCTGGAAGACCTGCGCCACCAGATCGGCCTCGTCCCCCAGGACACCTTCCTCTTCAGCGGCACGCTGGCTGAAAATATCGCCTACGCCAAGCCCGACGCCACCAAAGAGGAAGTGATCCGCGCCGCGAAGGTCGCCAACGCCCACGACTTCATCCGCTCCCGCCCCGAAGGGTACGAAACCCTGGTCGGGGAAGGCGGGCAGGGCCTCTCCGCCGGGGAGCGGCAGCGGATCGCCATCGCCCGGGCCGTGCTGCACAACCCGCGCATCCTCATCCTGGACGAGGCGACCAGCCACGTCGATGTCGAGACCGAAAAGCAGATCCAGACGGCCATCGAGCGCCTGGTGGCAGGCCGGACGACCTTCGCCATCGCCCACCGCCTCTCCACCCTGAAGAACGCGAACCGCCTCCTCGTCCTGAAAAACGGCGAGATCGCCGAGATGGGCACCCATGACGAGCTGCTCGCCCAAGAGGGCGGCGAGTTCCACCGCCTGGTCGCCACCTACCAGGAGATCTCAAAAGTCCAGGCCGTCGAGCGGTAGTCAGGAAAGGAGTCTTTCATGCGATTCTGGCATCACGGCGGCGGCGCTCCCGAGTCCCACGAACCGGCGGGCGGCGCGGTCGGCGAACTGGCCCAGGAGATGATCCTGCTGGAGCCGTCCCCCTCCCTGTTTCGCGAGGAGCAAGGCCGCCTCCAGGCCCAGTCCGGGGAGGAGTGGCAGGAGGCCAGTGTGGTACGCCTCTTCCCCCTGACCGAGCCGGAGGACTGGCTGGCCGTGGTCGGCAAAGACAACAAGGAGATCGGCGTCATCGAGCGCCTCTCCGACTGGCCGCCCGAAAGCGCCGCGATGGTCCGCGAGGCCCTGCGCCGCCGCTACCGCGTCCCCCAGATCCGGCGCGTCCTCTCCTGCCGCGAGCGCTTCGATCTGGCCGAATGGGCCGTCGAGACCGACCGGGGCGCGGCCACCTTTCTCACCCGCCATCTCCGGGATCACATCCAGGAGCCGTACCCGGGCCGCTACACCTTAACCGACGTGGAGGGCAACCGCTACGATATCCCCAGCCTCCCCTCCCTCGATCCCGAAAGCCGCCGCCTCCTGGAAGAGCGGCTCTGAAATCGGAAGGTCTCGCGAGGAGCGTTCGCGGCGAAGCCATCCCCAGGCAAACGCCCGCGCGCGGAATGGCCGCAGCGGACGCTCCTCGCAGGCCGCACGCTGCGTCTCCATCTGGGTCGCCACTCGGGTCCAAACAAAAAAACATCCGCCTTCATCCGGCTTGACCCGGGTTCATCTGGGGTTCAAAAAGCCACGCGAAAGCCCTCATCCCAATCCATAGGAGACCCTTATGCTTTCCATAGGGTTCGCCGTCCTGACGGTGGCCGCGCCGGTCCCTCCGAATCTGCTGGCCCCCCGGCCCGCCTGGGAGTTGCCCTGGCACTGGCGGCACGCCGTCCACCCCGGCCACGGCAACCCGTCCGAAGCCCTGATCCCTGTCACGCCCCTCCGCGCGCCCTGACCGCCGCCGCTTGGGAGCCGGTGACCTGCGCCCGCGTCCGACCTGCCCCGGTGCGCGTGGAGCGTTACGGCCGGGACGACCGCTTCTATTTCGTCCTGCACAACCCGACCGAGACCGCCGTCCGGGCCCGCCTGGCCCCGGACGCCCGGGCCATCGATCCGGCTCGCTACGCCGCCCGCCTCCTGCCCGCCGGCGAATCGCTGCCCGAAGGCCCCGGCTGGACGGTTCCCCTTGCCCCCCGCGACACGCAAGTACTCTTCTTGGAAAGGTAAGCGCCATGACCTGGTTCGACACCTGCTACCGGAAGCTCTTTTTCGATTTCCATACCCACAGCACGGCGGAACAAGTCGCCGCCCGCTTCGACGCGGAACGCTGGGCCGAGGCCCTGGCGTCGGTCGGGGCGCAGGCCGTCTCCAGCTTCGCCAAATGCGGCCACGGCTGGAAATACTACCGGAAAGGCCGGGCCGGCTATCTCCATCCCAAACTCCCCAGCGGCCTCGATATGCTGGAAGACACCATTGCCGCCTGCCACCGGCGCGGCATCCGGGTGATCGCCTACTACCATACCTTCAACTCCGAGCCGGTCGCCCAGCTCCATCCCGGCTGGGTGGAGGAGGACGCCTCCGGCCAGAAGCGGGGCCACAGCATCTGCCACCACTCACGGGTCGCCGAGGAGGAATGGCTGCCCCAGGCCGAAGAGATCGCCCGCCACTATGCGATAGACGGCATTTTCTTCGACGGCACGTACGCCGCCTCGGTCTGTTACTGCCCTGCCTGCCGCGCTGCCTGCGGCCTGGAATCCCCTCCGGCCCCGAAAGCCCCTCCTGGCCCGGCTATGTCGACTGGCAGGCGGCCTACTACCGCCGCCTGCGGGAGCGCGTCTGCGAAGCGGTGCGCCGGGGCAACCCCGAGGCGCTGATAGCGATCGACTGGTGCTACAGCCACCGCCAGCCGGAAGACGCGCCGGAGGGCACGGCTTTCTGAGCCTGGATATCTTCCCGGAAAACCAGGTCGCCAACGGCAGCCTCCAGGCCCGCCACTGGGCCCGGGCCGGCAAGCCTTTCGACATCATGAACAGCGCCTTTCTGAAGTGGTGGGGCGAATGGGGGATCAAGCCGGTGGCGGCGCTCCGGCAGGAGTGCGCCACCATCCTCGCCAACGGCGGCAAAACCTGGATCGGCTACCAGATGTACCCCGACTTCACCGTAGAGCCGGCCCTCCTCTCCGCCTACAAAAAAACCTTCGATTTCGTCCGCGAGCGCGAGCCGCTCCTGGAGGGCAGCGTCCCCGACCCCTACCTCGCCGTCCTCCACTCGACTTCAAATGACTACACCCACGGCCCGGCCCTACACGCCGAACATACCGCCCTCCTCGGAGCGCACCGGATGCTGACCGCCCGCGGCCTGCCCTACCACGCCCTCGGCGAATCGGTCCTGGAAAAGACTCTCTCCGATTATCGGGCCGTCCTGCTTTGCGACCAGCGGTTCCTGTCCGAATCCACCTGTCAGGCCCTCCGGAAGTATGTGGCCGGCGGCGGCTGCCTCATCGCCACCGGCCTGACCGCCACGCAAGGTCCCGATTTCCGGCCCACTGGCGGCTGCGCCCTCGGGGACGTTCTGGGGATCGCCTGGGAAGGGGCTTTTCCGCAGATCCATGCCTATATCGACCTGGAGGACGACCGCCTCCGCCCCGGCGCGATGCCGATGCCCCTCCTGGCCGAATCGGCCATCGGCCTGGCCCGCCCCACCGCCGCCCGCCCGCTGGCCGCCCTCCGCGCCCCGGCCCTGCGCGGCGACGGCCAGCCTCTGCTGCGCTATTCCCCGCCCGGCCTGCCGACAGGCTATCCCGCCGTCACCCTGAGCCGCTTCGGCGCGGGCCAGGCGGTCTATATCGCCCCCGATATCGCCGCCGCCTGCTGGACGGGCAACCAGTGGAATCTGGCCCACCTGCTGGAAAACCTCCTCCACGGCCTCCTCATCGCCACCCTTTCGGTCCGGCTTCAGGCTCCGGGCGTGGTGGAGGTCGCCCTGGCCCGCCAGGGCCGCCGCCGCCTCATCCACCTGATCAACCACGCCGGCGAGCGCCCTGCGATGCATCCTTCCCACACCGTCGGGTACGCCATGACCGAAGATGTGTTGCCCATCCACCGGATCGGCGTCACGATCCACTCCCCCGCAGATCCCGCCGCCCTCACCTGGGAGCCGGGTGGGTCTCCGCTGGCCTGGACGCGAGACGGGGAGTTCATCCGCGCCGTGGTCGAGCGGCTGGAACTTCATGGGTGACTCTGCCTGGATCCAGGGGGAGGGAACAGGGAATAGGGTGTAGGGGGTGGGAAAGGCTTCGGGGATGAAGCCTCCCGGTCGCATTGGCGACGAGGGTTCCGTCGGGTGGGAGCCGCCTTGATGCCTGCTCCTTATTGCGCTCAATGTGGCGAATCCGGACGCAGATGTGCTACAATAAGCTGGATTGTGAGGAGGCGTGCAAGGTTAACCGCACGCGAGTCTTGCGCACCGATAGCAAAGGAAGGTTTGCCGATGAAACGACGAGATTTGCTGCGCTGGGCCGGGCTGTCCGGGGCGGCGCTTCTGGCCGGATGCCAGGGCAAGGCGACAACGACCGGGGCCGGGGCCGGGGCCGGCGAAGAAGGAGCCGCACGGCCCGCGCCCGACCCATCGAAAGCGCCAGGGGCGGCCTCCTCCGCGTCCGGCCCGAAGGCGGCAGCCGGGAAGCGCATTCTGGCGGTCGCCTCCAAGGGGGAGCCGGAGGCGCAGGTGCTGGCGGTGGTGGGCGCTCTGGGCGGGATCGAGCGATTCGTTCGGTCCGGGAGCCTGGTGGTGATCAAGCCCAACATCGGCTGGGCGCGCGGCCCCGAAGTGGCGGCCAATACCAACCCGCAGGTGGTGGCTGCGGTGGTCGGCCTCTGCAAAAAGGCCGGCGCGGGCCGCGTTCTGGTGGTGGAGCATCCCTGTGACGAGCCGGCTCAGGTCTGTTTCGAGATGAGCGGCATCGAAAAGGCCGTCAAGGCGGCGGGCGGCGAGATCGTGGCCGCCTCACAGGAGGCCATGTACCGGGAACTCTCCATCCCGGCGGGGAAAAGCCTGAAAAGCGCCCAAGTGATCCGCGAGATCCCGGAGGCGGACTGTTTCATCAATCTGCCCGTCGCCAAGGACCACAGCGCCACGCGCCTGAGCCTGGGGATGAAGAACCTGATGGGCGCGGTCTGGAACCGCCAGGAATGGCACGATGCCGACCTCAGCCAGTGCATCGCCGATTACACCAGCGCCGTCACGCCCCACCTGACCATCATCGACGCCACCCGCATTCTGGTCGGCTCCGGCCCCAAAGGGCCCGGCCCCACGAAGGACACCCGCCAGATCGTCGCCTCCGCCGACCCCGTGGCCGCCGACGCCTACGCCGCCACCCTCTTCAACCTGAAGCCCTCCGACGTGCCTTACATCGCCCGCGCCCGCGACCTGGGCCTCGGAGAGATGAACCTGGACACCCTGGAGATCGCAAGAGTGTGAGGGGATAGGGGATAGGGGATAACGAACGCCTGTCCCGCGCACCGTTTTTCCTACCCTCTGCCTCGGAGGTGAACGCATGACAGCGCCGGAACCCGCCCGGACGAAGCCCATCAAAATCACGAGGCCCCCGAAGCCGAAGTGGTGGCGGATACAAAATATCCGCCGCATGGCGCAGGCCGCTTTTTTTCTGCTCTTTCTGGGGCTGCTGGCGCAGACGGCGCTGCCGCTCCGGCCGTTGCTGCCGGTGGATCTCTTCTTCCGGGCGGACCCGCTGGTCTTCCTGACCGCCGGGCTAGCCTCGCGGGCCGTGACGCCTTCGATGGTGGTCTTTTCGGTGGGCGTGCTGGTGATCACCGTCTTGCTGGGCCGCTTTTTTTGCGGCTGGGTCTGTCCGATGGGAACGGCGGTGGACCTCTCCGACCGCTTCCTCTTCCGCGTCCGCAAGAACCGCGACCTCAGCCCTTACCGCAACCTGAAGTATTATATCCTGGCCTCGCTCCTGGTGTCGGCCCTTTTCTCGGCCCAACCGACCTATTTCTTCGACCCTCTCTCGCTCATCACCCGCACCCTGGTCTGGGTCGCCGTGTCGCCCCTGTGGATTATGGGCCGCTGGCTGGGCGGGCAGGAACTCGTCTATCGGCTGGCCCCTTCGCTGGCGCAGACCCCGCTGATCCCCCAGATTCAGCCCTATTTCCGCGCCCACTGGCTGGCCGCCCTGATCTTCGCCGCCGTGCTGGCCCTGGGCTACGCCAGCCGCCGTTTCTGGTGCCGCAACCTCTGCCCCCTGGGGGCGCTGCTCGCCCTTCTCTCCCGCTGGGGCCTGGTGCGCCGCCAGGTGAAAGACGACGCCTGCCTGGAATGCCGGCGCTGCGACCGGGAATGCAAGATGGGAGCCATCCAGCCCGACCCGCGCCGCACCCAGGCCACCGAATGCATCGAATGCTATAACTGCGTCCCCCTCTGCGGCCCGCGCTCCACGGCCCTGCCGTTGGCCCTGAGCCGGGCCGGCTTCGATACCGGGGTGGATGTGAAGCGCCGCCGCCTGCTGGGGGCCGCTGGGATAGGGGCGCTCTGGGCCGGGCTGGTGAACGGGGATTTGGGGGCCAAACGCTCCGGAAACAGCGAGATCAGAAGCCTCTCGCCCGCCCTGATCCGCCCTCCGGGCAGCCTGGCCGAAGCGCCCTTCCTCGACCGCTGCACCCGCTGCGCCCTCTGCATGAAAGCCTGCCCGACCGGAGGGCTTCAGCCCGCCCTGGCCGAAGCCGGGCTGGAAGGCTTCTGGACGCCGGTGCTGGTGCCTCATATCGGCTACTGCGCCCAGCACTGCAACCTCTGCGGCGAGGTCTGCCCGACCGACGCCATCCAGCCCTTCACGCCCGAGGAAAAGAGCCACCTTTACATCGGACGCGCCGTGATCGACCGGAGCGACTGCCTCGTCTGGGCGCAGGGGAAAGAATGCCTCGTCTGCGACGAACACTGCTCCTACCGGGCCATCGCCTGGGAGGAGGGCGAGGACGGCAGCCGCCGCCCCCTGGTCCGCTCCCACCTCTGCACCGGCTGCGGCGAGTGCGAGAACAAGTGCCCCGTCCAGCCCCGGGCCGCCATCCGGGTCATCTCCTTCGGCGACCGCCGCCACCTCTCCCGCGAGGCCCAGGCCCGCCTGCGCCAGGACCCGCAAGGGACCTGAACATCCCCGCTCCGGATGACGGCTGAAAACAGCCTACCGGGCCGGATGCCCTGCCGTTTTCGCCCGCTGTCGGCAGAGCCGGTGGCGTCCTTTCCGTCGTAGCCGATCCGGTCAGAAAAGAGCCTGCGCATGCGATCTCTCGTTTTGGGGCTGGGGCTGTGCCTGCTGGCGCTTTCCCGTCCGGGCATAACGCCGCCCGCATCCTCCGGCTGGTCGGTCGCCCCCTCCCTGCCGGTCGATGCCCTCTGCTTCATCCAGGCCATGTCCGGCGATCCGATGTACGCCCGCTTCTACGCCCAAGAGCGCGCCGTCTGGCAGGCGAAGCTCCCGCCCGAGTGGTTCGCCGCCGCCCGGAGCCTTTCGGTGAGCGCCTCCAGCCTTGCCTGGTTCGCCGCCCGTGCCGAAGCCGCCGATTTCGACGCTTTGCTGGCCCTCTTCCGAAATCCCGGCCCGGCCCGCTCCGCCCGGCCCGGCGCTTTTCCCCCGGAGGCGGCGGCCCGCCTGCGCCCCGTCCTCGAAGCCGCCCCGACGGTCGCCCGGCTTCTGGAAACCATGCAGTCCCGGGGCTTTGTCGCTTCCTGGCACCGCGAGATCCGACCCGCCCTCGAAGACAGCGCCCGGAGCCTGGAACAGCGCCTCCGCCCCTACGACACCGCTCGCCTCCTGACCGCCGCCCGGCAGTTTCTAGGGGAAAGCGCCGCGCCGCCCGCCCCGTTTCGCATCCGTCTGATCCATTTCGGCAAGCCGCTGGCTTTCGCCCTGGCCGCGCCCGGTGAGATGGCCCTTTCCTTGACGCCGAATACAAAGCGCCAGGCGCGGCAGACGGTGGCCGCCGCCCTCCACGAAACGCTGCACGGCCTGAAGCGCCCTCCGGTGGCGGATGCGGCCCTGGCCGCCCTTCAGGGCGACCCCCTCTACCGCGAATCCCGCGTCGTGCGGGAGCGCCTCTGGCGGGAAGGGGAGGACGAATCGCTGGTGGCCGCCGCGGATGCCTGGCTCGCCCGCAGGCTCCGCCTGCGCGATGAAAACGAAACCCTGCGCTACCTACTGGACCAGCACGGCGGCTCCATGCCACTGGCGCTCCTCCTCTACGCCCGCCTGTCCCAGCGCCCGCCCTCCGGTTCCTACGGTGCTTTTTTAGCCGAAACGCTCCCCGGCGTCCCGCCCGGTCAACTGGAGGCGCAGCGCCAGGACGCCCTGAAAAAGCTGTTGGGGGAACGGGACTGGAAGCGTTGGGAAGCCCGGCAAGCGGCGGAGGAAACGCCGGTCCGGGAATCGGCCCTGGCGGTCCTGGCGCGCTGGCGGCGCGACCTGGCCGCCGGGCGGCTGGCGGACGCCTACGTGCTTTCTCCCCGCGCCCTCCAGTCTCGCCTGTCGCTGGAAGGCTACCGGCAGGCGCTTCAGGCGCGTCTTTCCGGCGTCGAAACCGCCGCCCTGGCCCGCGCGGGCGTCTACCGCAGCCCGGAGGGGCTGCCGGTCGTGGCCGCGATCCTCCGGGGGCAGAACGGGCCGGGACCGGTCGTCCTGCTCACTCAGGAAGAGGGTGACTGGCGGCTCGATCCCTTCGCCGGGCCGGACTGATGTTCCGCCCGCAGGCTCTCCTGGAACGCGATCACCTGCCGGGCGATCTCTTCGGGATCGTCGCAGAGCGTAAAGAGGCCGAAATCCGCCTCGGCGATGCACCCTTCGGCACGCATGACGTTGCGGAGCCAGTCCAGCAGCCCCTGCCAGTAAGCGGACCCGAACAGAAAGACCCGGAAGGCCACGATCTTGCCGGTCTGGGCCAGGGTGATGGCCTCGAACAACTCGTCCATCGTCCCGAAGCCCCCCGGAAAGATGATGAAAGCTTTGGCGTATTTGACGAACATCGTCTTGCGGCAAAAAAAGTAGTGGAAATTGAGGTAGATATCCAGATACGGGTTGGGCTCCTGCTCGAAGGGCAGCTCGATATTGCAGCCCACCGACAGCCCGCCGCCCGCCTGCGCCCCCTTGTTGGCCGCCTCCATGATCCCCGGCCCGCCTCCTGTAATGATGCTCAGCCCGGTCCGGGCCAGCAGCCGGGCCGTCTTGTAGGCCGCCCGGTAATAAGGGCTCTCCTCCGGCAGCCGCGCCGACCCGAAGACCGCGACCGCCTCCCCGATCTTCGACAGCACCTCGAACCCGTGTACGAACTCCGACATGATCCGAAAGACCCGCCAGGTGTCCGTCTGCGTGAAATCGCTCTGCTGCATCGATGTGTCGAGCAGCTCGAAGTCATGCGTCGCCTTCGGCGGTGGTTGCATCGCGCCTCCTCATAAGGGGATAGGGGCGAGGGGTGAGAGCAAACGGGCCGTGCGGTTGGCAAAAGCTCGCGCCACCGCCCTCTACCCCCTCTACCCTTCCCCTCGGTTCCAGTCGGTGTGGAAAACGCCTTCCCGGTCGGTGCGCTCGTAGGTGTGGGCACCGAAATAGTCGCGCTGGGCCTGGAGAAGGTTGGCCGGGACGCGCTCGCGGCGGTAGGCGTCGTAATAGGCGAGGGAGGCGCTCATGGCGGGAACCGCCACGCCTGTCTCGGTCGCCAGCCGGACGACACGGCGCCAGGCCGCCTGGCGGGCGGCCATATCGGCCTGGAAGCCCTCGTCGAGCAGCAAATTCGGCAGGCCCGGGTCGGCGCGGAAGGCGGCCTTGATCTTGTCCAGAAAGGCCGCCCGGATGATGCACCCGCCCTTCCAGAGGCGGGCGATCTCATCGAGCTTCAGGCTGTAGCCCATCTCCCGGGAGGCGTGCGAAAGGAGCGTCATCCCCTGGGCGTACGAGCAGATTTTGGAGGCGTAGAGCGCGGCCTTCAGCGCCTCGGCCCACTCGCCCGGCTCCGTCATAGGAGTCGGCACCGGCCCGGCGAGGACCTGGGCCGCCTCGACCCGTTCCGCCTTGAACGCCGACAGGATCCGCGCATCGACCGCCGCGCTGATGGTCGGCACGGCCACCCCGAGATCGAGCGCGGCCTGGCTCGTCCATTTGCCCGTCCCCTTTTGTCCGGCCTTGTCCAGGATCATCTCCACCAGGGGCCGCCCGGAAAAAGCGTCCGGGAACGCGACGATCCGGGCCGTGATCTCGATTAGAAAGGAGTTGAGTTCTTCCCCGTTCCACCGGGTGAAGATCGCCTGCATCTCCTCCGGGGTCAGGCCTGCCACCGACCGCATCAGGTCATAGGTTTCGGCGATGAGCTGCATGTCCCCGTATTCGATCCCGTTGTGCGCCATCTTGACAAAATGCCCGGCCCCTTTTTCCCCGATATAGGCGCAGCACGGCCCGTCGTCCACCTGGGCCGCGATCTTCGTCAGGATCGGCTCCACCTGTCGGTAAGCGGATACGTGCCCGCCCGGCATGAGGCTCGGCCCGTAGAGCGCCCCTTCCTCCCCGCCGCTGACCCCCATGCCGAGGTACGAAAAGCCCTTCGCCTCCATCGCCGCCAGCCGCCGCTCGGTGTCCCGGAAATGGGAGTTCCCCCCGTCGATGACGATATCGCCGGCCTCCAGATGGCCGCTCAGATCCCTGAGTACCGCATCGACCGCCGGGCCGGCCTGCACCATCAGGATCACCCGCCGGGGCCGCTTCAGGAGGGCCGAAAACTCCGGGATCGAGTAGGCCGCTTCTATCCGCTTGCCCGCCGCCCGCCCGGCCATCAAGCTCTTCGTCTTCTCCGCCGTCCGGTTGTAGACAGCCACCGGAAAGCCGTTCCGCTCGATGTTAAGGGCCAGATTCTCGCCCATGACCGCCAGCCCCACCACACCGATCTCACACCCGTTCATGCGTCACCTCACCTGTCCGATAGGGAATGCCATTCTCGATACCGCCGCCAATCCGCCTGGATGAGCGCCGCTCCTCTCCAAAGCAGGCCGCGCTCTTACCCGATCACGCCCAATCCCCGTAAGTAGGCGACCGACTCGGCCATCCGGGCATGGGTTTCCTCCAGGGTCAGCGCCTCCCCTTCGATCCCCTCCATCTCCATCGTGAACGGGCCGCGCATCCCCTCGGCGTTCATCAGGGTGAAGACGCTCTTGTAATCGACCACCCCCTCTCCCAGGGTGGGGAAATACCATGTCTTAGGCTTCCCGTTGGTGTCCTTCAAATGGACGCTGACCACATACCGGGCGATCTTTTGGAGTTCCGTCACGGCATCGGTTCCCTCGTTGTAATAATAGATATTGGCCGTATCGAAGTTCACCCCGACATTCGGGTGCGCGATCCCCTCCATCGTCTCCAGGGCCACCGTGCCGTTGGTGGCCAGGTCCGGGTGCGTCTCCATCGCGATCGTGAGGCCCTTTTCCCGGGCCGCATCGCCCGCGCGCCGCAGCCGCTCGTACACGACCGGCCTGGGCAACTCCCCGGCATGGACGCTGATAAAGACCACCCCGGCCCCCAGCGCCCGCGCCGTCTCCAGCGCGGGCGCGAATTCCGCCGCCGCCCGCTCGTTGGCGATATCGAACCGCGCCAGAACGCTGGACACCGCCAGCCCGTACGGCTCCAGCTTTTTCAGGATGCCGCCCACCTCCTCCGGCTTCGGCAGCCCGATCTCGATGTGCCGGACGCCGATGGAGGGCAGGTGCGCGTACGCCGTTTCCACATACTGCCGATAGCTTCCCAGATTGCATGCCAACAGGTTTTCCATCCTCATCGCTCCTCGATGTTTGATTCCATTGAAAACCAAAGCCATTCATTAAGGCGCTGCCGTGCCCGCCCGGGCCGTGGATGTTTTCCCGGAGGCGTCCCCAGCCGGGTAGCGCAGCGTCACCGGCTTCGATCCCGGCAAGCGCACGGCCACGCTCCGCCCTGCGGGCGGCGATTCCCAGGTCAGGGTCACCTCGGCCTCGCCTCTGGTTCCGGTCGTCACCGTCCCCGCATCCGCCACCCCTCCGGCCGGCTCGACGGCCACCGCCTGGCCCGGCACGGGGTTGCCGAAGGCGTCGAAGGCCGCCACCCGGACGCGGCTCACGTTGGGGATGGCGAGAGCGTCCTCGGCCCACCGGGCCGTCAGCCGGACCGCCGCCCCGGGTCGCACCGACACCGCCACGCTGCGCTCCGCGGCCCCGGCCCGGAAGACCACCTGCCCGGCCCCGGCCCGGCCCGCCGTGAACCGCCCGCCTTGGTCGACGAACCCGATCCCGCCCCGCACGCCCCAGACGCCGCTGCCCGCGCCCGAACCCGCCGCCTGCGCCGCCCCGCCGCCCAGCGCCAGCGTCTTGCCCGACTGGATCTGCGCCTCGCCCGGCAAGTCGGGCAGCGCCGCCTCGGCCGGGGCGGCCCCTTCCGCAAGCACCAGCAACGCATTGGCGACCGGTCGCTCCGCGCCCCCCGAGGGGCTGTTGACCACCATGCCCTCCGCGACCGCCGTGGTCGACCCGCCCCCGTCGAGGTTGATCGCCTCCACCGCCCCCAGTTCGCGCATCACCTGGGCCATCTCGGCAAGGCTCGCCCCCGCGCTGATCGCCTGCCGCCCGTCGACCGCGACCATGAGCAGTTCCCCACCTGCCGTGACGCCCACCGCCGTGCGCGGGTGGCGGGTGGCCGCAAAACTTGTGTCAAACCCTTCCGCCACGGTGTCGATGGCCGCCTGCCCCGCCCGCACCAGCCACGGCCCGCCCCCGACCGCCTCCGCCACCCGATCCCATCCGGGCCGCGCGCCCTTCAGCGACAGGCGAATCGTCACCGCCGCGCCGGCCTCCAGCCGGTCTAAGAAGCCTGCCGCCGCTCCCCGGGCCGACAGGACGCACCCGTCCGCCGGGATCGGCGCATTGCCCTTCCCGGTCGGTGCTTCGATCACCTCGCCCCGGATGGCGCTGCCGGACCGAAAGCCCGCCGCGCTGGTTCCTAGTCGGACCTCGACGCCTTGGGCATCTGTCAGGGTGGAGGGGCCGTAGGCGGGTGTGTAAAGGATCAGGTCCCCCTCCTGCCGGGCGCGATTGATCCCGGTCAGCGCCACCGCCTGCCCTTCGGCCTCGCACTCGCCCCGGAAGGAGACGACATCGAGGAGCACCCTCCCGTCCGCCGTGACGCCGACCGCGGCCCGGCGGGGATCGGGGTCGCTCACAATCTGCCCGCCCGTGATATGCAGCCCCAGAGGATCGCCGGTCCAGGGAAAGAAATCCGCATTGACCGCCGCCCGCGCGCCCAGCCGGGCCGCCAGGCGGCTGACCGCCTCCCGACCCCGGGTCGCATCCGTTCCAGCCACCGCATCGCCCCCCAGCGCCGCCCGCATCTTCACCCCCGGCGCTTGGGTCGATACCCGAAACGCCGTCACGATCAGCGGCCGCGGCCCGGTGCGAAGCCGTTGTTCCAGCGCCACGCCCGGTGCCAGATGCCTGCGATAAACTGTGTCCGCGCCCCAGACCCCTCCGGCGACGGCTCCTATAAGCAGCCACACGCCGGCCACCGCGGCCCGGAGCCGCCGCCCGGCCTTTCCTGAAAACGCCAATGAATCCCTCCTGCTCTCCGCAAACGCCCTGCCTCGACGATCAAGCGCGCCCTCCGGCCCTCTTTGCTTTCGCCATCCGCCTCCCGATTCCCTCCCGGCCCGCCAAGAAGGAATCTTGCCGCCGGGCGTCGAATAGAGCCTCAAATGGGCGGCCCGGATAGGCCGCCCGGAAGACAGGGAGGATGTTCGGCTTGCGATCTGTGTTTCATGGCCGCGTTCTGCGGCTGCTGTGCCTGCTGTGTCTGACCGGGCTGCCGCACGCTCCCGCCCGGGCCGGGGCGTTCGACCCGCACACGCTGGACGCCGTCCGCCTTCCGAACGGCCTGCGGGTCGTCACGGGGCCGGGCGGGCCGCAGGTGTCGGTCGTCTCGTTATGGGTGCGGGCCGGGTCCCGCGCCGAAACCGAGGCCACCAGCGGGGCCTCCGCGCTCCTCCAGCGCCTCCTCGCCCGCCCGGACCGCCCCGATTCGCTGGCTTCGGCGGTGGAAGGGTGGGGGGGGGCCCTGACCGGGGACACCTCTCGCGACTGGATGCACCTCACCTGCGCCCTCCCGCACCGCGCCGTGCCCGATATTTTGAGCCGCCTGCGCCGGGCGCTCTCGGCCCCGCCCCTTGCCCGGGAGGCCGTCGAGGCCGAAAAGGCCGCCCTGTCAGGCCAGATCGCTCCCCGCCTGGCCGATCCGGAGTATCAGGCCCCGCGCCTTCTGGCCCGCCAGCTCTTCGGGGCGCATCCCTATCGCCTCTCGCCGACCGGCACGCCCGCCTCCCTGCGCGCCCTCACCCCCGACCGGCTGCGCCGCTTCGCCCGCCGCGTGCTGGCCCCGGCCAACTGCTCGCTCATCCTGCTGACCCTTCTGCCGCCCGCCCGGGCGAAATCTCTGGCGGCCCGCGCTCTGGGGACGCTTCCCCGTTCGGGCGGGGCCGCCCCGTCCGTTCCGGCGGCGGCCCCGCTGCGCTCCGTCCGCCGTGCCGACGTGTCGGTTCCGGCAGGCCCCCGGCAGGAGAAAGGGCGCACCCTGGGCATGGCCTTCCGGGCCGCCGGAGTGAAAGGGGAGGTCTGTGCCCTGGATATCCTGTTGGCCCTCCTGGGCGAAGGCCCCGGCAGCCGCCTGAGCCGTCGCCTCCAGGCGGAGCGCGGCTGGGTGCGCTCCGTCCGTACCGATTACCTCACCCAGCGCGATCCGGGTATGTTCGTCATCATGGCCGACCTTGCGCCCGGCGCCCGACCCGCCGAGGTCGAATCGGAAATCGCCGCCCTCCTCCGTTCCGTCGCCGGGGAGGGCGTGACCGAAGACGAAGTGCGCCGGGCCAGGCAGTGGGTGCGCCGCAGCTACCGCTATGAAGCGGAGACCCTCACCGGCCAGGCGGCGGCCCTGGGTTTTTACGAGGCCATCGACACCTACCGCTTCGCCGTCTCCTACCTGGAACAGATCAACCGGGTCACCGCCGCCGATGTCCGCCGTGCCGCCCGCGCCTATTTGACCGCTCCCTATGCTCGCATCCTGATGGAAACCCGCTGAGGGCCTCGCGCGCCCTCTGCGCTGCGCTCTGCCGGAGAAGCCCCTGGACGCAGACCGACCGTGACAACACAAAGGAAAAGCCAGCCCGTGACCCGAACCCGCCTGCTCAGGCTCCTCTGGGCCGCCGCGCTCTGTGCCGCGCCCGCTCGCCTGCCCGCCGTATCTCCCCCGCCGCTGCGTGCCGTGCTGCCGGGCGGCCTGCGCGTCGTCCTCGCCCCGCAGCGGTCCACCTCCATGATCGGGGCCGCCCTGCTCGTCGAGACCGGCCCGGATCCTGTTCCGGGCGCGGGCCTGCTGATGAGCCGCCTCCTCTGGCCCGGCGATGCGGCCCGTTCGGACGCGGCGCTCGCATCCCGCTCCGCCGCCGCCTGGCAGCCGGGCAGCCTCCTCCTGGCCGGTTCCGCCCTGCCCGAGGACGCCCCGCGCCTCCTGGCGCGGTTCGCCGCCGCCCTGCGCCGCCCCGGCCTGTCCGACCGGGCGGTTGAAGCGGCCCGCCAGTCGGTCCTTGCCGAGATCCGCCAGCGCGACCTCGACCCCTATCGACTCGGTTCCGAAACGCTGCGCCAGGCCCTCTATCCCTTCTCCCCCCTGGGCCGCCCGAACCTGGAAGGCGACGAGGCGAGCCTGAAGGCGCTGACCCCCCAGTGGCTCTCGGCCTACAGCCGCCAAAGATTCGTCGCCCGCCGGATGGTACTCGCCCTCTCCGGCGACTTCGACCCGGCCCGCGCCCGCGCCTGGATCCGGTCCGCCTTCGCCTCCCTGCCGCCCGGCGAACCCTCCCCGGCGACCGGAAGCCTTCCGGCAGCCCCGCTCGCCCGGTCCCGCTTCCTGATACTCCAGGGTGCCTGGAGCGCCGCCGCCATGCCCTATTCCTACATTCTCGCCGCCTTTCGGGCCCCGGACCATACGGCCGCCGAGATCGCGGCCCGTCAGGTACTCATGGCCCTCCTCTCGGGCCCGGACGGGAAGCTGCGCCGCCTGGCAGGGCGGCCCGGCATCGCGCTGGACCCCCGCGGCCAGATTAACGCCGGGGCTTCCGTGCCCCAGTGGGCCGCCGCTTCCCCGGTCTTCGTCTACCTGCTGATCCAACCCTATATTCTCGACGACCGCACCGGAGAGGTCCGCCTGGCCTTCCAGGAGATCCGCCGCGCCTTCGCCGGGGCGCTCGCCGAGGCCGCCGAGGGCCGCTTCACCGCCCGGGACTTAAGCCGCGCCCGCCGCTTCACCCTGGGGGCCTGGGCCATGCGGACCGTGCGGATACGGGACCAGGCCGCCTGGCTGGCCTATGCGGAAGTCTCCGGGCCGGGCTGGGCCGAAACCGCTCGTATCCCCGCCGCCATCGAGTCCCTCACCCCGGCGGCCCTGAAAGCCTACGCCCGCCGCTGCCTGGCCGCCCCCCAGGTCGCCCTGGTCTGCCCCGCCCCCGGATGAGGCGCCGTCCGCCGCAGCGTCGCTCGCTGCGGCCAACCCGAAGGAAAACCGGCCCCACAAGGGCAAAAGGCTTCGCTCGCGGCCCCCGGACCGGCTGCCGCCGGGAAAATAAACCGCTCTTGCCAATTGGCAGGAGGATATGGTATGATACCTCACGAATGATCTTGATAATTTCCGATCACAGGAACTCCTGACACAGCGGACAGGAGCCGCACCATCGAAGGGAGGAGCGCAATGCGCACACTGGCATGGAGTTTATGCCTGCTGGTATGGGTAACGGCGGTGTCGGCGCAGACGACCGACGAGGCCACCAAAGCCTTGATCGAAAAGCAATACGCCGCCCTCTACCCGAAGCTGTACCAGGCCGTAGACCCTCAGGCCATCCGAGCCACGATCCAGAAGCTTTCCAGCTACCCCTCGCGCGTCACCGGCTATCCCGGCAGCGACCAGGCCGCCGCCTACATCGAGGCCCAGTTCAAAGCCATCGGCCTCTCCGAAGTCGTCCGCGAGACCTACCAGGCGACCGTCCCTATCGACCGCAACTCCGAACTGACGGTGGGCGGCAGCCGCTTCCGCGTCTATGCCCTCTGGCCGAACCTGGTCCGCACCTCGCAGCTTCCGCCCGGCGGCCTCAGCG
The DNA here is from genome assembly GCA_020846535.1 of Armatimonadota bacterium. Classification (GTDB taxonomy): domain Bacteria; phylum Armatimonadota; class JADLDR01; order JADLDR01; family JADLDR01; genus JADLDR01. The sequence continues at coordinate 43,830 of JADLDR010000153.1, read as the reverse complement.
CCCCCATCATCTACGCCGGAGACTCCAAGCTGGCCCGCTACAACGGCAAGGCCGTCCGGGACAGCATCGTGCTGGTGGACTTCAACAGCGGTTCCGAATGGCTCAACGCCCCGCGCCTGGGAGCCAAGGCGGTTATTTTCATCGAGCCGGACACCACCATGCGCGGCCAGGGCGAGGGCAAATTCGTCGGCATCCCGCTCTCCATCCCGCGTTTCTGGATCAGCAAGGCCGACGCCGCCCAGGTGCTGCCCTCCATCATGGGCCAGCGCGAGGTCAAGGCCAATCTCACCTGCGACATGCCCTGGGAAAAGCGCACCGCCTCCAATGTCGCCGGCTGGATCGAAGGGACCGACCCCAAGCTCAAGAACCAGTATATCATCCTGGAGAGCTACATGGATTCCATGTCAGTCGTTCCGGCGCTCTCCCCCGGCGCGGAAAGCGCCTGCGGCGCGGCCGGCCTCCTCGAACTGGCGAAAGTCTTCAAAAAGTATCCGCCCAAGCGCACTGTCCTCTTTCTGGCGACCTCCGGCCACTTCCTGGGCCTGAGCGGGATCCGTAACTGGATGGAGACCCACTTCGACCAGCTCCGCCAGCTCGGAACCGGCGAAAAATTCAAAGCCTGGCTCTCCGACCGGATGCCCTCCGTCTTCCATGCCCAGAAGCGCGACCCGTGGGACATCTACCTGTTCGCCTCCCTGGACCTCTCCAGCCAGAGCCGGTCGGTCGGCATCTTCTATAAAGGCGTCTTCTACGACTACCGGGAGGACATCCAGAGCCGCTTCTCCGATATCGCCCGCATCTGCCGCGAAAACGCCGAAAAGGTGGGCAACGCCCTCAACTTCGACTCCAAAAAAGCCTTCGCTGACGGCGTGAACCCCGTCGACGGCAAGAACTGGCGCAACTACCTGCCCGGCAAGTTCGCCTTCGAGAACGAGCCGGTCACCATGGCCGGTGGCCACGGCGTCGCCTTCACCAGCATCGACGACTCCCGGTCCCTGGTAGATACCCCCTTCGACACCTTCGAGCACGTCAATATCGCCAACGTTACCCGGCAGACCAAACTCCTCGCCTGCCTGATGGCCCATATCTTGAACGACCCCAACGACCCCTCCATCATCAACCAGCCGAAAATGCCCATCGCTGAGCCGGGCAAATTCAGCCGCATGGGCCTCCAGGGCGGCTTCGCCCGCCTCCAGGGCAAGATCGTCTGGTTCAACCCGAAGAAAAGCTTTATCCCCAACGACCCCGTTCCCCACGGACTCGCCATCATCCAGAGCGGCAACAAGAGCTATATGGGCGTCCGGGGCAACATGGTCGAAATGGTCAACGAAAAGGGCGAGTTCGTCTTCCCCGGCGTGGCTCCCCTGACGGCCTACGGCTGGAACAAACCGACATCCCTGCAGGCCTATGCCCTCGACTCCCGGACCGGCGAAATCGTCTACGCCCCCGACCTCGGGGTGAACGGGGCCAAAGCCTATCCGCTGGAGCAGCAGATCACTATCGGCGTCAAGGACGTGCTGCTGGTGGTCTTCCGGTGCGTCTCCACCTCCATCTACGACCTCGTCGACCCGCAGGGTCTCCGCACCCTAGTGCAGATGAACGTCTACGACGGAGCCTCCAACGGGGAGCCGCGCATGTACGGGATGGTACTCTCCAGGCCGGAGTGGTACGTCTCCTATGTGGAGGACACGGCGGTCGTCTTCTCCGAGCCGGGCCGGCCCGAAGCGCCCACCCGGATCAAGGTCATCATGGGCGCAGGGCCTGCGGCCACCCGCTTCGTGCTGATCAATTCGACCCCGAAAAACCCGGAAGGGGAGGGGTATCCGGTCGGCAGCGGCGGGGCCATCGCCAACACGTCCCTCCGGGTGGCCGAGGACATGTGGAACATGGATGAGTTCCGCATTAACCGCCTCGCCAAATACCGGATCATCAATGAGGGGATCAACAAGCTCCACGCGGACGCCAAGCGCGAGCTCGACCTGGCCCGCGACTCCCTCGCTAAGCGCGATTACGCCACCTTCGACGCCCATGCCCGCGCCGCCTGGGGCTACGAGTCCCGGGCCTACCCCGACGTGCAGAAGACCGCCCAGGACGTGGTGCGCGGGGTACTCTTCTACATGTTCCTGATGCTCCCCTTCGCCTATTTCACGGAGCGCCTCTTCTTCGGCTTCAGCGACCTGAAACGCCAGATCCTGGTAGCCTTCGGCATCTTCGGTGCGGTCTTCATCATCTTCAAATACGTCCACCCGGCCTTCGATATCACTATGAACCCCTTGATCGTGCTGGAAGCCTTTATCATGCTCTCCCTGAGCATCCTGGTCATCGTCCTGGTGGCCGGGAAGTTCGAGGAGCAGTTGAAGCAGCTCAACCGGCAGATCTCCGGCGTGCACCGGGCCGACATCGGGCGCATGAGCATCGCCGCCGCCGCCTTCTCCCTGGGCATCTCCAACATGCGCAAGCGCAAAGCAAGGACTTTCCTCACCTGCACGACCCTGATCCTCCTCACCTTCACGGTACTCTCCTTCACCTCCATCGTGAACGTGATGCGCTTCAACAAGGTGCCTTCCCCCGGCCTGCCGCGCTATAACGGGATCATGCTCCGTACGGCCATGTGGGAGCCGCTCCAGGAGCCGGCCTACCGCCTCCTGAAAGACGAGTTCGGGGACACCCGCGCCGTCGCGCCCCGCGCCTGGTTCTTCGGGTCGAGTTTGGGCGAGCAGTCCTTCCTCACCCTGCGCCGCGCCGACAAAGCCTTCGACGCCAAGGCTGCGGTTGGCTTGACCCCCGACGAGGCCCGCGTCACCCACCCCGACAAGGCCCTCCTCGCCGGGCGCTGGTTCGAGGCCACCGATGTCTATGCCATGATCCTGCCCGAAGCCATTGCGGCCGGCCTCAATATCAAGCCCGAAGACGTCGGCAAGGCGAAGGTGAACTTCTCCGGGGTCGACTACACGGTCATCGGCCTGATCGCCAACGCCAAGTTCAAGGAGATCAAAGACCTCGACCGCGAGCCGCTCACCCCGGTGGACTTTATCCTGATGCAGAAACTCACCCGGCAGGGCAAGAGCATGGGCGAAGCGGGCTTCCGGGAATATACCCACCTGGAGCCGGACAACGCCTTCTTCATCCCCTACCGGACGATCATGAACCTGGGCGCGGAGATCCGTTCCATCGCCATCGACTTCGTAACCCCCGAAGAGGTCAAAAACGTCCTCCAGAACCTGATGCCCCGCCTGGGCCTCAACCTCTACGCAGGCACGGAGGAAGAGGGCGAGAAGCGCATCTACCGCTACAGCTCCATCGGCGGAACCTCCACCCGCGGGGTCGAGACGGTCTTTATCCCGATTCTGATCGCGGCCCTCATCGTGCTGAACACCATGCTGGGATCGGTCTTCGAACGCGTCCGGGAGATTCACATCTTCTCCTCCATCGGCCTGGCCCCCAGCCATGTCGCCATGCTCTTCATCGCCGAATCGATGGTTTATGCGATCATGGGCGCGGTGGCCGGGTATCTCCTGGGCCAGCTCGTGGCCCGCGTGATCACCCTGCTGAACGTCCTGCCCGGTCTCTACCTGAACTTCTCCTCGATGTCGGCGGTACTCTCCACCATTGTCGTGGTGGCGACCGTACTCCTTTCCACCGTCTACCCGGCCCGGAAAGCCTCCGAGGTGGCGACCCCCGCCATCGACCGCTCCTGGCGCGTGCCCGATCCGGTCGGCGACGAGTGGACGATCACCCTGCCCTTCGCCGTCACGGGCGATCAGGCGACCGGACTCAACGGCTTTCTGTCGGAATGGTTCCAGGCGTATGAGGAATATTCCATCGGCGACTTCGTGACCCAGGATGTCCAGACCTCCGAGTTCGACACCCAGTACGGCAAGGCGTACCGGATCAGCCTGATGGCCTGGCTGGCCCCCTTCGATCTGGGCGTCAGCCAGCAGGTGGCCCTGGAAACCATCCCGACCGATATGGAGGATGTCTACGAACTCCAGCTGGTCATCCACCGGCAGAGCGGCGACATCTCCAACTGGAAGCGCGTCAACCGCCGCTTTCTCAACACCCTGAGAAAACAGTTCCTCATCTGGCGGACTCTCAAGACCGATGAGCGCAACCGCTATCTGGTCGCCGCCGCGCCCGCCGGGGAGTCGGGCATGGCCCCGCAGCCCGCGATGGGTGGCGGCGACTGACGCCGAGAAGCAGGGGGCGGCGGAAACGGCGACCTCGCCTCAAGACGGACGTGAAACGCCGCGCCCGCCACCTCCTGGCGCGGCCTGCAGGCGATGAGCGCAGCTAGGCAACGGAGACGCCCAGGACAGGCGCAGAGAACTTTCCTGCCCAGCGTTCCAACGGATTCATCCGCGCCCCAGCGGATGCGTAAAGTGGTTTCGATTGTAGAAAGGAGGCCGTGTACGATTGGACACGACACCGACTGGTACGGGCGAGACGACTGACATTCAGGAAGAACAGGTCAAAGCATACGAGGACGGCTTTACCGCGAAAACCATCGTGGGCGCCTTCTTCGTCGGCCTGATTATGATGCCCGGCGCGATCTACCTGACCCTCCTGGCAGGGCAGGGGATCGGCCCGGCGGGTCAATGGGTGACCATCATCCTCTTTGCCGAGGTCGCCCGCCGTTCGTTCGTCACCCTGAAACGGCAGGAAATCTATATCCTCTACTATGTGGCCGGCGCCTTGAGCGGGGTAGGGGCCTTCTACAGCTTTATCTGGAACGCCTACCTCATCCGCTCCCCCCAGGCCCACACCTTCGAGATTTCCCAGGGGATCCCCCGCTGGGTCGTCCCACCGGAAAGCTCGACGGCCTATATCCAGCGCACCTTTCTCCATCCCGATTGGTTCATCCCGATCCTCCTGGTGATCGCCGGAGAGATCATGGGCCGCCTGATGTGGATCGGGATCGGCTACTCCCTCTTCCGGGTGACCTCCGACGTGGAGCGCCTGCCCTTCCCGATGGCCCCCGTGGCCGCCGCCGGCGCGACTGCCTTGGCGGAAGCGACCACCAAAGAGGAGTCCTGGCGCTGGCGCGTCTTCTCCATCGGCACGATGGTCGGCCTGATCTTCGGCTTTTTCTATGTGGCGATCCCGGCCTTCACCGGTTCTGTCCTGTCCCAGGCCCTGACGATCATCCCGATCCCCTTCATCGACCTGACCCCGAACACCGAAGGCTTCCTCCCGGCGGCTCTTACGGGCCTTAGCGGGGACCTGGGAACCGTGCTGGTCGGCTTCGTGCTGCCGTTTCCTGTCGTGGTCGGCAGCTTCATCACCTCCATTCTCTGCCAGGTGATTCTGAACCCGATCCTCTACTACAACGGCTTGATCGGCCACATCTGGCGGCCCGGCATGAAGACCCCACAGGCCCAGATGTCCACCCAGTTTGAGTTCTGGCTCTCCTTCTCCATCGGTCTGGGGCTGGCGATTGCGGTGGTCGGTTTCATCATGGTCTTCCGCTCCCTGAAGAAGTCGGGCCTTTTCCGGGGTAACAAGGTACTCTCCCCACCGGCAGGGCGCGGCGACTTTCCCTTGCTGCTCGGAATCGGGCTGTGGCTTCTGGGGACGGTCTTTTACGTGATCCTCTGCCGGATACTCGTTCCCAACTTTCCGGCCTGGATCATCGCCTTCTTCGGTTTCGTCTGGACGCCCATCACCTCCTACGTGTCGGCCCGGATGTTTGGTCTGACCGGAACCGGGTTCGGCGTGCCGATGGTCAGGGAGGCGTCCTTCATCCTGGCCGGCTATCGCGGGGTCGATATCTGGTTTGCGCCGATCCCTTTGAACGACTACGGCTATTTCGCCCAGCGGTTTCGGGAGGTGGAACTGACCGGCACCAAGATCACCTCGGTCATTAAGGCGGAGCTGCTGATCCTGCCGGTCGGGCTGGTGTGCAGCTTCATCTTCTGGTCGTTTCTCTGGCGGATGAGCGATATCCCGTCCTCAGCGCACCCGTACGCCCAGGTCTTCTGGCCGATCAATGTGACCAGTCAGTGCCTCTGGATGACAGCCAACCAGAAGGATAGCTGGCTGCTTTCGATGATCAAGCCTAACCTGATGGCGGTCGGCGGAGCCTCGACCCTGGTACTCTATGCCGTCCTGTCGGCCTTCAAGGTGCCCGTTCTCTGGTTCTACGGGCTGGTGGGCGGGGTGACGGCGCTGCCGCACTTCACGATTCCGACCTTCGTCGGCGCGCTTTTCAGCCGCTATTACTTCGCTAAACGCTTCGGACAGGAGCGATGGTCGAACTACGCTCCCGTCCTCCTGGCAGGCTTCTCCTGCGGGGTTGGGCTGATGGGTGTGGTCGGGATTGCGCTGGGGCTGATCGCCAAATCGACATCCTATCTGCCCTTTTAAGCAAGGGATAATCCAGTCCGGGTTCTTTGGCGCTAATCGGTAGGGGCGAACGATTCGTTGGCCTCCAATTGTAAAAACCCGAGAGCGTCCTGCCGATTCGGGCGGGATAGGAAATTATTGCTTGTGGTCATAACAGAAGCTTCCAAAAAGAACGCTGCGATGCCCGGTTGGCATACGGTCGGCTGGCATGATATCGTTTTCCAGACGCCTGCCGACTGGAATGTGACGGCCCTCACCGGCACGGCCAAATCCGGCTACCTGCGCGTGGACAGCCCGGAAAGCCTTTCGTTCCAGGTGAAGTGGGATACGCCCCGACTGCCCGGGTCGGAAAGGATGGCCCGGAAAGTCAAGGCGCTGCTCCGGCGTCAGTCCCTTCCGGAATATGTGCCTGACATCGGTGTGGTACTCGACCACTATGAAACCGTGCTTCGCAAGCAGTCCAGGCGGAGCCGCCAGCCGCTCCGCCTGGAGCGCAAGCGCCCCGGAAAACTGGCTGAGAATCGCTCCGGAACGGCCTTTTCCTGGCGTGCCGACCGGAAGGCGACTGGCTGGGTCTGGTTCTGTCCCAACTGCCGCCGGGTGGTGATTGCGGAGGTAGTGGGGGAGATGTCCGATCCGGTGTCGGCGATGGCCGCCCGTATTTTGCCTACACTCAGCGACCACGCCGGTGACGAAGGCCATCGTTGGGGCCTATACGATCTGGTGGTGACGGTTCCCGACGGCTTGACGCTCGACCAGTATAAGCTGATGAACGTCTATGTGGACCTGGCCTTTTCCGGCAGGCCAGGGACGCTGTGGGTGACTGGCTGGGGTTTGGCGAACCTGGCGCTCAAGGACCGGTCTTTGGGGGAGTGGTTCCGTGCCAATTGCACGGGTCGGTTCAAGGAATATACCTACCGGATCGCTGACGCTGAGTTTCGGGGGCATCCCGCCGTGCGGCTTCAGGGCCTGATTTCAGGCGTTTTGCCGGTGGCGAAGGCGATTTATCGTCGTACCTTCTTGCAGCCTTCCATGGGCCGTCTGGAGGCCTTAGCGTGGCATTGTGAGGCGGAGAATAAAATCTATGTGGTCGGCCACGCTTTCCAGGTCAAGTCGAAGCTGAACGAGGTGGCGGAATCCGTTGTCTGCCATTCGGAAGTGCAAGGCAGAGGGAGTCAGAAGTGAGGGCGGCGGCAGGTAACGTGACGCCGACGCCCTGGTGGCGTCGTCTTCTCGGAAAAAAGGGGCAGCCCCGTCTGTCCCGTTCGGAGGCGCTGGGGGCCTATCCGGTCCGCAACCGCTTGGTCGATTGGGAGTGCAATGAAGCTGGGGAAGCGGTCTTGAAGGTGCCGCGCCGCGATTCGGGCTGGATTCGCTGGGTGGCCCGCTTCTTTTCTCTGCCCCGGCACCGGGAGATCGTTCTCGATGAGGTGGGAACCCTCCTCTGGACGCTGTGCGACGGGGGAAAGACGGTGGAAGAGGTGGTCCGCCTGCTGTGCAAGCGATATCGACTGAACTACCGGCAGGGCGAGACGTCTGTGACGCTCTACCTCAAGCAATTGGCGGAGCGTCGTTTGATTGCGTTTGCGGTAAGGAGACAAAACGATCTATGACAGATATTAAAGAGCAGGTTCATCAAAAGGGGATCGGGCGTCAGATTCAGTTGCCCCTCAGTAAGGCGATGCATATCAGCCTCAACAGCATTCGCATCCGCTTCTGGCGTTCGATGATCACGGCGGCAGGTATCTTTTTGGGAATCGCCTTTTTTGCCTCGGTGACGACGTCTCCCTCCCTCGAAAAATCCGTTCAGACGTACAAGTCCCAGCAGAAAAGCGCGGCGGCTTCGGAATCCGTCCAGTTGGTGGACGACGAAAAGGCCGTCAAGGCGGCGGCGGCCCGGCGCGTCTGGCTGGTGGTGATGTCTTTGTTGGTCTGTACCATCGGGATCGCCAACTCGATGCTTATGTCGGTGACAGAGCGTTTCAAGGAGATCGGCACGATGAAGTGTTTGGGTGCTCTGGACAAGTTCGTGATCGAGTTGTTTTTGCTGGAGTCCGGATTCCTCGGGGTGATCGCATCGTTTTTGGGATGGTTGATTGGGTTCTTGACGATGCTGATCGCCTCTGTCTTTCGGGGTGGGTTCGGTGTGATTGCTAATGTGGCTTGGGGCGATGTGTTGGTGTCGCTGGTGCAGGCGGTGGTGCTGGGCTCCATTCTTACGGTGCTGGCGACGATTTTTCCGGCGATGCGGGCCGCCAAGCTGCCGCCTGCCGCCGCGATGCGAACGGACGTATAGGAGGCATAGATGGCGGATCGTGTTTACGAGTATATTGTGCGCACCAAGGATCTGGTTAAGGAATACCAGATGGGCGGGCAGACGCTTCGCGCCCTAGATGGCGTGGCCCTCGACATCTATCGGGGGGAATATATCTCGATTATGGGGCCTTCCGGTTCGGGGAAGTCTACTTTGTTCAATATGATCGGTGGGCTGGATAAGCCGTCTCAGGGTTCGGTCTTTATCGATGAAGTGGATATGGCCCAGCTTGATGCGTTTGAGCTGGCCTGGCTGCGGTGTCGAAAGATCGGTTATATTTTCCAGACGTTTAACCTTATCCCTGTCATGACGGCTCTGGAGAATATCACGCTCCCGATGATTTTCGCGGGTGTGCCGACCGATGATGGCATCGAAAAAGGAATCGAGCTTTTAAAGACGGTGGGTCTGGGTGAGCGCCTTCATCATAAGCCTTCTGAGCTTTCCGGTGGGCAGCAGCAGCGCGTGGCGATTGCCCGCTCCCTTGCCAACGATCCGGCGATTGTGCTGGCCGACGAACCGACCGGAAATCTGGATTTGAAGACGGGTCAGGAGATTATCTATCTGCTCAAGCGTCTGAACACCGATCAGAATGTGACGATTATTTCTGCGACCCATGACCTGAAAATGCTGGATGTGTCGGATCGGATCGTGTGGATCCGTGATGGCAAGATCGCGAAAATTGAGCATCGCTCCGATCTCGATTTGAAAGTGGGGCAGGTCGAGGGCGAATCCGATTAGGGGGATGTTGACAGTGGCTGTTATCTTATGTTATAATTGATGTGTTTTGTGGAGTGGGGATCATGAAGACTGGCGTTTTCCGCCAGTCTTTTCTTTAGATATAGGGTTGGGGATGGGTATGTCCAAGGAAATTTTGGTTAATGTTTCGACTCGCGAAACCCGTGTAGCGGTGGTGGATAATGCGCGTTTGGTGGAGTTGCATATCGAGCGGGAAGAGCGGGTGGTGGGAAGTTTGTTCAAGTGCAAGGTATGTAATGTGTTACCGGGAATGGATGCGGCTTTTGTCGACATTGGGTTGGATCGGAACGCTTTTTTGTATGTCGGGGATGTGTTGCCCGAAACCGATGACGAACTGCCTCAGACGCGCCGGGATCGTTTTGTTCGCATTGAGGATGCAGTGCGTGTGGGACAGGAGTTGCTGGTTCAGGTGGTGAAAGCTCCCCGGGGCACGAAGGGCGCGCGGGTATCCACGCGTGTTTCTCTGCCGGGGCGCTATTTGGTTTTCATGCCCGATGCCGATAACACGGGGGTTTCGCGGAAAATCGAGGAATCTCAGGAGCGCGACCGCCTCAAGAAGTTTGCGGAGGCGTTGCGGCCTGCGGGGATCGGTTTGATCGTTCGTACCGAGGCTGAAGGGAAGTCCGAAGCCGATTTGCACCAGGATTTCGAGTTTCTGATGCGAGTGTGGAATCAGATTCAGGAGAAGTCTCGTAAAACCAATGCCCCGGGGATCGTTCATCAGGATTTGAGTCTGCTGTATAAGGTCATTCGCGATGTGTTCAGCTCGGATGTTCAGAAGTTGATTATTGATAGCCGTGAGGACTTCGAGAAGGCGGTGGAGTTGGTGGATTTGCTTTCTCCAAAGTTGAAGTCCCGGGTGACTCTGTATGATGGGATGGAGCCGATTTTCGATTGTTTTGGGATTGAAGGTGAGATAGATCGTCTTTTGCGTCGGAAAGTGTGGTTAAAGTCGGGTGGCCATTTGACGATTGATCAGACGGAAGCCTTGACTACGATTGATGTGAATACCGGGAAGTTTGTGGGCAGCACGAGCTTGTCCGATACGATTGTTCATACGAATCTGGAGGCTGTGGAGGAGATTGCCCGTCAATTGCGGCTGCGCGATGTGGGGGGCATCATCATCATTGACTTTATTGATATGTCTAGCGCGAAAGACCGTTCTCATGTGATGACGGCCCTGGAGAAGGCGCTCAAGAAGGATCGGATGCGGACCAAGATCGCTCATCTGAGCCCCCTCGGTTTGGTGGAGATGACTCGCAAGCGCACGGGGGAAACCATTCCGGAGTTATTGTCTGAGGCATGTTCGTATTGCCAAGGGAGGGGTCGTCTGGCGTCCCCTGAAACCGTTAGCATCGAGGTGGAGCGCGAACTGGAGCGTTTGGCGACTCGGGTGGATGACGAGGCTTTTCTGGTGTCCCTTCACCCGCGTGTGGCGCTTTATCTGATCGGTTTGTCCGGCAGTGTGGTGGATCGTCTGGAGAAGCGGTTGCGCCGGGGGATTTATGTGCGTGCGGATGTGTCGGTTCATTTGGAGAAATATCGGGTGGTCTCCGGTGGGCTTCAGGAGATAGACCGGCGTATTTTGCCCTACACTCCGGCTCAGGTGGTGGAGTGCGCTGTCGAGCGCGATATGCTGTCTGTGGTTCCCAGAACGACGGCCTGGTGTGAGGGTTATTTGGTGGAACTGGAGAACGCCATCGGGTATGTGGGGCAGCGGGTGAAGGTTCGTCTGACAGAAGTGCATCGGTCTTATGCGTTGGGCGAAGTGTTGGTGCCATCTCGGGTCCTCGACAAGTCTGAGCCGATATGATATCGAATTAGAATGAAGAAAGAAGGAGGTCGTGGATGAAGTATGTTCTTCGGGTGGGAGGAAAGCAATATTGTGTATCTAAAGGGGCATCCTTTTGGGTAACTGATGTTGTGGGTGTTCCGGGTGAGATGTTAACTGTTTCTTGTTTGTCCAGTTGGGATGAAGAGGGCAATGCGTTATCTTTGGTTCCCACGGACATACTGGTGCGGGTGGTGGATGTTCGTAAGGGGCCAAAGATTGTTGGCTTTACCTATAAGCCGAAGAATAATGAGCGGACGAAGTTTGGTTATCGGTCACGCCAGGCCCTTTTGTCTGTAGTGGCCTAGATAGGAGATCGTAATGGCGCACAAAAAAGGAATGGGGAGTTCCCGTAATGGCAGAGACTCCAAGCCGAAGCGGCTTGGAGTCAAAGAATATGCTGGTCAGCCGGTATCCTCCGGCTCCATTTTGGTTCGTCAGCGAGGCACTCGGCTTGCTCCAGGACGGAATGTGGGGATCGGCAGAGATCACACTCTGTTCGCTTTAATCGATGGATGGGTTTGTTTCGAATCGTTGGCCGGAAAGCGTTGCGTGAGCGTTTACGAGCAGCAAAACTAAAGCGGTTTGAGCCCATCATCAGCACCCCTCACAGTCTGGGTCCCGCGACCCGGCAGGCGTTGCCGGGTCGCGGCGGCGGAACTGATCCGGCCGTTATGCCTACCTGCTGGAGAACGCGGTCCGCTAGACAACGCCGGGGAGTGCTTCTCCCCCAATCTCCACCCATCATCCAGGAAAGTTCGCATCTAATTGATGGTCTGAATTAACAAAAACCAAAGATCAAATTCTATCACTTCCATTTTCCAATAAGTTACTTTCATCAATTCAAGAGCATTTTCATGCTATAATTATAGCATGAAAATGCTCCAAAGCCTCTTTTCCCCATTTCTACCAAAGCATCTAGGCATTGACTTAGGCACTGCCAACACCCTAGTTCATCTCCGAGGCAAAGGTATACTCCTCAGAGAACCTTCCGTCATTGCTATCGACAAAATAGACAACAGCATTCTTGCTGTTGGCTCTGAAGCCAAACGGATGCTAGGAAGAACGCCCGCTAACATCATCGCCACTAGACCCCTTAAAGACGGCGTAATCGCTGACTTCAACCAAACCCACAGAATGCTCAAATACTTCATTCACAAAATCATCCACCACCATACCTTTCTATCCCAAGCAACCGTAATCATAGGCATACCATCAGGCATCACAGAAGTCGAAAAAATGGCGATCAAAGAAGCCTCTCAAAAAGCCGGGGCCAAACATACTTTTCTAATAGAAGAACCCATGGCAGCCGCCATAGGCTCCGACCTACCGGTAGCCGACCCCACAGGAAATATGATTGTAGACATAGGAGGAGGAACCACAGAGGTAGCCGTCATCTCACTAGGAGGCATAGTCAACCATGAGTCTCTGCGAACAGCAGGAGACGAAATCGACGAAGCCATAGAATCCTATATTCGCCGCTCCTACAACCTACTTATCGGATCAAGAACCGCAGAAGAAATCAAAATCTCAACCGGAAGCGCCTATCCATGTAGCAACGAAACAGAAATAGTGATCCGAGGCCGCGATCTTTTTTCAGGCCTACCACAAGCAATAAAACTACACTCAGGCGAGATCAGGGAAGCCATCACAGAACCTCTCAACGAAATCGTCCACACAATAGAATCCTGCCTAGAACACACGCCACCCGAACTGGCATCAGACATAATGGAACACGGAATTACACTTTCCGGTGGAGGAAGTCTATTAAAAGGAATCGACACACTCATCTCCTCCAAAACCCACATCAAAACACACATATCCCCGGATCCACTGGGAGCTGTAGTCTTAGGCACAGCTAAAATACTCGACGAATCCGAACACAATTCAGAATTCAAAACAATGCTACTGAGACATTCTGAACACTAAGAATGCCCTACAAAACACTAATAAAATCCTTCTTTATCCTGGTCTTCATAGCCTCACTTGTCTCTAACGATATAAAATACCCACAACCACTTTCCCTATACAACACACTGAGTACCACCAAACCTCGCGAACCCCTTCAAATTAGCATTATAAATTCCAGTCTATACCAGGAGAACACCCACTTAAAAAAACTACTCAAATTACAACAAGACATCAAAGCAACCACACTTTCAGCACAAATCATCGCATTCAAACCGCTATCATGGTCCAACACGCTAATAATTGACAAAGGCAATAAGGACAACATCGCCTCTTCCTCAATTGCACTAAACGAAAATGGAATCATAGGCCAAATAATAACAACACAGTCAAAAACAAGCCTGATTTCCCTACTCAATAATCCTAATACACAAATCCCTTGCATAACAGCACACACAAAAATCAAAGGAATTCTAACAGGAACACACACATCTACAATTTTCAAAGCACTAACCACAAGCAAAAAACCTTTACATCAAGAATACCTACTTACACTCTTCACCAAACCAAAATCACTACCAATTGGACGCATCACATCGCCCCAAACGCGCAAATCAGAATATCAAGTTTCGCCTATAGCAACATTCGACCCAACATCACCTTATATCCTCATTCTAGAATCATACGAACACCCAACAACCAAACAAGAATGACAAACAACCACCGCATAGAATCAACGCTTGATATTATTCTCATATTTCTCATAGCAAGTGCATCAACATACATTATACATAGGATTAGACTTCAAATATACCCAGACATAACAATCTGCATACTAATCACCCTATTCTATTTCAACAAAACACCTACTCAAGCAACCATTACATCGCTAGTCACAGACCTCCTCTTCCCCCAATTCTATACAAACGCAATCATCCTCACAAGAATTTTCCTGCTTCTCATGTTCAATATAACCTCACAATTATTCCTCAGCACACCTTTATTCAACCTGGCACGCCCATTCATCCTCCACAGCATAATTCAACTCTGCTACGGCATCGCAACAGGCCCTCACCCCTCCCATTGGTTCATACAAAACTACATCCGTGTAACGACAACCAACTACATAATAACAATCATACTCATCCTAACATGGCACAAATTGAACACCAAACAAAATCGCGCCTGAAACACAACTGGACAACTTCCAAAATTTATGATAAAATAAGACCACCACAAACATTTCCATTTTCACCCCTCATCAACCACTCAACACAAGGACAAACCATGGATCTTACTGAACTCGAAGCCAAAAGCACCCAACAACTACAACACCTCGCAGAACAATTGAACCTGGAAGACATCCACATTCTAAAAAGGCAAGACCTGATTTTTCGCATCCTTCAAATACAATCTCAGCAACAAGGCACACTCTACGGAGAAGGCGTACTAGAAATACTCCCGGAAGGCTCCGGCTTTCTAAGACATGGCAACTTCGCGCCGACCTCTCACGACATCTATATCGGCCAGACACAAATCAAAAAATTCGCCTTAAAAACAGGAGACACAGTGTACGGCCAAATAAGGCCCCCCAAAGACAACGAAAAATACTATGGCTTACTGCGAGTAGAGGCCATCAACAGCCTGGACACAGAAACGATCCGTCACCGCACCGACTTCGACGATCTAACACCGATCTACCCACGAGAACGTATCAAACTCGAAACGACCCGCGACAACATCTCCGCTCGCATCATAGACCTGATCGCCCCTATAGGCAAAGGGCAGCGGGGCACTATCGTCGCCCCGCCCAAAGCAGGCAAAACGACCTTCCTAAAAACCATTGCCAACAGCATCAGCACAAACCACCCTGAAATTCATATCATCGTCCTTTTGATAGATGAACGGCCCGAAGAAGTGACCGACATACGCCGTTCCGTAAAAGGAGAAGTGGTCAGTTCCACGTTCGACGAGCCGCCCGAAAACCATATGCGCGTTCAAGAGATCGTCCTTGAAAAAGCAAAGCGCCTGGTAGAATCAAAAAAAGACGTAGTGATTCTCCTGGACAGTCTCACCCGTCTGGCGAGAGCAGCCAACCTGACAACCAGCCAGAGTGGGCGAACACTCTCCGGTGGGCTCGATCCATCCGCCCTATACAAACCGAAACGATTCTTCGGCGCAGCCCGCAACATCGAAGAAGGAGGAAGCCTGACCGTCCTGGCGACAGCGTTAGTAGAAACAGGTTCCCGCATGGACGACATGATCTTCGAGGAATTCAAGGGAACCGGCAACATGGAACTTCACCTGGACCGCAGCCTGACAGAACGGAGGATCTATCCGGCTATCGACATCAAAAAATCCGGAACGCGCCATGACGAACTTCTCTACGAAGAAGACACCCTCAAAAAGGTATGGCAGTTACAGCGCATCCTGGCCGGTCTCGATATTATCCAGGCGACAGAATTGCTGATCGACCGCCTCCGACATACCGAATCCAACGTGCAATTCCTCCAGATTGTCGAAAAGACGCTTAAAAACACCTCTCTCGAACCTTAAAGTAAACATAATATCCATTATCAGAACCAAACGCTCCCATAAAAAAGAGGGTTGGCTTAGGCCAACCCTCTGCTGATTCGATAACCTTGCTTATAGCTCGTAACGCTTGTCGCCTCGATCCTCTTCCTGCGCCTTGAAAATACGTTTCACAAAACTGAGCAGTTCCATCGGGTTGAACGGCTTGGTCAGATAACAATCCACCCCGGACTGCCACCCCTTGAAGACATCGGCATCCTGCGCTTTAGCGGTCAGCATGATGACAGGCAGTTCGCGCGTCGACGGATTGGACCTCAGGTTGCGAAGAACCTCGAACCCGTCCATATAAGGCATCATCACATCAAGCACCACCAGGTCGGGCCGCTCGGATTCGACCTTTTCCAGGGCCTCTTTGCCGTCATTGGCCGTCACCACCTCATAACCGGCACGCTGCAAATTCACCTGGACCAGCCTGACAATATGCTTCTCGTCATCGACAGCTAATATCTTCTTCGCCATCCGACATGCCTCCATTTCGTTGCTTTGAATTACTATACCATAAACAAAATGTCAAGTCAACAGATGCCTTTATATGAGACCTATCATTTCCCTGCTGGCAAATGCAATCATCCGCCGAAACAGACATCGCACCGGCGCACCGCTTCAGCCTCATCGATGCGCCGAACCACGCTGTGTGCCGGCGAATTCTTCAGCCTCCCCGGATCGGCATTCGCTTCGTGGACACAAACAGACAACGCCTCGATAAAGGCATCCAGTCGGGACTTCGCCTCGGTCTCCGTCGGCTCGATCATAAGAGCTTCTTCCACAATGAGCGGAAAATATACAGTGCAGGGATGGACTCCAAGATCGATCAGCCGTTTGGCGATATCCAGCGCCCGCACGCCGTGCTTTCGCATCCCCTTGGCGCTGGCGACACATTCATGCATGCATCGGCGGCCATAAGGAAATTCCAGCCCCTCTATCCGGCTGGCGAGATAGCTCGCATTCAGGACGGCTTTCTCCGCCGCATCGCGCAATCCATCCCGACCCAGCATTTTGAGATACACATAGGCCCGCAGCGCGATTAACACGTTCCCATAAAATGAATGCGCTGCGCCGACGCTCCGAGGACGGTCGTAATCCCAGGAATATCCTTCCAGCCCCTCCTTCAAGAGCGGGACCGGCAAAAACGGCTCCAACGCCGGTTGAACGCCAATCGCTCCCGCGCCGGGCCCGCCCCCCCCATGCGGCGTCGAAAACGTTTTGTGCAGGTTGAAATGCATGAGATCGAAACCCATATCGCCAGGGCGGGCCACCCCCATGATAGCATTCATATTGGCCCCGTCGCAGTAGCAAAGCGCCCCAGTCTCATGCGCCATACGCGTAATCGTTTCAATATCCCGTTCGAACAAGCCCAGCGTATTGGGATTGGTCAGCATCACGGCAGCAACTCGTTCATGAAGCGCAGGCCCCAGTCGCTCCGGATCCACGCATCCGGACTCGTTGGATCGGAGGGTGACGACCTTGTATCCGAGTCGGGCCGCTGATGCCGGGTTGGTGCCGTGAGAGGAATCCGGGACGATAATGGTACTCCGGTTCGGTTCGCCACGCTCCTCATGATACTTCTGAACCAGCATTAACCCGATCAGTTCCGCCTGCGCGCCCGCCGCAGGCAGCAGGCTGACGCGAGCCATGCCTCCGATGGATTCCAGCATCCGTTCCGTTTCATAAAGAACGGCTAAGATTCCCTGGGCTTCCCGGTCCGGTTGGAGAGGATGCAGCCCGGCCCATCGGGGATTCGAGGCGATTTCCTCGTTAATCTTGGGGTTATACTTCATCGTACACGACCCCAGCGGATAGAACCCCACGTCAATCGCCCAGTTGCGCTGAGATAAATGCACCCAATGCCGCACGCTCTCCAGTTCCGACACTGCCGGCAAGCAAAGATGATCTCGCTGCATGGAGAGGTCGAGGAGATCGTCCGCCCGCTCATAGGCCGGGTCGGATTCGGGCAAGCAAACGCCGCTCCGGCCCGGTACGCTCAGATCGAAGAGCGTCGGCGACTCCGGACGGTTTTTCAGTAAATCAAGCATCCCCTCCCCCTTCCGCCATACAGCGCGCATAGACCTCGATATCCCTCAGCGTCCGTTTCTCGGTGACACAGACCAGCAGGCCGTCGGCAAGCTCAGGATAATCCCGCCCCAGCGGATAGCCTGCCGCGATCCCCGACTCCGCCATCCGGCGGCAGAGCGCCTCGACGTCGCCTCGGACGCGAAGCGCCACCTCATGAAAGAACGGCGCGGTAAAATAGGGTTCCGCAATACCAGCTTCAACTAGACGGTTCAGAAGCGCGTGGGATCCCTGGAGGCATAAGGTGGCGGCCTGGCGTAACCCATCGGGGCCCATCAGGCCCAGATAGATCGCAGCCCCGATGGCGCATAGCGCCTGGCTGGTACAGATATTAGAGGTCGCCCGCTCGCGCTTGATATGTTGCTCCCGCGTTTGCAATGTCAGGGTATAGGCCCGCTTCCCGTCCCGGTCCACACTGGCACCGACGATGCGGCCCGGTATCTTTCGCAGGTACTCCCGCCGGCAACAAAAAAGGCCCAGCAGCGGCCCGCCGTACGACATCGGCAGGCCCAGCCCTTGCCCTTCCCCGACCGCGATATCGGCACCCATGCCTCCGGGCGGTTGCAGAAGACCCAGCGGCACAGGCAGGGCCGCCACCACCGACAGCGCCCCCGCAGCATGGGCAAGCGCCCCCTGTTCCGCCACAGGCTCCAGGCAGCCGAAGAAATTGGGCCAGGCGCTGACCACGCAGGCCGTCTCATCCGTGACAAGCGACGCCAGGGCCGCCATATCGGTCGCGCCGTCTCGATACGGGACGATTTCCAGCCGGACGCCGGTTCCGGCAAGATAGGTCCGTAGCACGGCGCGATAGCGCGGGGAGAGGGTTTGGCTGACGATAACGGCAGGGCGGCGGGTGATGTCCGCCGCCATCAGCACCGCTTCAGCAAGCGCGGTCGCCCCGTCGTACATCGAGGCGTTGCTGACCTCCATCCCGTAGAGAGCGGCGGTCATCGATTGGTATTCATAAAGGCCCTGGAGCAATCCCTGGCTCATCTCCGGCTGATAGGGGGTATAGGAGGTGGCGAACTCGCTGCGTCCGGCGAGAAACGGGACGGCAGCCGGGATATAATGATCGTATATCCCGGCCCCTAACAAGCAGAGCCGGTCGGCGGCGGGATGGTTCCGGTCAGCTAGAGCCTGCATCCTCCGGCGGAGGCTCATCTCGTCTGCGCCGGGTTCGAGTGTCAGCGCCTCCGGAGGCAACCGGAGCGTTTCCGGAATCGCGTCGAAAAGCGCGTCAGGCGAAGGGAGGCCGATAGCTTCCAGCATGGCCTGCACATCGGCCTCGGTATGAGGGACGTACCGCACGATACTTACCTCCCAAAACGCCAAAAAGAGCGGCCCGGAAGGGCCACGCTCGGTTCGAACCCTTCCGGAAAGCGGCGACTCAGCCGGCTTCCAGGAACTGCTCGTACCCCGCCGCATCCAGCAAAGCGTCGATTTCTCTAACGTCGCTGGGTTTCACCACCAGAAGCCAGCCGCTCTGGTAAGGATCTTGGTTGAGGGTCTCCGGCTGGTCGATTAGGGCGTCATTGACTTCCAGCACCGCGCCGCTGATAGGCGAAATCAGATCCGAAACCGCTTTGACGCTCTCGACCGATCCGAAGACATCCTCCTGCTGGAGAATGCGCCCGGCCTCCGGAAGCTCCAGATAAACGATATCCCCTAGCTCCGACTGGGCGTGGTCGGTGATGCCGATCCGCACCCGGTCGCCTTCTCGCCGCACCCATTCGTGGGATCGGGAATACTTCAGTTCTTCAGGATGATGCATGTCGTCTCCTTTCATAGGCGCGGGCGGCCTGACCGGACGCTGCCGCGGATAAAGGGAAGCGGGCAGATCCGGCCCGTTCGTTTGCCGTCCGCGCTGGCGATGGCCCCGGTGGCCGCTGCCAGCCGCCCGCCTTCCCGCCGGGCCGGGACGTAGCCCATCCCGATGGCCCGCTCCAGAATCGGGGAATAGGTGCCGCTGGTGACAACGCCCTCCCCCCATTCCGTACGAAGGGCGCTCCCCCCGCGCACGGGCGCTCGCCCGTCCCAGAGAAAGCCTGCGCGTTTGCAGGCCGCCCCGGCGCTGCGGAGGCGTTCCAGAGCGGCTCGCCCGATGAAATCACCTTTCTCCGGGCGCACGGCCCAACCCAGGCCGGCGGCATACGGGTCAATCTCCTCTGTTATTTCGCTGCCCCACAGACAATACCCTGCTTCGATCCGCAAAATATCCCGCGCTCCCAGCCCGCAGGGCCCACCCCCGGCGCTGCGGGCTGCAGCCAGAAGCGTGTCCCAGACAGGGGCCATGTCCCAGTCGCCGAAAAGCTCGAAGCCGTCCTCGCCGGTATAGCCGCTCCGGGCGACCGCGACCGGCGCGCCGGCGACCTCCCCGGTCACGATCCCTAAATACGGCAGGGATGCCAAGTCGACCGCACAATGGCCTTGCAATACCACCGCCGCTTGCGGGCCTTGCAGGGCGATCAGGCCGGTAGACAGGGTGGCGTTCTCCGCACGGGCTTCGGGGCAGTGCTGCCGAAGCCACAGCCAGTCCTTGTCGATGTTGACGGCATTGACCACCAGCAGATACCGCTCCGCCTCCAGGCGGTAGCAGATCAGATCGTCTAGAATGCCGCCGTCTTCCCGGCACAAAAGGGTGTATTGGCCCCCGCCCACCGGCAGGCGGTCGAGATCGTGGGTCAACACCCGCTGAAGGCAGGTCCGGGCCTGCGGCCCCGACACCTCGATTTCGCCCATATGCGATAGGTCGAAAAGGCCTGCCGCGCGGCGCGCGAAGCCCGCTTCTTCCAGAATGCGGGTGTAGGACACGGGCATCTGCCAGCCCGCGAATTCGGTCATCTTGGCCCCGGCAGCCAGGTGCCGGGCATACAGGCCGGTCGATGGCATGAAGTTACCTCCGGGTGTCGAGCATCACTTGGCCGGCGATCTCCAGGCGGTCCGGTCCGGAGGCCACCCGCTCCAGGCTCAGCCGCAGGCCGATGTTCAGATCGTCACGGACATCGATCAGGCGCAGCCCGTCCGCAAAGGGCAGGCGCTCCGCTGGAACCGCAACGCCGGCGATGGTTGCGGATTCCGGCCGCCAAAAGAGAGCGAAGCCGTCCGCGGCGGTCAGCGTTCCGGTGGCCTCCCAGCGAATCGGAAAAAGGCCGCCCAGATGGCTGGTGGCGGCAAGGACCAGGCGTTCCGGCTCCAGCCGCGCGCGAGCGGTCTCCCCGAGCCGCCGCCTGGCCCAGACGGTCAGGTCGGCCTCGCTCAGTTCCGCCGTATACGCCCCGGCCCCGCGGTTCGCCAGGCGGATCGTTCCGGACAGCCCGGCGGACAGGTCGTAGCGCAGGCCGCGGATATCGAGCGTCAGGCGCGAGAGCGGCAGGCTTCCGAGTTCCAGGGCTTCGGCCCGCACGAGAAAACGATCCACCCGCCCGGCAAGGCGCGGCAGAGCGCCGGTTTCCAGGCGGAGCCGGTCCACCGCAAAGCGAGTGGCGCGGGCTTCCAGGACGCGGATGTGGCCCCCCACCCCACCCCAGGCCGGCTCGGTCCGCACGCGCACAACCAGGATTTCGGGACGGTTGAGGGCGTCCCGCAGGTAGTCGGCGACGATGCGCTCCAGACGGGGTCCCGACCCGGCGCGGCTCAGTAGAAGCAGAAGGCCCAGACCCAGCGCCGCGCCTTTCATTCGCCCAGATACGCTTCCCGGACGCGCGCGTCGCCAGCGAGGGCGGAGGCGTCGCCGCTCAGAAAAATGCGACCGCTTTCCAGAACGTAGCCCCGGCGGGCGATGCGAAGCGCCATGTGCGCGTTCTGCTCCACCAGCAAGAGCGGTACGCCGCTCCGGTTCAGAGCTTCCAGAGTGTGGAAGATATCGCGCACCAGCGTGGGGGCGAGACCCAGAGACGGCTCGTCCAGCAAAAGCAACCGCGGGTTCGCCATGAGCGCCCGGCCTATGGCGAGCATCTGCTGCTCGCCCCCGGAAAGCGTTCCGCCTACCTGGGTCAGTCGCTCTTTCAGGCGCGGGAAGAGGGCCAGCGCCCGGTCGCGGTCGGCGCGGATGCCGGCCCGGTCGCGGCGGACATAGGCGCCGAGGGCCAGGTTTTCGGCGACGGTCAGGTTGGCGAAGATGCGACGGCCTTCGGGCACGTGGCTCATCCCCAGGCGCACGATCCGGTGGCAAGGCGCGTGCGTGATATCGATGCCGTCCAGGAGGATGCGGCCGGACACAGGGCGGACCAGGCCCGACAGGGCGCGAAGCAGAGTGCTTTTTCCGGCTCCGTTCGCGCCGATGAGGGCGACCAGTTCACCGGCCTCCACGGTCAGGGAGAGGTTGTCCAGGGCGCGGATGCCGCCGTACGCTACGGTCAGCCCTTCAACGCTCAGCATCAGAGCGCCTCCCCGAGATACGCTTCGATAACTTTCGGGTCCCGCTGGATCGCGGCGGGCGGCCCGGCGGCCAGCGCGACGCCGTAGTCGAGTACGGTCACCCGCTCGCACAGGCCCATCACCAGCCGCATGTCATGTTCGATGAGCAGAATCCCAACTCCTTCCCGGTCGCGGATCGTGCGGATCAGGGCGGTCAGCGACTGCTTCTCCGCCGGGTTCAGGCCGGCGGCGGGCTCGTCCAGCAGCAGCAGGCGCGGGCGGGTGGCGAGGGCGCGGGCGATCTCCAGGCGGCGCTGAAGGCCGTAGGGAAGATGGCCGGCGACCTCGTGGGCGTAGTCGCCCAGTTCGACAAAGGCCAGTAGCGAGGCCGCGGCCGCCGTCACGGCGGCTTCTTCGGCGCGGTAACGCCCGGTGCGCAACAGCGTCGCCGTCAGTCCGTAGCGGGTGTGTAGGTGGCAGGCGATGCGGATGTTGTCCAGGGCGGTCAGTTGGCCCCAGAGGCGGATGTTCTGGTAGGTGCGGACCAGGCCCAGGGCCGCGATGCGGTGGGGAGGCAGGCCGTCGATGCGCTCCCCGTTCAGCCGGATCGCACCGCGGTCCGGATCATAGAAGCCGGTGAGGAGGTTGAAGACAGTCGTTTTGCCGGCCCCGTTGGGGCCGATCAGGCCGACCAGTTCACCGGTGCCCACGGCCAACGACAGGTCGTTGACAGCTACCAGACCCCCGAAGCGTTTGGTGCAGGACTCGATTTCCAGAAGGGCCACGGACGCCTCCTACAGGCTCGTCAGACGCTTTCCGAACAGTCCCTGGGGTCGGAGCAGCATCAGCAAAAGAAGCAGCAGGGCGTAGAGGATCATGCGCCATTCCCCGAGCCCCATCAGACGCAGCGCCTCCGGCAGCAGGGTGATCACCACGGCCCCCAGGCAGACGCCGGGCAGGTGGCCCATGCCGCCCAGGACGACCATGATCACATAGTCCACCGACCGCAAAAAGCCGAAGCTGCTGGGGTTCAGAAGGGCCATGCGGTGGCCGAGGAGCGAGCCGGAGATGCCGGCGAAAAAACCACCCAGCATGAAGGCGTAGACTTTGTAGCGCACGACCGGGATGCCGATGCCGGCGGCTGCCGTTTCGTCCTCCCGGATGGCAAGCAGCGCCCGGCCGTGGGCGGAACGCATGACGGCCCAGATCACGGCAAGGCCCGCGACCATCCAGGCCCAGACCCAAAACGGGGTGGTCAGCATCGGCACCAGAAAGCCGCGGGCACCGCCGACACTGTCCAGGTTCACGATGATGACCCCGACGATCTCCCCGAAGCCCAAGGTGGCGATAGCCAGATAGTCCCCTTTCAGGCGCAGGGTCGGCAGGCCGACGATCAGGCCGACCAGGGCGGCGGCCAGCCCGCCGGCGAGAGTGGCGGCGAAGAAGACGGCCCCGTCGGGCAGCCCCAGGCGGGCGGTCAGCCAGGGGAGCGCGTAGACGGTGACGGCACCGGCGGTGTAGCCGCCGACAGCCATGAAGCCGGCATGCCCCAGGGAAAACTGGCCGGCGATCCCGTTGATGAGGTTCAGGCTGGCCGCCATGAGAATGTTGATGGAGGTGAAGAGCGCCAGCTTCAGAAAGTAGTCGGGGAAGTGGCCGCTCATCCGGTCCAGCGCGTAGGCGGCGGAAAGGCCCAGGGCGGTCAGCAAGAGGTGGCGGCGGGAGGCCATTAGACTTTCTCCAGGTGGCGGCCCAGCAGCCCCTGGGGCCGTACGATCAGGACCAGGATGAGGAGCGCGAAGGCGATGGCGTTCCGGTAGGTGCTGGACCAGTAGCCAATGACCAGATACTCCAGCACGCCCATCAGAAGGCCGCCCAGCACCGCGCCGGGAATGCTGCCGATCCCGCCCAGCACGGCGGCGACGAAGGCTTTCAGGCCCATCAGGATGCCCATCAGGGGATCGATCTTCGGGTTCCGCAGGCCGATCAGGACGCCGGCGGCGGCGGCGAGCGCGGACCCCAGCGCGAAGGTGAAGGCGATGATCCGGTCGGTCGGAACGCCCATGAGGGAGGCAGCTTCCAGGTCCCAGGAGACGGCCCGCATCGCCTGGCCCACCCGGGTCGTGAGTACGATGAAGCGCAGCCCCAACATGAGCAGAATCGCAACCGCGACGATGAGGGCGTCCTGGTTGCTGATGACGATGTCCCCGGACGTCCAGAGGGGGCGGGCGGGAATAGCCTGGGGGAAGGCTTTCGGCTCGGGGCCGAAGAGCAGCTGACCGGCGTTCTCCAGGAGAAGCGAGACGCCGATGGCGGTGATGAGGGCGGTCAGGTGCGGCGCGCGGCGGTGGCGCAGGGGGCGGTAGGCGCAACGCTCGATCAGCATCCCGAGCAGGGCGCAGAGGGCCATCGCGCCGATGAGGGCGGGCACGAAGCCGACACCGCCCACCAGAAGATAGTAGCCAATATACGCGCCGACCATGTAGAGGTCGCCGTGGGCAAAGTTGATGAGACGGAGTACCCCGTAGACCATCGTGTAGCCGAGGGCGATCAGGGCGTAGACGCTCCCCCAGGCGATGCCGTTGATGAGCTGCTGGATCAGCATGTCGAGGCCCGAAGACATGGCCGGCTCCGTTAGGGCGCGATGCTCTGGACGTAGCGCGGCTGGCCTTGCTTCATCTGCACGATGACGGCAGGCTTGACCGCGTTCCGGTCCGTATCGAGAGTGATGATCCCGGTCACGCCGCGAAAGCCTTTTGTTTGCGCGAGCGCGGCGCGGAGGGCGGCCGGCGCGGCGCGGCCGGCGCGGGCGAGGGCGTCGGCGAGGATCTTGGCGGCGTCGTAGCCGAGGGCTGCCATCGCTTCCGGGGTCTCGCCGCTGTACCGGGCGCGAAAGCTTTCAACGAAGCGGGCGATCTCCGGGCGCTTCTCTGCGACCGAATAGTGGTTGCTGAAATAGCCGCCTTCCACGGCGTCGCCGCCGATAGCCGCCAGTTGCGGGCTGTCCCAGCCGTCACCGCCCAGGAAGGAGCAGGTCAGCCCCAGCTCGCGGGCCTGCTTGCAGATCAGGCCGACTTCGGTGTAGTAGCCGGGGATGAAGAGGGCATCCGGCTTCTTGGAGCGGAGCGAGGTGAGCTGGGCTTTGAAGTCGGTGTCGTTTTCCTGGTAGGATTCGTCGCCGACAATCGCCCCGCCCAGGCGGGTGAATTCCTGGGCGAAGTAGTCGGCAAGCCCGACGGAATAGTCGTTGCGGATGTCGCGGAGAATCGCGGCGCGGCGGGACTTCAGGGTGCGGTGGGCGAAGCGGGCCATCACCGTGCCCTGAAAGGGGTCGATGAAGCAGATGCGGAAGATGTAGTCGCCTTTCTGGGTGACGGCGGGGTTCGTGGAGGCGGGCGTGATCATCGGGATGCGGGCCGTCTGGCAGATGGGGGCCGCAGCCAGACTCAGACTGCTGGCGACTTCGCCGATCACGGCCACGACGTTGTCCCGCTCGATGAGCTTGCTGACGGCAAGATTCGCCTCTTCCTGCTTGCCCTGGTCGTCCTCGACAATGACTTCCAGCTTCCGGCCCAGAACGCCGCCCGCGCGGTTGATTTCTTCAATCGCTAAATCCACGCCTTTGCGGGTCGAGGTGCCGAAGGTCGCTTTGGAGCCGGTCAGACTCCCGTACTCCCCGATGCGGATCGGCTCGGAATCCCCGGCAGAAGGAACGCGGGGGGACGGGACGGACGCGGGGGAGGGGGAGGGAGGGGCGGAGGCCGGGCCGCCGGGGCGGGCGCAGCCGCAGAGCGTCAGGGCGATCAGGGCGAGCCATCCGTAAAGTCGGAACATCCGAAACCTCCTGAGGCGAAAAAGCCCCCGCAAGCCGCCCTGCGGGGGCAGCGATTATTTGGTCTCACGCCCGCAGAGGGCGTTGAATTCGACGACATTGTTGGCTTTGGCAAGGGCCTCTTCGTAGGCGACCAGATTCTTCTTGACCAGGTTCGCCAGGTTCTGGTCCAGACTCATCATGCCTTGCTTCATCCCGGTCTGGATCATGCTACCGATCTGGTGCGTTTTGGCTTCGCGAATCAGGTTCCGGATGGCGGGCACGGCCACCAGCGTCTCGAAGGCCGCCACCCGGCCCTTGCCGTCGGCCCGCTTCAGCAGGGTCTGGGAGATGACACCGACCAGGTTCACGGAGATCTGCATCCGCACCTGCTGCTGCTGGTGCATGGGGAAGACATCGATCACCCGGTCGATGGTCTGCACGGCGTCGGTCGTATGCAGCGTCCCGAAGACCAGGTGGCCCGTCTCCGCCGCCGTAATCGCCAGCTGGATCGTCTCCAGGTCCCGCATCTCGCCGATCAGGATCACGTCCGGGTCCTGACGGAGAACGTATTTGAGGGCGTTGGCGAAGGAATGGGTGTCGGTGTCGAGCTCGCGCTGGTTGATGAGGGATTCGATGTCTTCATGGATGAATTCTACCGGATCCTCGACGGTGACGATGTGGACGGGCATCTTCTTGTTGATGTGGTCGATCATCGCCGCCTGGGTGGTCGATTTGCCGCTGCCGGCGGGGCCGGTCACAAGCACCAGGCCCCGGGGGCGCTCGCAGAAATAACGGCAGACCGCCGGAAGCTCCAGATCTTCCATAGTCTGGATTTTCAAGGGGATCACGCGGAAGACCATCTGGACATGCCCGCGCTGCTGGAAGACATTGCCGCGGAATCGGGCGACGCCGGGGATCTCGTAGGCCAGGTCCAGCTCCAGATCTTCCTCGAAGCGACGGCGCTGGTATTCGGAGAGAATGCTGTGGACAAGGGCCAGCGCTTGCTCGGAGGTCAGCGGCGGGACCTGCACGGGCAGAAGATCGCCGTGGTAGCGGATGAGGGGCGGGCTTTCGGCTTTGATGTGCAGGTCCGAGCCGCCGCGCTGGACGGTTTCCCGCAGCAGTTGATCTACCGTTACCATCGTCCGCCCTCCTTTCCGGGGACCCCGGCCACTCTGGCCGCACGCTGCTCGAATTCTCGGGGGTTCGAGGATTTGGTCAGCGCCTGCTCGTAGGTGACGAGCTTGCGCCGCACCAGGTCCAGTAAATGCGCGTCCAAAGACTGCATCCCGAACTCCCCGCCGGTCTGAATGTCGGAGTAGACCTGGTGGGTCTTGCCTTCACGCACCAGGCTCCGGATGGCCGGGGTCGCTACCATCACCTCGAAGGCCGCTACCCGGCCCGCTTCGTCGGCGCGGGGCAGCAAGGTCTGGGCGACGACCGCCAGCAGCGTGACCGAAAGCTGCATGCGGATCTGCTGCTGCTGCTCGGGGGGGAAGACGTCGATCACCCGGTCGATGGTCTGGGCGGCGTCGGTCGTGTGCAGGGTCGCAAAAACCAGGTGGCCCGTCTCCGCCGCCGTGATCGCCAGCTGGATCGTCTCCAGGTCCCGCATCTCGCCCACCAGGATCACGTCCGGGTTCTGGCGCATGACGTGTTTTAGGGCGCTGGAAAAAGAATGGGTGTCCATCCCGAGTTCGCGCTGGTTGATGGCGGAGCGTTTGTCGGCATGCAGGAATTCGATGGGGTCTTCGATGGTGATGACATGGCAGCGTTTGTGGATGTTGATATGATCGATGATGGCGGCAAGCGTGGTCGATTTGCCGCTGCCGGTCGGGCCGGTCACAAGCACCAGGCCCCGGGGGCGCATGGCGATTTCTTTGGTCACGGGCGGCAGCATCAGGTCGTCAATGGTCTTGATTTTAATGGGGATGACGCGCAGAACGGCTCCGACATGGCTCCGCTGCCGGAAAACGTTCACGCGAAAGCGGGCGAGGCCCGGGATCGCGTAGGACATGTCCAGCTCCATGTTCTGCTCGAAGCGCCGCTGGCGCTCTTCGTTCATGATGCCGTATAACAACCCCTCAACATCGCCGGCCGTCAGGGTGGGGAGGGTCGTCCGCACCAGGTCGCCGTGAATCCGCATGACGGGCGGTTCCCCGACTTTCAGATGTAGGTCGGATGCGTCGCGGGAAACGAGCATCCTGAGAAGATCGTCGATATGCAAGGCGCGTTCTTCCTCCTTTCCTCCGGATCAACTGCGCCGGAGGAGCTGCTTGAGTTCCGTCAGGTTCCCGGCGTTGATCAGGGCCTCTTCTTCCGTGATCCAGCCGTTCTTGAAGTATTTGCCCAGACACTGGTTCATGGTCTGCATGCCCCAAAACGACCCTTCGGCGATGGCGGTGTAGATTTGCCCGCTCCGGCCCTCTTCCACTAGCTTGGAGACGGTCGGCGTGGCGATCATGATCTCGATGGCCGCCAGCCGCCCGGCGCTGTCAGCGCGGGGGATCAGCTTCTGGGAGAGAATGCCGCGCAGGCTGTTCGCCATCCGCATGCAGATCTGCGGCTTGTCGTGCGGCGGGAACATGTTGATGATCCGGTCCAGCGTCTCGGCGGCGCTGGTCGTGTGTACGGTGGAAAAGACCAGGTGGCCCGTCTCGGAGGCCGCCAGAGCCACGGTCATCGTCTCCACGTCCCGCATCTCGCCGATCAGGATGACATCCGGGCTTTGTCGCACGACGTATTTGAGGGCGTCGGTGAAGGAATCGGTGTCGATCCCGACTTCTCGCTGGTTGACGATGCCCAGCTTGTCGCTGTGTACGAATTCGATGGGATCCTCGATGGTGATGATGTTGCAGGTGCGGGTGGAGTTGATCTGGTCGATCATGGCGGCGAGCGTGGTCGATTTGCCGCAGCCGGTCGGGCCGGTCACTAAAATCAGGCCCTGCCGGTGGCGGCACAGGTCCTTGAGGACGGGGGGCAGGGCGAGGTCGTCGAGGCTGTAAATGGCGAGCGGAATCAGTCGCAGCACCATCCCGACGCTCCCCTGCTGCTGATAGATGTTGGCCCGCACCCGGCAGACCCCTTCCAGAGTGAAGGCCAGGTCCAGCTCGTGCCGCATCTCGAAGCGGGCGATCTGGTCGGCCGTCAGGACGCTGTAGGCCAGGTCCTGGGTGTCGTCGGCGGTCAGGGGCGCGCCCTCCGAGGGCGAGACACGCCCGTGAACGCGGTAGCAGGGAGGGCTTTTCTCCTTGATAAAGACATCGGAAGACTTCCGCTCCCAGCCTTCGCGCAGGATCGTTGCCAGATCTACCACGTCTTCTTTCCTCCCCTTGATATCGGTCGCCGCCGGTAGCGATCCGCGGCCCAGTAGGCCACAAGCGCCAGCCCCACGGCCGCCAGCCCCAGCCCCAGCCATAAGCGCGGTCTCGGCCCGGCAACCGGAGCCGTATCGGCGGCGGGGGCGGCCCCTGCGCCCGCGGCCGGCAAGGGCGCGGTCAGGCGCTCGAAGGCGGCATCCTTGATGGTGATGGTATAGGAATGCGTGCTGCCCGCCGATTCGCCGGCCACACGCACGTGCCGGTCTTCGTAAGGGTACGGCCCCTGAAACGGGGTGCCCGGCGCCATCATGAAGATGAGCCGGAGCGATGTCATCCGCCGGAAGGTTTCCGCCATCGCCAGCGCAGGCAGCGGCCCCGGAACAAGCGTCCGGACATGAAAGCTGACGCCGGTCAGGGGGGATGCGCCGCTTGCCAGGGGGCTTTCGTCGCTGATCCGCACGCCCGACACCGCCCAGCCGGTCCGGCGGATCAGATCCTCAAGGTGCTGCCGGGCGCGGGTGTGGGAGACGACGCCCGGATAACAGAAGGTCACGTCCGCCCCCGCGCCGGACTGGCGGAGCAGCGCCAGCAGATCCGGAGCCTGGGATGAGACAGGGATCAGGCTCGCCAGCCACAGGGTCGCGATCCAGTATGGGCGTCTGTCGGTCCTGAATATCACGATGGCTCGCTCCCGGCCTCGCACGCGGCCTGAGGCCAAAGAAAAGGGAGGATTCCCGGCGGAACCCTCCCCTTGGTTGGCGGCAAAGACGCCTCGGGCGCCCGAGTGGAGCAGAGCGGATTCGAACCGCCGACCTCTTCCATGCCAAGGAAGCGCTCTCCCCCTGAGCCACTGCCCCATACGCTTTATTATAACCCTTCCGGGCCGCTTTGTCAAGCGCGTTTGGCGGGAGTGTGTGGGAATCGAACCCACCGGAAGCCAGCGTCACTGACCCCCCGCCGGGTTTGAAGCCCGGAGCCGACACCAGCCGACAGCCACCCCCATGCCGCTATTATAGCATATCCCGACCTTGTCCGTCAAGCATCGCCGATCCCCACCCCTTGACGCCCCGTGCCCTCACCTGATATAATCTCGAAAGGAGGTGGCCGATGGGAACGGTGGAAGAGACGCGAAACAGGCGCACGCAGCGGTTTGTGGCCTCCCTGCTGGAGCTGGATGATCTGCTGGCCCTGATCCTTCAGGAAGCCCTGGCCGCCCTGGGAGCTGACCGGGGCCGGGGCCTGATCGCGCTTCGGGATCGCGAGACGGGAAAGCTCAGGATCAAGCACACGGCAGGAGCCGGCTGGGACGAGGTGCGGAAAGACCTGTCGTTTTATGCCGTGGCCGAGAAGGGCAAGGGGATCATCGGCCTGGTGGCCGCGACCGGTATGCCCTACCTGTCGGGCGATGTCACCCAGGACCCCTACTATTACCCGGTCTTCGGGGAGGTGCGGAGCGAGATCGCCGCGCCCTTGATAGACCGGCACGGGCAGGTGATCGGCGTCCTGAACCTGGAGACCAACCGGGTCAACGACTTCGACGAACACAACCTGCGGCTCCTCCAGGCCCTCACCGACCAGGCCGCCATCGCCGTGGAGGTGGCCCAGTGCCGGGCGCGGGAGCGCGTCCTGATGGAGATCAACCGGGAGCTGGTCTCCCTGTCGGATGCGGAATCGGTTTTCACGAAGGTGGTCAACATCGCGGCGGATATCCTGGAAGCCCAGGACAGCTCCCTCTTTCTGTTCCAGGAGGACCGGCAGTGGCTGGTGCTGGAGGCGTCTCGGGGCGTCCTGAGCCGGGAGGCGCACCAGGCCCGCTACGCTCCGGGAGAAGGGCTGACCGGCTGGGTGGCCCAGCGCGGCGAGCCGATCCGCTCCAGCGATGTCCGCGAAGACCCGCGCTGGAAGGGCCTGCACCGCGAGTTCCCGGAAAACGATGCAACCGAGTCCTTCCTGGCCGTGCCCGTCCGGGGCCGGGACAGCATCCTGGGCGTCCTGCGGGTGGTGCGCCGCCCGGAATCGGACGCACAGGCGGTCGAACCCTTCACCCCGGACGACCAGTCGCTCCTTCAGATGCTTGCCAGCCAGGTCGGCATCGCCATCGAAAACGCGAGGCTCTTGAACCGCCTGGTGCGCTCCGAGCGGATGGCGGCCTGGGGCGAGATGTCCGCCCGCTCCGCTCATATGATCGGGAACCGAGTTTTCGCCATCAAGGGCGACCTGAACGAGATGGAATACCTCTGCGGCCAGCCGCAGGCGGATGGGGAGGCAATGCGGGGCCTGGTGGAGAGCGTCAAGCGCGGCCTCTTCCGCCTGGAGGAACTGCTGAACGAGTTCCGCGATTTCGTCATGGCGACCCAGCTTTCTAAATCGCCCCAGGATATCAATGAAGTGATCCGCCAGACTGCGCAGGAGAGCTTCCCCAAGCGGTCCCCGGTCCGGCTCGCCCTCTCTTTAGCGCCCGGCATCCCGCCCGTCGAGGCGGATAGCACCAAGCTCAAGCGGTGCTTCTCCGAACTCATCGAAAACGCCCTCGATTTCCAGCCGGAGGGCGGCGAGCTTCTGATCCGCACCGGCATGGCGGCCCGCGAGGATATCCGGGAGGTCTGCGCCCTCCCGATGGGCCGCGAACTCGTCCGCATCGAATTTCTCGACGCCGGCCCGGGCGTGCCGGAGGAAAACAAGGCCCGCATCTTCATCCCCTACCTGACCACCCGCTCCAAGGGGATGGGCCTGGGCCTCTCCATCGTCAAGGGGATCATCGAGGCCCACCGCGGCACCATCTGCGAAATCGGCGAACCGGGCCGCGGAGCGCGCTTTCTGATATTGCTGCCTGTCCGGAGGCAGGAGTGCGGCGGGAAGCGACCGCCGCTTTAGAACGCCAGAGTCCATTCCGTCGATCCTCAAAATGTCGGGATTCAGCGAGATTCGACGGGGGAATCGGCCTTGGGGGACATGGAGAGGTTACCCAAAGAACGCAGCATCTAAGCCCCCGAAGCCGGGGGGATAGGGGGGTCTATGCTCAGAATGCTGGTGGTGGATGATGAAGAGGAAGTGCGGAACGCCATCGGCAGGCGGCTGAGGCGGGAGGGGTATGAGGTGGCGACCGCGGAAAGTGAGGCCGAGGCCGCCCGCAAGCTCTCCGAGGCCGCGCAGCCCTATGATGTGGTGGTCACCGATATGGTCATGGAATCGCCTCAGAGCGGCCTGAATGTGCTGCTCCAGGCGGTCACCGGCGATATTTTCACGGAGGTGATCGTCCTGACCGCCTATGGCAATATCAGCAATGCCGTCGAGAGCATGAAGCGAGGCGCTTTTGACTATCTGGAGAAAAACGTTCCGGGCGTGGATGTCTACGAGCTTCTGGCCTCCAAAGTCAGGCAGGCTGCCGCAAGGCGCACCCTCAGCCTTCAGAGCCTGCGGAAACTGGAGGAATTTCGCCAGCGCGCGGAGCGATCCTGATATATCAACCGGCCCGCCTCACAGATTTGACAAAGGCTCGCGTTTCGGGTTAGAATAGGCTGGGATCATTTCGCGAGAAGCAGCCGGTCAGTGGAGGCGTGGATGTCGGATTTAGGAACCAATACGCTAAGGGAAATTCTGGACCAGCCCGATGCCTGGAAAGCCGCGGCGGA
This sequence comes from Armatimonadota bacterium, assembly GCA_020846535.1. Taxonomy (GTDB): domain Bacteria; phylum Armatimonadota; class JADLDR01; order JADLDR01; family JADLDR01; genus JADLDR01. The sequence goes on along the minus strand of JADLDR010000153.1, from coordinate 10,895 downwards.
GGCCACTCTGAGCGATATCGCAGGCTTGAAGCGGATATTCGATTACAACGATTTCGAGGAGGTTATCTTCTGCGGGTGCGGCAGCTCGCACTACCTGGCGATGAGCGCGGCCCTCACATTCCAGCAGTTGACCTCCATGCGGGCCAGGGCGCTGCCCGCCTCCGAAATATGGCTCTATCCCAAAGCGAACCTGCCCAAAGAGGGCCGGATCCTCTTCGTGCCCCTCTCCCGCTCCGGCGAGACCACCGAAATCGTCCAGGCCCTTCAGGTCCTGAAGCAAAATTACAATGTCTGCACCCTGGCCATCTCCTGTGCGGACGGCAGCAGCCTGGTCCAGAACGCCGATTACGCTCTGGTCTCTCCCCGCATCCGCGAGGAGAGCATCGTCATGACCGGCTCCTTCACCAGCATGCTCCTGATCTGTAAGCTCCTGGCCGCCATCGTGGCCGGGAACCAGTCTTTTATCGATCAGGTGATGACGCTCTCGGACGAACTGGCCGCCCTCTTCCCCTCTTTCCGGGCGGAGGCGGAGCGTCTCTGCTATGAGGTACACTCCCGCCGCTTCTTCTTCCTGGGCGCCGGGGCCTACTACGGCCTGGCCTGCGAGTGCGCCCTGAAAATGCGCGAAATGGCCCTCAAAGCCGCCGCCGAACCCTCCCACCCCCTCGAACTCAGGCACGGCCCCAAATCCGTGGTCAACGAGGACACCGTGGTGGTCTGCTTCATCTCGGAGGCCGGTTCCAACTACGAATCCGTTCTGCTGGCCGAAATGCGGAGCTACGGGGCCACCACGGTCGCTATCGGCGATCCGGCCCACCTCAACGGCAACCGCTTCGAGATGACCCGCGCCATCCCGGTCGCCCCCAGCCTGGACGACCTGACCCGCGGCCTCCTCTACGTCCCCTTCAGCCAGCTCTATTCCTACCACCAGGCCATCCTGGGCGGCATCAACCCGGACAATCCCCGCAACCTGACCGCCGTGGTCAATCTGGCATAGGGAACCCATCGCTAGCCTGTCAGAAGCAGAAGCGACCCAAATCGAGGCAGCCTGCGAGGAGCGGCAACCGGTATCGCAGAGCGTCATGGTTTCGCCTCTGAAGACTCGTGTTTTTTGATAAGGATCTTCCCGAAATACGCTTCGGCCTTTTCGGACAGATCGAACGTTTCCAAGCTCAGCAATCCTGTCCTGCCTGCAAACATGTCCGTAAGAGGCCGGTCATCTCCAGGTTCAAAAGGGTCAAACAGTTCGGCCAGCAGCCGTCTGACGCAATCCTCAAGCTCTGGCCCTCTGCGTTCTGCCAGGGCGCGCAGCCTCGCCTCCTCTTCCGGTTTACACGCCTCCTCATGTTATGCTAAGATGAAGTGTATCTTTTCAAGGAGGCGCTCGCGATGGCGCGTTATCGAGCTTTATGGGTGTGCCTGCTGGCTCTGGGGAGCCTGATCCCCTGTCCGGGAGCGGGCAGGCCGGTCAATGGGCTGGAGAACGGGGGATTCGAGAGGCCGGGCGGCAACTGGCAGATGGACGCCAGCGCCTCTTTCGACAGCATCCATGCCCATTCGGGCAGGCAGTCTGTGAAACTCCACAGCGCGACCGGGGCGCAGGCCATTTATGATGTCTCCGGCCCCAGGGCCGGCCAGGTCTATTCCTGCTCCGGCTGGGTGCGGACCGACCGACTGCGGCCTTTGAGCGGCGGAGGCTACGCCTATCTCGCCATCTACCGCTACGGCCTCCAGGACAACCTCATCGCTTACAACGATTTCGCCCATGTGAGCGGAACTACCGGCTGGCAGAAGTTTACGGTGAGCTTCGCCTGCGAGGAGTCGGTGGACAGGCTTTCCTTCCGCATCGGAGTCCGCAACGCCGCCGGGACGGCCTGGTTCGATGACCTGACCCTGGTGGAAAGGAGGCTGCCCCTGGACTTTTCGCAGGTTGCGGAGCCGCGGGGCGCTTCCCTGGCCCGCACCGGCCCGGGATCGGTCGCTATTTTAAGCGAAAATCTGCCGGTTCGCGGGAAACCCTCCTCCCCGCAGGCCCTGGCCTCCACCCTGCAATCGGCGGGCTACCGGACGGAGATTCTCTCGGCGGCCCGCATGGCGGATAGCCGCATCCTCAACCGCCAGCGCTTCGATCTGGCGATCCTCCCCACAGGCGCATCCTTCCCCGCACAGGCGGCCCCCGCCTTCCAGAATTTCCTGCGGCAGGGCGGCGACTTCCTGACCATGGGCGGCTATGCCTTCGATAGCCTGTGGGCCCAATCGGGCGGCCGGTGGCTCCCCCAGGAGCAAGCCGCCGGCCCCAAACCCGTCAACCGGCTCGCCAACCCCGGATTCGAGGCCGAGGGCGGCTGGCTGGCCACCCATGCCGACCGCTGCCGGGCCGTCGCGGAGCGCCCCTTCTCCGGCAGAAGGGCGGCCCGGATCACCGTCCCGTCGGCCACCCGGATGGAGGATACGAGCTGGCGTCAGAATAGCCCCGTGCCCGCCCGCGTCCGTTCCTACCGCTTTACGGGCCGCATCCGCTGCCAGAATATCGGCGGGGGAGACGGGTTCGCCTACCTCGCCGTCTACCAGTACAACCGGGAAGGCAAACTCGGCCCCTGGCAGGATGTGGTGCAGCTTCGCGGCAGCCGGGACTGGCAAAAAATCACCTATAACTTCAACACGGCCTCCGATACCACGCGGATTCATATCAAATGCGGCATCTATCAGGCCGCCGGGACCGCCTGGTTCGACGATCTCTCCCTTATCCTCGCCCCGCCGGAGGTGCGCCTGAATGCCCGCAAGGGCGTTCCCGGGGACGGCCTCCTGGTCGCTCCCTCCCAGATCGGCGTTTTCGACCCCTCCTACCGCTTGCGGCGGGTGCGGTACGCACAGGCAGCCCCCGGCCAGTTCATCTACCCAGCCCGTTTTCGCCTGGACGCCCCCCTCACCGGGTATGCGGCCGCCGGCGTGACCGGCGGGAATAATGCCCGGTGGATCCCGCTGCTCAACGGCTGCGACCGCTACGGCAGGCTGCGCGGCAGCGCCGGGTCCCTGATGCGAAACTACAACGGCCCCTACCAACGATCCTCCTGGGCTTTTTTCGGGGCGGCCAATCGCGACCTTTTCGATATGCGCTCCCCCGCCCTCCGCCGGGGGTTTCTCGCTCTGGTCGCCGACATGATGCGCGAAACCTACCTGCACCATGTCGAGACCGGCTATGCCGCCTATCGCCCCGGCGAATCCGTTCGGCTTCAGGGCAAAGTCAGCAACTTCGGCCACCGCGCCCGCCCTATCGCGGTGGAGGCCATCATCCGGGAAGCCCCGTCCGGGAAAATCGTTTACCACCAGAAGCGCTCGCTTGTAGCCGCCCCCGGGGAAACGCGGGATGTTGCCTTCCCCTGGCCCGCCCCCCGGCTGACAGGCGATTTTTACAAAGCCGAGATGCGCCTTTCGGAAAGCGGCAGGCCGTTCGATACCCTGGAAAGCGCCTTTTACGTCCTCCGCCCTGCGGTGGCGCGGAAAGGCTTTCCCCTCGCCTACCGGGATAACTACCTGCGGGCCGGAAACCGGCCCCTCTTCCTCCAGGGAACCGACACCTATTCGATCATATTCTTTTCGGCCAGCGAATCCCCCCTCACCTGGGAGCGCGATGTCGAAAAGTGCATGGATCACCAGATCTCCGTGTTCGAGAACCTGCAAGGGGGCTGGGGGCCGGATCACCAGCCCGCCGAAGGCGACTGGCGCAAGATAGACGGCCTGATCCAGCAGGTGCAGAAATCGGGCGGCATCTACTTCGCCGGGCTGCATATCGGGGTGAATGTCGCGGTCAGCGATGAGGAGCTGGGGAAGCAGCAGGAGTTCTGTCGGGTCTTTGCCCGCCGCTATCGCCATATCCCCGGCCTCATCTACTACCTGAACGGCGACTACCAGTTGAATGTCAGCAATATCCCGGACCTCAAGCGCCTCTGGAACGCCTTTCTGAAGGAGCGATACGGCGACGACGGCGCGCTCCGGGCCGCCTGGCAGGTCTCCCCGCCCTCCGGGCCGCTCGGAACGCTCGATGTAGAGGACGGCTCCGCCCGGTGGGATGATGTCAGGACCTTCGACGCCTTCCGGTTTCGCGCCTTCCTGCTGAAGCGCTGGAACGACGCCATGGCCTCCGCCATCCGCACAATAGACGCCGATCACCCCATCACTTCCGAATATTACCAGCAGCCCGCAGGCGGCATCGATCCGCTGACCGGCTCCCAATCGCTGGATATCGTGAATATCGGCTATTTCGACGAGCCGGTGCGCGACCTGGAGCGGTTCCCGAAGGTCTTCAAATTCATAGACGGGCGCATCAAGGGCAAATCTTTGAACGTCGGAGAGTTCGGGGTCAAGACACACCCGGCCTGGGCGGGCGGCAGCTTCGGCTACCACACCGCCCGCGCCGAAGTCCATCAATTCAATCTTTTTCTGAATATCCCTCAACTGGCGTTCGGGCTGGGCGGGAGCAAGGTTCAGAACTGGTGCTGGAACGATTCCTCGGATTCGATCTTCCCCTGGGGCCTGAATTATCCCAACGACCGGGTCTCCAAGGACGCCCTCCCCGTCTACCGCAACACCGGCCTGTTGCTCCGGCAGTTCCGGCCCCGGTTCGAGCCGCCGGCCACCGTCTTTCTGATCGCCGACAACCACCGGATGGGCGGGGGCGGCGAGACCGTCCGCCAGGGCATCCTGAACGGCCTCCAGGCGCTGCACGAATCGCTGAGCGATTTCGCCGTCCTGAATGAGCAGGATCTGGACAAGCTGCCAGCCCGCGTCCGAACCATCGTCTATCCCCTGCCCTACTGCCCGGACGACCGGACGGTGGCCCTGCTGAAGCGGTTCGTATCGAGCGGCGGAACCCTCTATCTGTCCGGCGATATCGCCTATGATCCTCTGCGCCGCCGCGTCCGCAACGAGCGACTGGACGACCTCTGCGGGGTCACCTTCATCGGGGAAAACTACGCCAATATCGCCTACCCCGAAGAAAGCGCCCTCCTGCGCCCCACCGACAGCGATTTCACCCTGCCCGCCTACCGCGGGCATCCCTCCATCCGGGTGCGCCTGAACGGGGCCAGGGCCGTCATGACGGCTGAAGACGGCAGCCCGGCGGCGGTCATCCACCCGGTCGGAGAAGGCCGGGTCTGGTTCCATCTGGACCCGGTGGAGCTTCATTCCCCTCCGGGCGGAAACCGGGCGGGCCGGTTTGCCTGCAGGGCGTTCCTCCGCTGGGCAGGCGTCTCGCTCCGCCCGATCCACCCGGAAAACCCCTCCGTCCTGGCCTTTACGGTTCCCACCGAGGACAGCGAATCGGTGATGGTGCTGAGAAACACCCTTCCCAAACCGCAAAACGCCCGCTTCAGCCTGGGGGCCCAAACGGTCTCCCTCGACTTGGGGCCGGACCGCATCGGCCTGGCCGCCTTCCGCGCCGACGGATCCCTGCACGCTGCCGAAGCCCAGGGCTGCTTCACGGTCGAGCCGTTCCCATCCCTCTTTCGCGCCGACATGCACCTGATCGCCCTCGCCCTGGACGGCAAAGACCTGGCCGCCTCCAAAGCCGTAGCCCTGCTCCCCATGGGAACCGGCCAGATCGCTCTGAACTCCCGGGCGCATTGGCGCAAGGCGCAGCTTTCGGTGGGCGAAATCCGGAACGGGCGCTGGGCCGCCCTGGAGACGCTCCCCGCCGCCCTCCGAAAAGGAGCCTTCACCCTCGCCATCGACAGCGACCGCAGCCTCAATATCCTCCTCCTCACCGAATCCGAAGAGGCCGCCCGGTGGCGGCAAGCCCTCTCCCGGATGCGCGGCGGGCATTAAGGCATGGCCGATACCCCTTGCAAAACGCCCTCCGACATGGTATAATCCCGGATAGCGATGAGACGAATCGTTAAACTATCCCCCATAGGGAGAAGGAATGACATGGCCGAAGGGCTGGACGTGGATCAATACCGCAGGCTCCTGCGGGAAGAGCGCGACCGGCTTCAGGGAGAGAGCGATTTCGTGGACAATACCGGCAACGAGGACGCCTCCAGCGACCGGGGAGAACTTGCCGATTACGATACCAATCACCCCGCCGATATGGCAACCGAGACCTTTGACCGCACCCGCAAGATGGCCCTGGAAACCAATGACGAGGATATCCTCTCCCAGGTCAACCAGGCGCTTCAGAAAATCGAGGACGGCACTTACGGCTCCTGCGACCGATGCGGGGCCGCGATCCCTGTCGAGCGGCTCGATATCCTGCCCTATGCCACCTTCTGCATCCGATGTCAGGATATTCTGGAAGGCTCCGTCGCATCCCGGCCGCTCCCCGACCCGCGATAACGACCAAAGGGAGCGCCGGGCGCTCCCTTTTTCTATGGATTATCTCTTGACACACTCTCTTTTATGGCGGCTCAGCCTGTCCGCGATGATCGTGGCGCTCGATCAGGCCACCAAAGCCTGGATCCAGCCGGGAACCCATATCCCGATCCTGGGCAGGTGGTTTCTCATCCATTATGTCGAAAACAGAGGGGTCGCCTTCGGCCTGATGGGGCACGGCCCGGCCTTCCTGCTGCCTGCCACCGTGATCGCCACGGTACTCATCTTGTATCTGCTGCTCCGCACCCCCGGCCAGGACCGGATGATGGGCTGGACGCTGGCCCTCCTGCTGGGGGGCGCGGTCGGCAATCTCATCGACCGGGCAAGGCTGGGCTATGTGATCGATTTTATCGAATTCTCCTTCTGGCCCACCTTCAATGCGGCCGATATGGCCGTTTCCGCCGGCATCGTCCTGCTGGCCTATCGCTGGCTCTTCGCCCAGGAAAGCAAACCCTAACGATGCACTCTGTCCTTTTCAAGATCGGCCCTTTCGCCGTCCATTCCTACGGCCTGATGGTGGTGCTGGGCTTTATGGCCGCCGCCCTCTGGCTCATCCGCGCCGGGAAAGAAGACGGCATCACCTCAGAGATGGTCTTCGATTTGATGCTCTACATCATGGCCGCCGCCGTGGTGATGTCCCGCCTGGTCTTCGTCCTCCTGGAATGGCGCGCCTACGCCCCTCATCCGGTGGATGCCCTCAAGATATGGGAAGGCGGCCTTTCCTTTCATGGCGGGCTGCTGGGCGGCATCCTGGCCGCTCTCTGGTACTGCCGCAGGCACGCCGTCCCCTTCTGGAAGCTCGCTGACCACGCCGCGCCGGGGTTGGCCCTCGGCTACGCCATCGCCCGCATCGGCTGCTTCCTCAACGGCTGCTGCTACGGCACTCCCACCGGCCTCCCCTGGGCCTGCCGATTCCAGGATCCGCCCCTGTCCGGCCACCTCACGCCGCCCAGCCACCCCACCCAGCTTTACGCCACCCTCATCAACCTGGGAGTCTTTTTCATGCTGGCCTCTCTCTGGAAGCGCCGCCGCTACGACGGCCAGACCTTTGGCCAGTATCTGATCGCCTATGCCGCCTACCGCTTCTTCGTGGAGTTCTTCCGTAAAGGGGCCACCGCCCGGGATCTGGCCCTCGGCCTCACCGAAGCCCAGTGGGCCAGCATCGTGATGGCGCTCCTGGCGCTTGTTTTGATGCGATATCTGAATGGAAGGGCGGAAAGGAAGAAGGAAGAAGGGGTTTCGAGGAACCGATGAAAGCAACCGGCCACCGGGTTTCGGCGGGGAAGTGGTTTGCGTATCTCTCGTTCAAGGACACCCACCATGCGCTACCGTTTCTTCTTATGTGCAACCTTCGTGTGCTTCGCCATCCCCTGCCTGGCCCAGTTGCGGGCCGAAATCGACCCTGCCGGAACAGTTCGGGCCGTTTATGTGGGGCAGCGTCTTTGGCTGAAGGATATAGGCGTGACGCTGCCCAAGCCGCAGTGGGCCGGGAACTGGGGAGACCAGAGGGACGCATCCTCGGTAACCGCCCGGGCGGAAACGAAGGGCGGGCAGACGCTCCTGATCGGGACGATGAAGCGCGACGGGAAGCGCGTCGCGTTTCGCCAGCGGATCGGCCTGAAACCGGAAGAAATCCGGCTCGATTATGCGCTCACCCCGCAGGAAGATATACCGGTGGAGTGCGTGCTGCTGAACGGAAGCCTGCCCGTGGAAGGGAACGCAGGGACGGCCCGGTGGCGGCTTTCCGACGGCCTCCAGGTCAGGGAGGGCGATTTTCCGGCAAAGCTTCCCGCCTCCTACCGGCTAACCTGGGCAGCCGCGCCCTCCTGGATGGCCTGGGTCGGGCCGCAAAGGGCGGGGCTGAGGATGAAGCCGCACGGCCTGGCGGCGGTGGGGCTTCAGGACAACCGCCAGTTCGATATCCCCACCTTTGAAGCGCAGTGGCCGGCCCGGGCCGCAGGGGTCTGGAAGAAAGGCGACACCCTGCGCTTTTCCATGCGCCTCCGCCCGGTGTCGGACACCGAAATAGACCGGGAGAAAGCCGCCATGAAACCCCAGATCGTTCCCTTGGCCGCCCTGAGTTCGCAGGGCAAACTCGCCCTCCCCCGTTTAGCCGAAAACGCCGACCCGGTGGCTCAATACGCCAAATTCGAGCTGACCCTCGATCTTTCGGCTACCTATACCAATCCCTTCGACCCGGAAGAGATCGATGTCACCGCCCGCTTCACCTCGCCCTCCGGCAAGGAATATCTTGTGCCCGGTTTCATCTACCACAACTACACCCGGACCCTCAAGGGCGGGCGAGAGAGGCTTCTGCCGGAAGGCAGGCCGGCCTGGAAGGTGCGTTTCGCCGCCGACACGCCGGGACGGTGGCGTTATATCGTCACTGTCAAGGATCGGACCGGCGCGGCCTCCTCCGGCGAAAAGACGGTGACGGTCGTTCGCTCGGAGAACCGGGGGTTCATTCGCCGGAGCGCGGAGAGCCGCCACTACCTGCGCTTCGATTCGGGCAAGCCTTATTTTCCCATCGGGGAAAATGTCAGTTGGGCAGGGGACGCCGGGACTTTCGATTACGATACATGGTTCAAGCATCTGGGCGCAGCGGGCGGGGATTTCGCCCGGATCTGGCTCGTTTACTGGAATATGGGCCTGGAGTGGACGGACAACAAGGTGGAGAGCAAAAGCGGGCGCGGCCAGTTCTACGGCCTGGGGAAATACAGCCTCGATAACGGCTGGCGGCTCGACTACCTGCTCGATCTGGCCGCCCGGTGCGGGGTCTATACGATGCTGACGGTCGGCTATCACGGGGAGGTGCAGGAGGCGCACGATTTCTTCGGGTCCGAAGCCTTTATCGCCAGCCCCTACAACGCCGCCTGGGGCGGCCCCTGCGCTTCAGCCGCAGACTTCTGGACAAGCGAGACGGCCCGGAAGCTCTACAAGCGGAAATTGCGCTATCTGGTGGCCCGCTGGGGCTGGAGTACGCAGGTGCAGTCCTGGGAGTTCTGGAACGAGGTCAACGCCCCGGCCCCCTGGGTGGCGGAGATGGCCCGCTACCTGCGCTCCATCGACCCCTACCGGCATCTCATCACCACCACCTACGGCCATCCCGATGTTTGGCGCATCCCGGAGATCGATTTTACCCAGACCCACCACTACGGCGACACCGGCAATATCCCCGATTCCGCCGGACCGCTCAGCGAGGACTGCATCGCTCATACCGCGCAATTCCCCAAGCCGCATCTGGTGGCCGAATTCGGGATCGACTGGCGGGCCGATGACGGCAAATACGACCCCAGCGGGGAGGGCGTCAACCTCCACAACGGCATCTGGGCCTCCGCCCTCTCCCGCGGAATGGGCGGGGCCATGATCTGGTACTGGGACGGCTATGTCGAGCCGAAAAACCTCTACCACCATTACACCGCCCTGCGCCGCTTCGCGGACGGCATCCCCTGGCAGAAGACGAATTTCGAGATCGCTCGCATCACCGACCCCGTGATGCCCGGCGGGCAGGATCGGTTCAGAGAACTGGCCTTTACCCCGGGCGGGGGCTGGGGCAAGTCGCCCCGCACCCAATTCACCGTCCGGGACAACGGCAGGATCGAGGAAGGCGATATCGTCAATGCCTACCTGGGGTCGCCCACCAAAACCGAACTCTCCAATGCTTATATCTTCCATGTGGACTACCCGCAGGACGGAACCTTTTCCGTCCGGGTCGGAACGGTTTCCAGCAGGGCGCGGCTCCGGATTTCGGTGGACGGCCAGGCCGCCTTCGAGCGGGAATACTTGGCCGGGCCTGCCGGGAAAGGCCCCTGGAAAAGCTCGCGCTTCCTGAAGGAATACCATGTCTACCAGAGCCTTTACGATCAGGAAGAGACCGTCCCGGTCGCCACAGGGAAGCATGCCATCCGGATCGAAAACCTGGAAGGGGATTGGATCGAATTGAACCGTTTCGTTTTCAATCCTTACCGGAGCAGCCGCTACGCCAACCTGCGGGCGCTGGCCCTGGCCTCCCCTACCCTGGCCCTGCTGTGGGTTCAAAACCGGGACCACACCTGGCGAAACCGGCTGGACGGGAAGCCCATCCCTCCCGTTGCCGGAGCCTCGCTCGAACTGAAGGGCTTGCCGGACGGGGCGTACCGCCTGGAATGGTGGGACACCTACACCGGCAAGCCCTTCCGCACGGCGGAAGGCGTCTCCCGCAGCGGGACGCTGGCCGTAGCCATCCCTGAAGTGGCGAAAGACATCGCCTGCAAAATCATCAGGAAAGAGGACCATCCATGAAAATCGGCATTCTCGACGGCGTTTTGAGGCAGCCCTGGGAAACGCTCTTCGACCGGGCCGCAGCCCTGGGGTTCGACGGCGTGGAACTGGGGGTCTCTGCGGACGACTACGCGGCCAGCGCGCTCTGGAACGCACAGGGGCGTCAATCGCTGGCAAAGCTCTCCCGGGACAGCGGCATACCCATCGCTTCGGTCTGCCTGCATACCTTCTGGCGCTATTCCTGCGCCAGCCGGGATGAGTCGGCCCGG
>JADLDR010000152.1 GCA_020846535.1 Armatimonadota bacterium | reverse complement strand
GGCCGACCGCAAGGGAGCGCCAGGTGACGGCGCGACGCAGGCGAGGCGGAGCGAGTTCGGGCATACGGTCCGGGTTCTCCTCGGGGGGATGGCGTTGGAACCACCGGTCAAAGCAGATCAAAGCAGATCCAAAACTAGCCGCGTTCCTCCGGCTTTGATCGGTGCGCCCCGGTGGTGAGAAAGAAACAACTGGGCGGATCGGCCTGCAATACGTTTTCATAGACATCTCCGCCTGCATAGGAAACGGCGATCATGTCGGCAGACTGGCCGTCCGCCAGACTGCCGAGGTCGTTTAAGCCCAGGAGACGCGCCCCGGTTCGGGTCGCCATTCGGACCCATTGCTCCGGGGGGATGGCGGGGTGCTGACGGAAGCCTTCCCGCATCTCCTCGAAGAGATCCAGCGACCCGCTGCTTGCCAGGCTGTCGGTGCCGAGGGCGACCGGGACGCCCGCCTGCAACAGTTCCGGCAAGGGGTGGCGTTCGTGCCCGAAAAAGCGGTGGCTGCGGGGGCAGAAAACGACGCCCCAGCCCGAGCGGGCCAGCAGTTCGATCTCTTCGGAGTCCAGATAGTTGCCATGAACGGCGATGCCGCGCTTTTTCAACAGCCCCAGGCTTTCCATATAGCGGACCGGACTTCGGGCCGGGGACTTCCAGCCGGCCGGCACAAAGCCGCGCTCTTTGAGAAACTCGCCCAGCGAGCCGCCTCCGGTTTGCAGAAACTCGATCTCCTCCCGGGTTTCGGCGAGATGGGTTGCCAGAGGGATGCCCCGCCTGCCCGCCGCCTCTCCCAACCGGCGGTAGAGCGAAGGGGCGGCGGTATAGGGCGCATGGGGCGACAGGCCAGGCTTGAGGCGCTCTCCCCAGGCCGCTTCGAGAAAAGCCTCGACCTCTTGCCAGGCCGATAGGGCGCGCCCCGGCAAGAGCCCGAGGGCCTCCCGGAACACCACGCCCCGGGCCCGGGCACCTTCGAGGACGGCTTTCGAGAGGCCGTCCGTGGAGATATCGCCCACCGCTAGCACTCCGCTCCGCCGGGCCTCCGCAAGCCCGTTCAGGACGCTTTCCCGCACGGATTCCGGGGTTTGGCCGCCCCGGAGCGAAAGAAGCTGGCGCAGCCAATCCACAAACCCCCGGGCGGCGTCGAGTTTCCCCTTAAGCCCGCCGAGTTCCAGGTGGCAGTGCGCGTTGACCAGGCCCGGCATGAGAACGGCCTCCCCCAGGTCGGTCAGCTTCCCCTCGATACGGGCGGCGTCAAAGGGGCCGATATAGCGAATGATCCCCACCCCGGCGACCACCATCCCGTTTTCAAGGGGAGGCCGGGCGACAGGCAGCAGATAACGCGCCCGGAAGGTGGCGGAGGCAGTCATGGGCGTCTCCTTGTTCTGCGCGGCTCGATTCACACCCGGATAATTCGACTCGAAAGGCATGATTTCCTTTCTAAAAATTATTATGTGAGAATCTTTACAAAACAGGGGAATAGGGGTATAATAAAAGGGATATTCTTGTATCGCAGAGGGCCGAACGGAGAAGACCATGGATAAAAACTTGAGCGCAACGCGCCGGGAGATCGTGCAGCTGCTCAAACAGCGCGGCGGGATGACCGTGGACGAGATGAGCCAGGCGCTGGGGATCAGCTCGGTCGGGGTGCGCCAGCACCTGGGGGTGTTGGAATCCGATACGCTGGTGGCCGCCACGACGCGCCGGCAGGGGCTGGGCCGCCCGGTGCAGGTTTACCGCCTGACCGAAGACGCAGAAGCCCTTTTCCCCCACCGCTACGATGAGCTTGCCAACGCGCTGCTCGACCATATCGCCGCCCTGTACGGGGATGCGGCGGTCGAGGCGGTTCTGGAGGCGCGCAAGAACCGGATGATCGCCGACCTGCGGCCGCGCGTGGAGGGCAAGCCGCTTCAGGAGAGAGCGGCGGAGGTGGCGCAAATCCTGGAGGAAGCGGGCTGCCTGGCCCAATTCGAATTCCACGACGGGCAATGCGTCATCCGGGAATGCCACTGTGCCCTGGGCAAGGTCGCACGCCGCTATCCGCAAATCTGCCGCAAGGAGATGGAAATGATCAGCGCCCTGCTGGGCCAGCCCGCCACGCGGGAGCAGCACCAGCGGGCCGGCGATCCTTACTGCCTCTACCACATTGTCGCCGAATCTCTCGACTGATCCGGGCCAACCGGAAGAGGCGATCCGAAGGGGATCCGCGCTCACGGGCACCTCCGCCTGACCTTCCCGGCGCGGCCCAGGCCGGCTTGGCGTTTTCGGCCAGCACGACCATGCTGACCCGGCCTCCGGACGACGCCCCGATCTTCGAGCCGCCGACCGGAGGCCAAAGCGCAATTTCGGAACTGCCGTCCCTCCGGGCGGACAGGCCGGCCCGCTGCATCCCGTCCGAGCCGCACATATACAGGGCCACTTCCCCGCCGGACATGGCCGCCATGCCGCCCAGCGACAATAATGACGGCGGCCTCGATCCCAAAATGGCGCTTGAGCCTGCCGTTCTGTCGGGCCAGCCTCCGGTTCTGGGCTTCCAGGCGCTCCAGCCGCCCTCCCCACCCGGCGATCTCCGATGCTTCGACCGCTGAAGGCTCTCTCATTCCGATTTTCACTCCGCCTTCCGGCGTATTTTCGAGCCTGCGGGGTTCTGCCGTCGCAGCGGGTCTGCCTGACGGCGGCTTCATGAGCCTTTCAGCGTTTCCCTGCGGCCACCTCCAGGCGGCTCAACGGATACCAGCCGTCCGGCCCGCGCCCGGCGACGGCCAGGCGCACGGCGGGCGCTTTGGTTCGCGGGTCCACCACAGCCAGGGCAAGATCGTACCGTCCGGGCCTGAGAGTGGCGGGCAGGCGGATCGCCGCGGTCAGCGTTCGGCTCTCCGGCAGCCAGCCTCTGATGGAAATGTCGGTCATCTTCACCCAGACGCGGGAAGCCGAGGCGAGGCGTATGGCCAGCCGCCAGTCGCGGTAGGGCGGGGCCACCCCGACATTCTCCCAGACCATCTTCAGAGGCAGAAGGTTTCCAGGGGCGGCCCGGTCGGGGTGTTCCAGGGAGCGCAGGACCAGGCGGTAGCCCAGTTTCTTGAGGAACCGCTCGACATCGGGCCGCCCGCCTTCGGGGACGGGGGCGGACTTGTTGTTCATGTAGCTGGCATGGTAGTCCAGGGCGTAGTCGAAGATATAGGGGATGTCCCAGCCCTCCGCCTTCCATTTCCGCATATCCCAGCAGCTCTCCCAGGCGACCGGCCCGCGCTTCCAGGCGTCCGAAGCGCCGGTCTCGCGGATCTGCTGGGGGTACAGGGAGGCCATATGGTTCCACGATCTCGAAAAGCCGCCCATATCGCCCAGGCAGTCGGCCCGCCAACCGGCTCCCCGGCGGGTGGCGGCCTTCATGCCTTCCACGTCGCCGATAAGCATCGCTTTCAGGGTTCCGGGGAAGGCCTTCAGGTAGGTATCGATGATCGCCAGGCGCGTTTTAAGGCTCGGCACTTCGACTCCGGTTCCGCTCATGTGCCACTCGCCCCAGAGACCCACCGTGCCGATATCCACCAGATCCAGATCGGGATGGCCGTCGTAGCGCCTGCCCAGGGCGCGCAGGGTACGGAAATGGGCCTCCTGGAAGACGGGGCTGTCCATATCGGGAACCCAGTAATCGGCCTTGTTCTCGTAGCGGTATTGAAAACCCGGGCAGCCTTTGTCTTTCAGCCACTGGGGGACGTACAGGGAATCCTCATCGGTTCCGGCGCACATGATGCGAAAGGCCAGCTTCTGGCCCGCTTTCCGGGCGCGGGCGAGGAGGGCATCGATTTTGGCGAAATCGATCTGCCCTTCCGCCGGCTCCAGTTCCTTCCAGTAGAAGCGAAAATACGCCGAACCGCTGGGCAGGCCCTCCAGCGTCCTGTCCTCATCGGCGAAACAGTGGAAGGTTTGCCAGCCCATCCCGGGGTTCGCCAGCAGGTCCTGGATTTCCCGGGGCCGGACGCGCTTTGCGCCCGCCTCCATACCGGCGCACAGTAAGGCCAGGATGCAAAGAAAGAGGACAGTGCGTTTCATTGGCTTTCCCTCCCCGCTTTCGTTATCCACAACACGGCGTCTCCCTCGAAAGGAGGATGAAAGGTTTCGCGACTCCCGCCGGGAACGGTTCCGCCTGCCAGGCGGCTTGCAGTCATGGGATCGGCCCACTCGACGGCCATCTCCCCTTCCGCCCCGGCCAGGTCCACCTCCACCGGCCCGCCGCCGGGGATGAAGATCAGGTAGCTCTTCCCCGGCTCGGCCAGGCAGTAGCGGCTGGAGGCGAGGTCGCTTTGGGGAGTGCACCGGGCGAGGTCCATTTGCCGGGCGCAGGCAAGTGTCCGGCTCAAGGCGCGGCGGACCGGCTCCCACTGCGGCTCCAGGTCGTGCGCGTCGGAGAGGTGCGATGTCCAGACGTATTCTTCCCCATCCGTGGAGCCGACCTTTTTCAACTGGCGGTAGGGGTCCATGAAGATCGGGTTCAGGCCGCGGCAGAAGCTTTTCCAGGCCCAGGCGGCGTCTCCGCCGATGCCCCACAGGTGGTCGGTGTCGGTGAGAATGACTTTTCGCCCGCCGACGTCGGGCGGGTCGTCGCGGTAGCCGCCTTCCGGGTTGGGGGAAATCCAGTCCGCCGGGCTGTCGAAGAGGATCCGGTTGGTCCCACTGTTCTCGCCCGCATACTGGAAGGTCATGCCGACCGGATGGCGGCTCGGTTTGGTGGCCTCATAGCTCTGGATGTAGCGGATGAAGTGGTACTGCCAGTCGGTGGAATAGGCCCCGGCCTCATTGCAGATCTCGTAGAGGATGTTTTCGAGATCGTTGACGGTATCGATCACCTTGCGGACATACGCTTCCTGGATGGCCGTCACTTCGGGGAGCTTCAGGGTGTGGATGAGCAGGCCTCGCTCCTCGCCGCGGGGGTTGCCATCGATCCCGTTGATGTTGTTGCACTGATGGAAGGGGTGGCCGTTCCAGCGCCAGGGCGGGCGGGAGGCGTGCAGGCCGTGCCCTTCGAAGAGCATGACGGAGACATAAATCCCTCTCGCCCCGGCAGCCGAGACGCGGGAGCGCAGCCGCTCGAAATAGTCCGGGTCCAGGCTCTCCAGGTCAAACCGGGGCAGGCCGTCCAGGGCCTTGCCGGGGCCGGTGCGCTTCCAGGGAAAGGGCCAGGCATGTTCCAACTGGCTGCTGTAGGAAAAGGCCGTCAGGTCCCAGGTCCAGAGGCGCATGAAGTTATAGCCGCGCTCCCCCATGAAGCGCAGATAGGCCCCGTAGTCGAAGATGGGCGGCGGGTTTTCCGGCCCCATGTCTTTCAGATTGCTCCAGGTGTGCGCTCCGGACAGGTAAACGGCCCGCCCGCTTCCGTCCGCAAAGTAGCGCGGGTTCTCCGGATGCGGCTTCAGGGGGCCTCTGGCCTCCATTCTCATCAAAATGCCTCCATCAGTCAGGTTCGGTTATTACGGATTGATGATGACTTTGTTGCGCTCCGGGGAGGCCATCGTTTCGACCGCCCGGTGAATTTCCGAAAGGGGGAAGCGGTGGGAGATGGCTTTCTCCGGGTCGACCAGGCCGCGCTCCATGAGGCGAACGGCCTTTTCCATGGCGAGCGGAGTGGTGCCGAAGCTGGCGTCCATCCGGGCCTCCAGGAAGTGCGTCAGGCCGCCGTCCAGCTCGAAGGTTTCGTGAGTGGTAATCCCGAACACATTCCACCGCGTACCCCGCCGCAGCAGGCTGACCATCAGCCTCACCGCTTCAATGGAGCCTGCCGCCTCCATGACCAGGTCCGGTCCGGCGGGCAGGATGGCGGCGACGGCGGCCTTGGCATCCTCGCAGGCGGGATTGATGGTGTGAGTGGCCCCCAGTCTCCGGGCCGTCTCCAGCGCGTAATCGCTGACATCGATGGCGACCAGCGTGCCGGCCCCCGCCGCCCGCGCTACCATGAGGCAGTACATGCCGATACCGCCGGTTCCGATCACCACTACATCGTCCCCGACGCTCATCTCGGAATAGCGGACAATCCCTTTCCAGGCCCCGCTGACCGGCTCGGTCTGGCAGGCGGCGTCAAAGCTCAGGGCGGGCGGCTTGCGGAAAAGCATATTCTCCCCGGCCACGGCGTATTCCGCAAAACAGCCCCAGCGCACGTCCTCCGGACCGTCCCCGCCGATGGTATAGCTCCTGTCGCAGTAGTGGATAAGGCCCAGGCGGCAGTTGCGACACAGGCCGCAATACCCGCTCGGCTGCACGATGACCTCATCGCCTTCCCGGAAATGCTTCACATGCGGCCCGACGGCGGCCACCACCCCGGCAGGCTCGTGGCCCGGGACGAGCGGGAACTTCACATTGCGCCTCAGGCCGCGGATGGCCTTGTAATCGGTGGCGCAGAACCCGCAGGCTTTGATCCGCACCAGCGCTTCGCCGGCCTGCGGCTGCGGGTTCGGAACCTCTTCCAGTTCCAGGCGGTTGTAATCATGCAAAACGGCTGCTAACACGAAACGCTCCCTTCGTTTTCCTCAAAATCACCCAAGTCACTCCCTACCCGAATTGAGTCTATGAGGGGTAGGGACGCGATGCATCGCACCCTTCCAGCGGAAAGTGGTCTGCCACCCTTCGGCGGAAGCCGCCCGGGTCCGCATCCACGCATATCGTCTCCCACCGCCGATGCCGAGACAGGAAATCGCGGGCGGACTCGAAAAAGGGCCGGGGATCGCGGCGGAAGCGGTGGGCATCGAACGCCCGGCCGGGATCGTATGATATAAAGCCCCGGCGGCCCACGAAAGTCGGGGACGCCGGTGGATGTGGAGCCGCCCGCGCCGGTCAGGGCCACCGCAGAACGGGCCGCCTCGATCCGCCAGGCGCACCGGGCCGCCTGTCTCTCCATGTCCTGCTTTGCCATCGCGCTCCTATCGCAGCGGGTCGCCCCGGGTGATCACGGTCACTTTCGCCCGGACGGTGACGCCTTCCGGCCCCTCGCAGGCAAAGGTGACGGCGTTCTCTCCAGGGGCAAGGGCGGGGAGGTCGCCCTGGGGAGCCACCTCGCGAAGAAGGTCGCCCTGCGGGCCGTAGAGCTTGCAGTCGGTCAGGGAGCCCATCTCCAGGAACGAGCCGCTTTCGATCTCGACCGGAAAGAGGATCGTCCGGCCCCCGACTGTCAGGCGCGGGTTTTTCATCTTCGCGCTGACCAGAGGGAGCGCCTTCACCGGGCCGAGGTAACAGGCCGCCGTTTTGCCGGGCGGGATGTCGTTGAGCCAGAGGGAAAGGGACGATATCTGATGGAAGAGTACGCCCTCGCGGTAGGTGGCGTAGTAGTTGGGGCTGTAGGGCCAGAGATAGTCGTCCGCCCGCTCCCCCTCGAATTCCACCAGCTCGAAATAGCGCCAGCCGGTAAAATCGACCGGGATGTAATGATCACCCACCCCGCCGGAGAGGTGTTCCGGGCTTCTGAACTGCACGTTCAGGACTTCGCCCTGGCCGTCGCCACAGACCCACACCCCGAGCGCCTGCTGGCCGGACAGGTCCAGCGGCGGCTCGAAATGTTTGCCGACCTTCGCCCAACTGCCCGCCTTTCCCCCCGCATCGGAGCGGGCGCTGGCGGCGAACAGATAGCCGCTGACCGGCGACACCTTCGCCTGGTCCGCCGAGGCCGTCAGGCTGCCGGTGATCCCGGGGGCAAAGACCCGGTCATCGAAGGCGGCGGGGTCGGCGAAATCGGCGAGGATGGTGTTGCCAGGGGCGTCGTACGGCCCCACCGACATGAGGGCTTCGATGCGAAGGCGCAGGGGCTGGGGGCCGAAGCGGTTGGCGGTCGTCCAGGAGGCGCTTTCCGGGCCGGTGACCTTGTGCTTGGCATATTGAACTGGGGTGAGTTCCCACCGGCCCTTCGCGTTTTGAGACAGCGTAAAGTCTTCTCCGGGCCGGCGCAGGCGGGCCTTGATCGGCTCGGGAAAATAGCGGGCGTGGCGGAGCGATTCGTACCGCTGCATGATGCCCCCGAGCCGCTGCAAGCCGAGACTCCGGGCGAAACCGTCTGGGTCCACCCCCATCATGGAGAACCCGTAGTCGTTGCCCAGAGCCTTCGCGCAGAGGTATTCGATATCGTCGGCGAAGGTCGGCTCTTCCTGAACGCCTGTAAAGGGCTTGACCGCCCACCACCCCAGATGGCCCGGCAGAAACATCTTGCCGAACTCCTCGTTGGCCCGACAGTGGAGATCGATGAAAGGCTTGTGGCCCCGGTTGGGGTGGTCCCAGGCTCCCAGCCGCGAGCGCACGTACCAGAGGTGGTGGTGGAAGGTACTCATCTCCATCAGGGCCGGTTTTTGGAGCCGCTTCCACAGCGCAAAGACGAATTTGGAGCCGTAATGCCAGCCGTTTTCCGCCCCGCCCAGGGTGTCCTCCCCGTCGAGCGCGTCCAGGTACATCATATCGAAGCCGCATTCGTTGAACATCTCGGCGTTCCGGGCGGCCACTTCAGACAGCAGGGTCGAATCGCCGTCCGGCAGAAAGAGGCCGAAGCACTCCTTCAGGTGATGGACTTTCGCGCCCGGAGCGTGGGCGACGGCCTTCGTGCCGTATGCGCCGCGCTGGCAGTTCGTAAAGGCGTAGGGTGGCTCTTTGGAGACGCCGGTGTAGGTGATGAGTTCGTCCTCGATTTGCAGGGTCACGCTGTTGCGGACAAAGAAGCCGGTGATGGCGGACATCTCCTGCGTGGATTCCCGCACCAAAACGGCGGCGGACTCGGCGGAAAGCGGCTCGGCGAGGGTGAAGGCGGCGTCTTTCGCCAGCCGGGGATCGGGAACGGGGGTGACCCAGGGGCAGCGTTTATCGATAAAGAAGGCATAGGTGTGCAGGCCCGCCTTGATGCCCGCCGCGTGAAGCTGGTCGATCACCGCCTTGAAGTCGGCCCTGCCGTTGGGGTAGGTTTCGGGGTTGGGCAGGCAGTCGCCGAACCGGAACGATCCCCCGCCGTGAAAATCGATCTGGTTGATGCCCAGCGATCTCGCCAGATCGATCCACTCTTTGACGTTGGCTTTGGTCATGTTCCCGAAGTTGAAAAGATAGGATCCCTGGTTGATCGCCTGCCCCAGCGCCCAGGGGCCGCCGATGGGCGAATGCGGCAGGTCCTCGGCGGCGCTGACCGCCTCCTGCATGGCCGCCCGGAGCTTGCCGGTCGGACAACCGATGAGGGCGGCTTTGGCCCCTCGGAAGCCGAACCGGGGGTAGCAGAGGGCGCGGAGGCGGCTGTTGGCCCTGGGCAGTTCCTCGACATTGGTTTTCAGGTTCAGGGCCAGGGCGCACCCGGCGAAAGGCTCGCCTGCCTCCCCCTTGAGCGACAGCGGAATCTCGGTAAAGGCGACCTCCTGAACGTCCTCTCCGCGGACAGAAAGCACCTCCAGCGTCAGATAGTGAGGGTGAATCTCCCCTTTCAGGGCAACCTCCACCCCGCTCTTCCCGAACCCCAGCACGATCCGGCCGTTTCGCATGGAGGCGCTGGAGGCGGTGAACTCCTCTCCCTTTTGCTTGATCCGGGCCGCTGGCGACGGCGGCCCCTGCTGGAGGCGGTCTTTGCCGCTCTGCCGGTCGATGAAATGCCGGTTCTGGCCGTCCGGGCCGATAACATAGCGCACCCACTCGTTTTCGAGCGTGATCATCCCGTTCCCTCCCACCTTCACCCGGTAAGCGCTGGGCTTTGCCTGCAGGCGCTTGGCCTTCGCCGCCGGCTTTCGTACTGGCTGAGCCTGGGCCAGCCCGCACGCCCAAAACCATAAAGCGCCCCATAGAACAGCGTATCTTTTGAAAGTCAATCGAACACCCTCCCTCAAAATGGCGAACCGCGTTCAGGGATGTATTCAAGCCGGGGCGCTTTTTTCCTTTTTCGGGCGGGATAAGTTTGCCGGAGGTGAAAGCGCGGACATAATAAGGAGGCAACCGTGAGGGTTTCAGGAATGCATCCAGAGACGGGAACCCGAAACGAATCCGGGACTGACGAAAGCTGGAGCGGGTTCCCGTCTCTTATCTATATCCGCGGAGGCACTTCGGTCGTTTCCCAACCGAGCCGGTCCCATGCGACCGGGTACTTCGGACCGTATTCGGCCACACCCGGCGCCTTGCCCAGAGGAGCCAGGCCGTAGTTCCGGCTGTCAACCGTGGCTTCGCCTGTGGCCGGGACGTATACAAACCCGTCCGGGACGATGCGGCGCAGCAGCCGAGGGCGCTGCTTTTACGGGCCTCCAGCGCCATTCGCCTTCAGGAGGAACCAGCATCGATTCGCCGGTATCCTCCTGATAGATCTTTGCACTGCCGCCCCCCACACTGAACCGCCAGGGGAGTAGCAACAGCGCAAGCACTCCCAGCCCGATTCCCGTCCAATGAGTTCTTCTCCGCGGATTCGACATGTCCCTCGGCGAGGCGGACAAGACAACCCCTCCCCTCCTTCCCATGCTATGCACTGTCTCGAAACGGTTGCCAGACAAGACGGACATCCGAAACGTCCTCGCGTCGGCTGCACAGCCACTATATGCAACGCCACCTCGCTGGTCTTATTCCCTGATTTCTGTCGTTTTGATGTCGCTTTCAGGTCGCTGGAAGGGATCCTCTTGTGGCTCCCCACCGGAGGCAGCCCTATCGCCCGGTCTTCACCTCCAGCAGTCCCAGGATATTGATGCCGTAGCGCCCTATGGCATCGGTCCACCAGTAGGCGTCGCGGTTGGCGGCCCGGATGGCGTAGCGCGCGTTTTCGCGCAAGGAGGGGGCGGCATCGGGCATCCAGAGGCCAACCTGATACCAGCCGGGTTTCATAGCATCGGGAACTGCCAGCCGGGTTTCGATGGTATGAGTCAGCGGCGCAAACCGGATATCCCCGGGCTGGAAAGGCTGCCAGCGGCGAAGATCGACGTTTTCGCAAAGGCAGGAGACGACCTTGCCGTCAGAGTCGGTCAGGGTCAGATAGACGGGGCGCGGGTTGTGGGGAACCGAGAAGCCGCGATTGATGAGTTCGATTTGGACCGGAACCGTCTCGCCCGCATGAACGGCTTCGGGGAAGGCGGCCCGCCTCAGTTCCAGGCGGTAGCCCAGGTGGTCGCGGATATACTCGAACCAGGTTCGGGACGTCTCGCGTCCGTCCGCATCCTCGAAATAACCGTCCGAGAGCGGCAGGGAGGCTTCCATAACCTGCTGGCGGGCGGCGGGGGCTTTCATCCATTCATCGATGGCGTAGGGTTTACCCTCCCGTTCGGAATAGCTGTGGGCCAGGCTGAAGCTGCTGTAGTGATGCAGGCGCATCCGGACGGCAGCCGCGAGGCCGTCCACCCTGCCCCCCTGATCGCTCCAGAAAAGCTCGCCGTCCACCGGAACGAAGGCGCTTTCGCGAGTCATCTGATCGAACTCCGGGTTGCCGGGGCTGCCGAAGCGAGGAGATTCCGTCCAGGTTCCCCCGTCGGTCGGCCCGGCCAGGAAGCCGTCGTTATTGAACCCGATCCGGGCGGTGGGGATGGTGGTATGCGCGGTCGAGCCGTCCACCTCCCGGTAGCCGCCGAAAACGGGCCGATCCAACACCCACCGCTTGTATTTCGGGACCCGAAGCTGGGTCATGCGGTCGGAGGGCAGAACCTCAAGGACTTTATCGACAATGGCAGCCAGGGCCGCATGGTCGGATTCCAGTTGGTGTTTCGAGCTGTGCCATTCGCCCCAGGCCCCCACCATGCCTGCCTGCATGACGAAAATGACGTCCGCGTTCCGGCGGATGATCGGGGCCAGTTGGTCCAGGTGCTTGATAATCGCCTCCAGCTTCGGCCCTTTCCGGCGGTCCATATCGCGCTCGTAGGCGAAGCGGAGGACGGCCTTGAGACCCTGGCTGCGGAGCATCCCCAGGCTCTTTTGCAGCCACTGCAATTTTTTTGCCGGAATGGCCCTGTCCACATAGGGGTCGAGGTAGCAGTAGGTCTGAGCCAGGGTGAGGCCGAACGGCTCGTAGCGGCGGGCGTCCATGATCCACCATTGGTCGGTATAGACCGGGCTGACTTTGCCTTGCAGGTGGGCCACCGGCCCCCAGGCAGGCTGACCGGGCGGTTCGGCGATCAGGGTCTCCAGGCGCAGGCCGCGCTCGGGGTTGCGCAAACCATTGCGCCCGCCCGGATCGGTGGGGCGGATGCCGTGGAACAAAACGGTTTTCATGGGCGATTCCTCCTTGGAGAGCCTCTGATCCCGGGAAGCGAAAGAGGCTTCCCCGAGCAGGCTTGCCAGCGCGGCCACGACAAGGCTCTGAAGATAAACTCTCTTGAAACGGTATCGGGAACACATGGCGGTATCTCCTGGCCGGATGCAAAATAGGGGCGGCCCGGCGGGCCGCCCCATCTGGATACTGCGTTATCATTTCCGATTCCTTGCGAGGGGAATCAGTTGGTCTGGTATTCCGGAGACCAGTATTTCCGGTCTTTGAGGGTGGAGATCTTCATCCACTTGACGTGGCCGTCGAAGAAGGCCACATTGAGGCCCCCTTGATGCCGGTTGCGGGCGCGCCAGAGAATACGCCACGGGCAGTTGTTGGGCCAGGTCTCATCGTCATTGGCGACCGCGCTGGCGTTATCGCCGCAGTTGCCGACGAATCCGGCTTCCTCGTGGCCGTTCGGCCCCAGGCTGCCCGCGTCCGCCATCGCAACGGTCTCGGACGGTTTCACCCAGGCGGCATCCGATTTATACTTCCTCAGCCTCAGGTTGAAGCCATAGTGCAGAGCGGGGAGTTCGTTGCCGCACGGGGCGGAACGGTTCGCATTGCCGATGCTGGGGCAGGTGTAGACGCCGCGGCTCTTCACGTATGGATCCAGGCGGACCCAGAAACAGTGCGGGTTGCCTGCCACATAATTGCACCCGCAGGGCATCTCCGGGACGGTTTCGTCATAATCCTGCTTATACATGACGAACGCCAGACCCATCTGCTTCATGTTGGAAGCGCAGGAGATGGAACGGGCCTTCTCGCGGGCCTGGGCGAAAACGGGGAAGAGAATCGCCGCCAGGATCGCGATGATAGCGATAACAACGAGAAGCTCAATCAGCGTAAAACCGCTTCGTTTTGCGCTCAGTTTCATCCGAATGCCTCCTTTGCATGGATCGGAAAAGGTTAGATGGCGAAAAAAAATGCCCTCCTTTCATGTAGATTGACGCACCACCAACAGGGGGCAGTGGGAGATAGGCTTGCGGTAATCGCGCAGCCTGCCCTCTAATCTATCCAACAAAAGCGCGGCCAGATCGACGCCGATCCTGAAAAAAGGGATGCCGAGCGTTGTCAGGGAAGGCGTCACCAGCCGGGCCAGGGGCATATCGTTACAGCCGACCACCGCAAAATCATCAGGGACCCGACGCCCGGCCGCCTGAGCCGCCTGAAGCGCCCCGAAAGCGATCATATCGTCCCCGCAGAGCGCGGCGGTAGGCGGCGAAGGCGTCCGAAGCAGAGATTTCAGAGAGGCCCACCCGAATTCCAACTGATAGGGGCCGTAGGCCACCAGAGCCGGGTCGTAAGCGATACCGGCCTCCGCCAATCCCGTACGGTAGCCGTCCTCATAGTCCCGGGCGATGCGGAACTCGGAGCGCCCGTTCAGGAGGGCGATCCGGCGGTGGCCCCGGGCCGTCAGGTGATGGATCGCCTCCCGGCTTCCCTCGTCGTACCGGGCGCTGACCAGCGACACCTCCTCCGGCTCAGCCGAAAGGTTGTAGCCCACCAGCGGCATCTCCTGCGCGAGCAGGCGAAGCTCCTGGTCGCCCGCCTCCTGCTGGGCCACGATCAGGCCGTCGATCCAGCCTTTGGGAACCAGGTCGGCCAGGCCCACACGCGGCCCTTCGCCTTGCAGGGTGGCCGCATAGAGTACGGCCTGCCATCCGCGGCTGAGGGCGGCCTCCTGCGCCCCGCGCACCACCTCGGAAATGACGAAACTGTCGAGATGATGGAGCGAAAAAATAGCGATACCGATGCGCCGGGTGCGCGAAGCCCCCTCCGGCTCCCGGACGAAACGCCCGACCCCCCGGCGGCTGACCAGCAGCCCTTCGCTTTCCAGCGACTTCAGGGCGCGGCCCACCGTCACCCGGCAGAAATCAAACTGCGCCGCCAGCGCCCGTTCCGAAGGGACCGGAGAGCCTGCCGGCCACTCGCCCCGCTCGATTTTTTCTTTCAGAAACGATTCGACCTGCTCGTAGGCCCGCGGTATCCCGGTCACCTGGCAGCCCCTTTACTGGACTAGTCCACTCTCAGATATTATAACAGCTTCGTCACGAAATATCAAGGGGTTTTGTCCGGGATCGCTCAGATTTTTACGCGGAGAAACCAATACACTCATCAGGAGCCAGCGGTTTGAATCATCCTCGCCTGGGCAGGCGGATGCGGAAGGTGGTTCCCTCTCCCGCCCGGCTTTCGACCGTGATGCGGCCCTGGTGAACGTCCACGGCCCGTTTGACGATCTGCGTTCCCAGCCCTGTGCCGGTGGCTTTCGTGCTGCGCGTCTGGTCGGTGAAGAGGGTGCAGAGGATTTCAGGGGGAATGCCGCGCCCGGTATCGGAAACATCGATCCGGATCGAGGCTTCTTCAGGGGCATCGGAGGTGGCGACCGTGATCTTGCCGCCTGCGGGAGTTTCGGGGATGGCGTTGTTAACCAGGTTGTAGATGGCGTTGTAGAGGAATCGAGGATCGATCAGGATGGGAGGCGGATCCCCGTATTCGGCGATCAGGGCGACGCCGCCGCGCTGCGCCACCACTTGCAGCGGCTGGAGCGCCCGGGCCACGATCTCATTGACGTTTCGCTTCTCGAACTGCGGCTCTGTGACGATGCCTTTCACGCAATCGGCGATTTCGCGCATCCGGTCGGTGATGTTGACCGACATGTCGAGAATCATGTCCACCATTTCGGGGGTAAACTCCTGTAGCGACCGGACGGATTCCTGGATCCGGAGGAGGCGATCCGCTTCCGAGGCGGCCTCCGAGCGGGCGATCTCCTCCACTTCCTGATAGAAGGAGGTCAGCAGCGCGTGGAGGGTGTGCGCCCCGCCGGTGATGGGGGTGAGCATGTTCTTGACATCGTGGCTGATGTCGCCGAGGCGGTGCGCCACCACCGCCAGACGCGCCTCTTCGTGGAGGCGGGCGTTTTCGATGAGGGTGGCGGTCAGGGCGGCCACCAGGCCGAGGATCTCCAGGTCGTTTGTGTCGAAGCCGCTTTCCGACGGGCCGGGTAGAGGGGCTTTGTTGAGCGCCTGGAGTACCCCGATGGGCGGGCGGTCCAGGCTCTTGATGGGCACGGTGGCGATATTGCGGGTGGTGAAGGCGGTCGCCTCGTCGATGCGGGTGGTGTGATGGCGGTTCAGGCTGACATCGGCGGTGATGGTGGGCTGGCTGGACTGGAACACCTCCCCGGCGATGCCTTCGTTCGCTCCGATGGACTTGCCGATCAGCAGAGGCGCTTTCTCGCCGATCACGTACTCGAACACGAGGCGGTCTTTCCGGGGGTCGTAGAGAAAAATCGTCCCCGCGGTCGCCCGGACGGTTTCTAAAGAGACGGTCAGGGCTTCCTGCACCAACTCGCGCAAATCCACCTTGGAATAAAGGGATTGCCCGATGCGGTAGACCGCTTTCAGTTGCTCTTCCTGCTGGGCCAGCCGCGCCCGGAGGGTGATGAGTTCATCCACGCTATCGCTCCTTGTTGAGGGATAGATATTCATTCGACACATCGCTCTCGCCTCCTGCTTCATTCGCAGAGGAACCGTCGTGCGAACGGGAATCTCGATTTTCTATATCCGTAAGAGAGAATCTCAGCTATGTTCTTGACGGATCCCTGTTTTATCGGCATATTTACACTGGAAACCCTCCAACAAAAGGAGACTCCGATGGGACAGCCCAGCCAAGAGATCCCTGTTCACCAGTATACCGCCAATGAGGGCATCGAAGCCGAGGAAACCGGGGAAGATATTT
>JADLDR010000151.1 GCA_020846535.1 Armatimonadota bacterium | reverse complement strand
GCCGCCCGCTGCTCTGTGGGGCTGGCTGATGGCGACCCAACAGCGCAATGAGCGTGCCAAACGCGCCCACCTCAAACGTCGTGCAGCCCGACGGTCGCTTGTGGGGGCAGGCCAGAGCCTTCAGGTGTGTGCCCCTTAACTCGTCGTTGTAGTATTAGGGCTTGCGGGAGAGGGAGAAGGTATCGAGGAGTACCCGCCTTGCCGAAAATCATCCCCCCAGCCCCCCTTAGTAAGGGGGGCTGGGGGGGCGGTTGCTTTCCCAAAAGAATTTAATTGTGATAGTTGACACAAAATCAAAAATGTGCTATATTAAGAGTATGGGCGAACGGTGCAGCGAAGCCTTGAGGAACGTTCGCCAGCGTGTGAAGGGGAGGCAAGAGATGGAAAAACATAACGATAAATATCTTTGTGAACAGTGCAACAATGCTTTCAGATTTGCGACACAGCAGGGCAAGAGAACGGTTGTCTGGCGCTACTGCACTAATGACGGCACCTGCATCGAGACATCGGTGGCGGCCCAGGTGTTTAAGTGCCGTTCCTACATGCCTGGCCGCCCTACGAAAGTGACCGAAGCTCAGGCATAACATAATACCATCGGTTCATCCACAAAGGAGGCGTGGAACCCTCTGCCAGGCGCGCCGATATCGCCTGCGCGGAAGGCGGCTTTGCCTCTGGATGATAGGAAAACCGGCTTCTCCGGCAGCGTTGGCTGCGAAAGAGGTCGGTTTTTTCTTGGGGGGGCTTGAGCGGAAAGGGATTTTTGCGAACGTGGTGAATTAATAAAGGGACGTGTGGAAATATTCAAAGCATCCGGTCGTTTCGACCGGCAGGAGGGATTCTTTGAAGATCCATGAATATCAGGCGAAACAGATACTAGCTCGTTTCGGGGTGCCGATCCCGCCCGGAGAGGTGGCCTCCACCCCGGAGGAAGCGGAAGAGGCGGCCCGGCGCTTGCAGAAGCGCGTGGTGGTCAAGGCGCAGGTACACGTGGGCGGGCGCGGCAAGGCGGGCGGGGTGAAGTTGGCCCGGACGCCCGAAGAAGCCGGGGACGCGGCCCGGCGGATCATCGGGATGGATATCAAGGGCATCGCCGTCCGAAAGGTGCTGGTGGAAGAGGCAGCCGATATCGCGGAAGAATATTATCTGGGGATCACCCTGGACCGGGCCGTCCGCCGGAGTGTGGTGATGGTGAGTGCGGTGGGCGGGGTGGATATCGAGGAGGTCGCCGCCGAAACCCCGGAAAAGATCGCCCGGCTTCATGTGGATCCGGCGATGGGTCTGGCTGATTTCCAGATCCGGCAGGTCTGCTACGCCAGCGGGATTCGGAAGACGGCGGTCGGCCCGGCGTCGAAGTTCCTCCGCGCCCTTTACGAGGCCTACACCGCCACCGATGCCTCGTTGTTCGAGATTAATCCTCTGGCCCTTACGAAAGACGGGCAGGTGATCGCCGCCGACGCGAAAATCAATATCGATGACAATGCCCTCTTCCGCCATCCCGACTTTCAGGAATACCAGGAGGAGAGCGAGGAAGACCCTATCGAGGCGGAGGCCCACCGGCGGCACATCCAGTACGTCCGCCTGGGGGGAACGGTCGGGATTATCGGGAACGGGGCCGGGCTGGTCATGGCGACCCTGGATGAAGTGAAACGGGCGGGCGGCGCTCCGGCCAACTTTCTGGATATCGGGGGAGGGGCGCGGGCCGAACTGGTCCGCAACGCTCTGGAGATCGTCCTGATGGACAGGGAAGTGAAGGGCGTGGTCTTCAATGTCTTCGGGGGCATCACCCGCTGCGACGAGGTGGCGAAAGGGATTCTGGAGGCCACCGCCGCTATGAAAATCTGCGTTCCCCTGGTCGTGCGCCTGACCGGAACCAACGAGCGGGAGGGCCGGGCGCTTCTGACCGGCACGAACCTCATTCCCGCCGAAACCATGCAGGAAGCCGCCTTGCATATCGTTAATCTAGTGGGGTAGGGTGTTGCCCTGCCTTCCCAAGAGGGATAAAACAGTGAGCATACTGGTCGATCAATCCACAAAACTGCTGGTGCAGGGCATCACCGGGCGGGAAGGGGAGTTTCACACCCGCCAGATGATCGAATACGGGACCCGGGTGGTCGCAGGCGTGACCCCGGGCAAAGGTGGAACTTCCATCATGGAGGTTCCCATCTTCGATACGGTTCAGGACGCCGTCCGGGCCACCGGGGCTAACGCCTCCGCCATCTTCGTTCCACCCCGCTTCGCCCCCGACGCCGTGTTGGAGGCCGTGGACGCCCGGCTGGATGTGGTGGTCTGCATCACCGAGGGCATCCCGATTCAGGATATGGTGCGGGCGATGGTTTTCGTGGAAAATTCCCCTGTCCGGCTGATCGGCCCCAACTGCCCGGGCGTCATCACCCCCGGAGAGTGCAAGATCGGTATCATGCCGGGCAATATCTTCACAAAGGGGCCGGTAGGGGTCATCTCCCGCAGCGGAACCCTCACCTACGAGATCGTCTACGAGCTGACGCAGGCCGGGCTGGGGCAGAGTACCTGCATCGGCATCGGCGGGGACCCGACGCCGGGAACGACCTTTATCCACGCCCTGCCGCTGTTTGAGGCGGACCCGGAAACGGAAGCGGTCGTCCTGATCGGCGAGATCGGCGGCTCCGACGAGGAGATTGCCGCCGATTATATCCGACAGATGGCCAAACCTGTGGTCGGCTTCATCAGCGGGCGCACCGCTCCACCGGGTAAGCGCATGGGCCACGCCGGAGCCATCGTCTCAGGCCGCACCGGCACTGCTCAGGCCAAAGTCGAAGCCCTCGCCGCCGCAGGCGTTCCGGTCGCCGACACCACCCGCGACATCCCGGCCCTCGTCCGCCAGGCGTTGGGTTAGTGGTAGATTATATTTTTACGCATATGAAAATAATCCGAGACGGCTGTATTTTTTAACACAGATGAAAGCAGGATCAATACAAGGAGGAGTTCATGAAGGTTGCGATTATCGGAGGCGCGGGTCGGGTCGGGTCGAATGCGGCCTACGCGCTCCAGATCGGCGGGCTGGTCCGGGAGCTGGCGATTATCGATGTGATGGCCGAAATGGCCGAAGGGGAGGCCCTCGATCTGCGGCACGGGGCGTCCCTGGCCGCGTCGCAGAGAATCTATTCAGGGGGCTACGAAGCTTGCGAGGGGGCCGATATCGTGATGGTGACGGCGGGCCTCCGCCGCAAGCCCGATGAGAGCCGCCTCGACCTGATCAACCGGAACGTGGCCCTTTTCAAAACGATCCTGGCTGAGGCCATCCGCTACGCCTGGGCCGAAAACGCCATCCTCTTTGTGGTCGCCAACCCGGTCGATATCCTGACCTACCTGGCGATGCGATGGACGGATCTTTCCGCCAGCCGGATCATCGGCCTGGGGACCGTGCTGGACACCACCCGCTTTCGCTCTTTCCTGGGCGAATATCTGAGGGTGGATCCCACCCAGGTGAATGCCCTCATCCTCGGCGAACACGGAGATTCGATGGTGCCCATCTGGTCGTCGGCCACGGTGAACGGCACTCCCCTCCGGAGCCTGCCGAACTACGATGAGGCTGAATGCAGGGCCGTTTTCGACGCCACCAAGAAGAGCGGCGCGGAGGTGATCCGGCTGAAAAGCGGTGCGGGCTATGCGGTCGGGCTGGCGATCCGGGCGGTGGTGGATGCTGTCTGCCTGGACAAAAAGGCGCTCCTGCCTGTCTCCTCTCTGCAAAGCGGACTGTTCGGCATCAAGGAAGTGGCCCTGAGCGTCCCGACCGTGGTGGGGCGTGGCGGCGTGGAGGGTCTGGTGGAAATCGCCCTCTCCCCTGAAGAGCAATCCGCCCTTCAGAACTCGGGCCGCGTCCTGAAAGAAACCATCGCCAGCGTTCAGGACGTATGAGTATGAGACGCGCCCTTTGCCCATTTAGCTAATATTAAAATATAAAAAATATAATTTGACGAAAGACCACCCTTCTTGTATGATGAGAACAAAGCGTCGGCGTCCTGAAATGTCAGGAAACTGTCTAGCAAAGGAGTATCGTGTATGCGTGGTGATCGAATCTGGGGGTGGGTTCTGCGATACCGGGGGCGGGAAGGCCAGTGGAGTTGGGTGCTGCACCGCCTGACGGGGATCGGAATCATGCTCTTCCTGGTCGTTCATATCGTGGATATCGCCCTGATCGGCTGGGGGCCGGCCACTTTCAACAAGCTGCTCTTCCTCTATCGCCACCCGCTTTTCAGGAGCGGCGAAATCCTCCTCTTCGGGGCGGTACTCTTCCACGCCCTGAACGGTATCCGGATCGCGGTCATCGATTTCTGGCCTGCGGGCGCTCTGGTACACCGGCGGATGTTCTGGCTGGAGATAGCCCTTTTCGTTCTTCTCTTCGCCCCGGCCACGGCGATCATGGTGCATGATATGATGAAACCCTTCAGGGAGCGGTCTACCCATATAGGGAAGGCGTCCCCGGCGCTGGCCCAGCATATCGAGCGGTTCCGGGCCGGGCGACCGGAAGGAGGCAGGCCATGACCGGCAATTACCGTACTGATCGCCTCCGGCCCAGCGGCAGCTTCGAGCTGGTGGCATGGGTCTTCATGCGCGTTTCCGGCATCGTGCTGGTGTTGATGGTGCTGGGCCACCTGACCTATATGCACGTCCTGAACTCGGTCAACTCCATCGACTACCAGTTCGTCGCCAACCGCTACGCCACCCCGTTCTGGCGCATCTACGATCTTCTGATGCTCATCCTGGCGATGCTGCACGGGATTAACGGCTTCCGCACGGTCACAGAGGATTACGTCCGCAAGAACCAGTGGAGGCTTTTCTGGATCTCCACCCTCTACGTGCTGGGCTTTATCTTCATCGTGGTCGGGGCTCTGATCATCCTGACCTTCCAGCCCCAGGACATCGCTAAAATATCCGAAGCTATGCGCTGAAGGGGGCAACCGCTAAAAGCAATCGCCCCTAGCCCCCCGCTGGGCTTCGGCGGGGGGAATGGATTTCGGGGTGCTTTGATCACGCTGTAAAAGAACGCACGATCTCAGCCCCCCGAAGCCGGGGAGTTGGGGGATATTTTTAAGGGGCTGGGGATGCTTTACCGCATCCGTTCGGCCAAATTCATAAGGGGGGCCAGATGGTCCATCGTTTCGATGCTATCGTTGTCGGCGGGGGAGGGGCCGGGCTGTATGCGGCCCTGGAACTGTCGCCGCATGTGAACACCGCAGTCATCAGCAAGCTCTACCCCATGCGCTCCCATACCGGGGCGGCGCTCGGGGGGATCGGCGCGGCCCTGGGAAATCTGGGGGAAGACCACTGGGAATGGCATATGTTCGATACTGTCAAAGGGGGCGACTATCTGGTCGACCAGAACGCGGCGGAGATCATGTGTCAGGAAGCCGTCGAGACAGTCTACCAGTTGGAGCATATGGGCCTGCCTTTCGACCGGACGCCGGAAGGGAAGATCGCCCAGCGGCCCTTCGGGGGACACACCCGGCACTACGGCAAGGAGCCGGTGCGCCGGTCCTGCTATGCGGCGGACCGGACGGGCCACATGATCCTCCAGACCCTCTACCAGCAGTGCATCCGCAACAGCGTCACCTTTTACGACGAATATCAGGTGGTGGACCTTCTCTTCAGTGAAGGCGTCTGCTGCGGGGTGGTGGCGATCTGCCTGGAGACCGGGGAATTCCACATCTTCCATGCTAAAGCCGTCCTGATGGCGACCGGCGGCTTCGGGAAGATGTTCAAGATCACGAGCAATGCCTTCACCCTGACCGGCGAAGGAGTGGCGCTCTGCCTCAATCATGGGATCCCCCTGGAGGACATGGAGTTCTACCAGTTCCACCCGACCGGCATCTATAAAATGGGCATTCTCATCACCGAGGCGGCCCGGGGAGAGGGCGGCATCCTCCGCAACAAAGACGGGGAGCGTTTCATGGAGCGGTACGCGCCGACGCTGCTCGATCTGGCCCCTCGCGATATGGTCTCCCGCTTCATCCATATGGAGGTGCGGGAGGGGCGGGGGATAGACGGCAAGGATTACGTCCACCTGGACCTCACGCATCTGCCCAAGGACGCGGTGGAGTCGAAGCTGGCCGAGACCTGCGACCTGGCCCGCACCTACCTGGGCGTGGACCCGGTGACTCAGCCGATCCCGATCCAGCCCACGGCCCACTATGCCATGGGTGGTATCCCCACTGATGTCGATGGCCGGGTCGTCCGCGACGAGGCCAACACCCCGGTCCCCGGCTTCTACGCCGCCGGAGAATGCGCCTGCGTCTCCGTACACGGCGCGAACCGCCTGGGGACGAACTCGCTGGTGGATATCCTGGTCTTCGGTCGGCGCTCGGGCCGCCATGCGACCGGCTATATCCGCGAAGCGGACTGGCCGCCCCTGCCGGAAGGCCCCGACGCTTCCGCCCGCCAGCAGTTCGAGGCGATCCTTTCCAGCACGGGCGGGGAATCCGTGGGAGCCATCCGCAAGGAGCTTCAGGAGGAGATGATGGATAAGGTCTCCGTCTTCCGCACCGGCGCGGGCCTGGAGGCCATGTCCAGGAAGATCAGGGAACTGCGGGATCGCTACCGGAAGGTCCAGGTGCGCGACAAGAGCAAATCTTACAACACCGAGATGCTGGAGGCGTGGGAGCTGGGAAGCCTGCTCGATCTGGCGGAGGTCACCACCCTGGCGGCCCTGGAGCGCCGGGAGAGCCGGGGCGGGCACTTCCGTGAAGACTTCCCGGAGCGCGATGACGCCAACTTCCTCAAGCACAGCCTTGTTTACCGGACGGAGAAGGGGCTGGAACTGAGCCACAAGCCGGTGACCATCACCCGCTTCCAGCCGCAGGAGCGCAAATACTAGGGGCGGCTCCGGCTGCCTTCGAGGGTGACACAATGAAAGTCAAGCTACGCATCAAGCGTTTCGACCCGGCTGCCGACAAAAGGCCCCGTTTCCAGGAATACGAGGTGGAGGCCGAGCCGACCGACCGGGTGCTGGACGCGCTTCATTATATCAAATGGTATCTGGACGGGACCCTGGGCTTCCGTCGCTCCTGCGGGCACGGAACCTGCGGCTCGGATGCGATGATTATCAACGGGCGGAACCGGCTGGCCTGCAAGTGCCTGATCAAAGACCTGAAGCACCCGATCACCGTCGAGCCGATCCAGGGCCTGAAAGTGGAAAAAGACCTGATCGTGGATATGGATCCCTTCTTCGAGGCGTACAGAGATGTCAAGCCCTTCCTCATCAATGACGACGTTCCGGCCCGGGGGGAGCGGATACAGAGCCAGGAGGAGCGGGCCGTTTTCGACGATACCACCAAATGCATCCTCTGCGCCGCCTGCACCACCTCCTGCCCCATCTTCTGGGCGAACGGCCAGTATATCGGCCCGGCGGCCATCGTCAACGCCCACCGCTTCATCTTCGACAGCCGCGACCAGGCTGTCGAGGAGCGCCTGCAAATCCTGAACCGCAAGATGGGCGTCTGGCGCTGCCGGACGATCTTCAACTGCATGGAAGCCTGCCCCCGCGACATCAAGATCACCAAAGCCATCGAAGATGTGAAGCGGGCCATTCTCTACGAAAAACTGTAGAGAGCGTCCGGCGAAAAGCCCCGGCCCAAAGACCGGGGCTTTCTGATGTACGGGCATAGAAGGAAATCGCGCTCCCGCGCCGAACTGTGAGGCAAGCAGGAACGGCGCAGGGCAGGTATTTCGCCCCGGCCTGTGTTGTGAGAAGGAGGAAGTATGTATCGCTATCTGGCTCTCATTTGTTTAGTGATCGGCATCGCGGGCTGCGGCGGAGGCGGCGGTGGGGGCGGCGGCGGCGATGCGCCTGAAGGAACGGTTACGGCGGAAGGGTACGTCAAGAATTTCGCCACCGGCAGAGGGATCAGCGGGGCCGGCGTCCGTGTGGGCGGGCGCTCCTCCACAACCAACAACGACGGCTTCTACCGGATTACAGGGGTGGCTTCCGGAATCCGCTCTCTGTGGGCCGGGGCGAACGGATACCAGGCCTATCCCAGCGACGACACCATCAATATCCCCGATCAGGATGTCTACCGGATACACGACATTCTGCTCGTTCCGTCATCAGGCGGCGACAACCCGCCTCCCCCGCCGTTTTAGCCCCTGGCTCGCCCTCTCGGACAGGAGCGGCCAATCACAGGCTGCTCCTGTCGTTATGTTGCCTCTTATGGTTCCCCGTTCCATCATCCGGCGTGTCGCCGAAATCGATGAACCGGCTTCAGGGGCGGCAGCCACCTTTTGCATGGATATTGAGCGAAAGTCCTGAATGACACTCCTCAGGACAGCGCCTTCAGGAAGCGACCAGGAGCTTTTCACGACCCTGCTGATCGACTCCATTCCGTAACAAGCCACTGACCCTGCCTCAGCCCTACCCCTTCAGGCCCGTCCGGGCGATGCTTTCCACGAAATGGCGCTGGGCGAAGAGGAAGAGGATGACGATGGGCAGGATCGTGAGGGTGGCTCCGGCCATCAGGAGGTTGTAGTAGGTTCCCTGGTCGGTCTGGAAGTAGGCCAGGCCGACCTGGATCGGGCGCATCTTCTGCTCGCTGGTGACGATCAGGGGCCAGAGGAGAGAGTTCCAGGAGCCGAGAAAGCTGAAGATCCCGATGGTCACCAGGGCCGGGGTGGAGATGGGCATCGCGACCTTCCAGAGATATATCCAGGAGGAGCAGCCGTCTAGGATGGCCGCCTCGTAAAGCTCTACTGGGATGGTCATGAAGAACTGGCGGAGCAGGAAGATGCTGAAGACATTGGCGGCCCAGGGGAGGATCATGGCCTGGTAGGTGTTGTACCAGCCCAGGTTCTTGATGAGGACGAAATCGGGGATCAGGATGACCTCGAAGGGGATCATCATGGTCGCCAGCATCCCGGCGAAGACCGCGTTTTTGCCCCGGAACTCCATGCGGGAGAAGGCGTGTGCGGCCAGGGCGGAGGTGAGGATCACCCCTGCCGTCACCACCGCGGAGATGAAGACGGTGTTGGCGAAATACCGGGCGAAGGGGACGGAGCGCCAGGCTTCCGCGTAGTTGGCGAACATCCACCGGTGCGGGATCAGGGTGGGCGGAGCCTGAACCGCCTCGGACAGAGGTTTCAGGGAGGTGACGATCATCCAGTAGAAGGGGAAGATCATGACCATCGCCCCGGCCAGCAGCGCCAGGTGCGCCAGCGCAGCGCCGATTTTCATTCCGGCCCTCTCTCCCGAAGCTCGTCCGGCCCGGCTTGCTCCCAAAGGGTCAGCCATAATGCACCCGCTCCCCGATAGCCTTGAACTGAACCAGAGTCAGCAGCAGGATGATGGCGAAGAGCGCGAAGGCGATGGCCGCCCCATATCCCACCCTTGTCGATTCGTAAAAGGTTTTGAAGATATAGACCGTGATGGTGCGGGTGGTTCCGAGCGGCCCGCCGCCCGTCATGACAAAGATCTGGTTGAAGGCCTGGAACGCCCGGATGGTGGAGATGATGACCAGGAAGAAGGTGGTCGGAGAGAGAAGGGGGAAGGTGACCTTCCAGAAAACGCCCCACTCGCCGGCACCGTCTATCCGGGCGGCCTCCTGGAACTCCTTCGGAATGCTCCCCAGGCCAGCCAGAAAGACGATCATATTGAAGCCCAGTGAACTCCAGACGCTCATGACCACGATGCAGACCAGCGCCAGGCTCGGCCCTCCGGCCCAGCCCGGCAGGGGCAGGCCCAGCTTCATGAAGAGCAGCTTGAAGATGCCGTTGGATTCCAGAAGCCACTGCTGCGGCGAGGAGCCGAAAAGGGAGAAGAGATAGTTCAGGACGCCGTACTGCTGGGGATTGAAGATCCAGCTCCAGACGACCGCCGCCGCCACGACGGAGGTAATATTGGGGAGGAAATAGACGGTGCGGTAGAAGCCGGTTCCTTTCAATCCTCTGAAAAGAAGGAGAGCCACCCCCAGCGAGACCGCCAGCCCCAGGGGAACCGTGCCGATGACGTAATAGAGGGTGACCAACAGTGACTGCCCGAACTCCGGGTCCCGGGCCAGCCGGGTATAGTTCTCCAGGCCGATGAATCGCTCCTGCAGGATCTCCCACTTATGCAGGCTGATATAGAAGGCGTAGAAGATGGGGAGGAAGTGGAAGCCGCCGACGATGAGCAGGGCGGGTGTCAGGTAGAGATACGCCTGCGCGGAATCGCGCCAGAGGCGCTTCCGGGCAAGAGCGGAGCGTCGGGAAGGAATGTCGGTCATCGTAACCCCGGTCCGGTGGAAGATGCGTGCCGTTACATTATAACCTATCTGCGCCGGGGAATCAAGCCCTCCATGGCGTGCCGCGCAGAGGAAAATAAGCGCATTTATGGAATCGTTTTGTATCTGCACAGATGAGGAGACAGGTGCGCGAAACGGTTGTTCTGAAGAACGGCAAGAGGGTTTTGCTCCGGCCGGTGGCTCTGTCGGATGCGGAAGGATTGTTCCGGTATTTCCGGGGGCTTTCGCCACAGAGCCGGGCCTTCTTTCACCCCCATCCTTTCGAGATCGAGGACGCCCGGCGGATCGCCCGGGACGCCGCCAATACCGACAGCGTCCGCGTGGTGGCAATAGCCGGGGACGAGGTGGTGGGCTACGCCTTCATCCAGAAGCAGAACTACACCCCGCGCATTCCGGTGCTGGGGATCGGGATCGCGGATGCCTATCAGAACGCGGGCCTGGGTCGGAAGATGATGGATATCCTGACCGCCGCCTCCCGCGCCCGGGGGCACGAGGGAATCGATCTCAATGTCTATAAAAACAACGAGCGGGCAATCCGGCTCTACAGCGTGCTGGGGTTCCGGATTATCGGGGAGACGAGCGACCACAAGCAGCACAGCATGCGCCTCCGCTTCTCCGACCTGGAAAGCCCGTTCAAATACCGGGGTATCTATCTGCACCCGATCCCCTGGAGCCTGAACCGCCTGACCGCGGACACCTGGTCGCCCGCCGACTGGCGCTGGTATCTGGATCTCCTCCACAGCGCCGGGGCCAATTTCCTGAAAATCTACGTCTGGCCCACCCAGTACTTCCATCCCGATTACCCGGAGACCCATCCGAACGAATGGCGCTACCGGGTCCTGTGCGGTGCCCTCGCCTATGCCCGGATGCTGGGCCTGAACACCTGTGTCGGCTTTTCCAACAACACGGTTCCCCCGTTCCTCTGGCATCGCTACCCGGAGCTGCGGGCCGAGGCATCCGGATTCCGGGGGATCACCTTCTGCTGGCACCGGGGCAAGATGAAGCTGCTGCCCCTCCAGCAGCACCTGATCGATACCTTCCTGCCGGTGGCCGACAGCTTCATGCTCTGGTTCGCGGAGCCGGGGCTGTGCCAGTGCTATGCCTGTACCCCCTACAGCCGGGTCATCTTCGATTCGATGGCCGCCGCGCAGTCCCATCTGGAGGGCCGGAAGCCGCTCTACCTCTCCTTCTGGCGCTTTGCTCAGATCGAGCAGGGCGAGCGGGGCCGCCCCAATCCCCACCTTCGCGCCCGCGTCCTGGGCGTCCTAAAGCCCGGGGATATGATCCTTGCCGACGAGTCCGATCCCGATCTCTTTCGCATGGCCGCCGACTGCCGGGTCGAGGCGCTCCGGCTGGCCTTCTTCACGGATCCGGAGGACGGCACGGAGCGGGCGAACGTGCTGCCTCGCCCCAGGCTCAGCCGGATCGAGGAGGCGGTGCGGGCCAGCCAGCAGGCGGGCCACGCCGGGATCGCCGGCTACCGCCTGACCCCGTATACTCAGTTTGCCAGCGACTGGACGCTGATGCGGAAGATGCTGAACCCGCGCCACTCCGCTGCCGATTGCCTGGCCGACCTGGCTCGCAGGCTTTCCCCGGTGCAGGATATCGGCATCGATCTGTCCGAGGGACTTCTTGCCCTGGACAACTGGTGGGAGACGCGCGACTCGCGCCAGATCCAGCGGTCCCTGAAGCATTTCGAGCGGCTCCGCCGCCGGGGCAGCGGCCTGCTGAGCGGGCTGGCCGATGGGGTATCCGTGATTTATGCCCTGGCAGCCGCCATGAGGGACGGCTCCTCCCCGGAAGAATGCACCCTCAAACTGCAAAAAGCGATGTCCGCCTCCCCGCTTTTCCAGGCGTACACCTTGGACCACCTCTGGGCCGAAACCCGCGCCCGCGCCTTCCTCCATCAGAGAACTCTCTGGTGGCTGGACTACCTGAAGAGCGGCGAAAAATAGCCGTGAAAATGGCGGAAGAAGAATTCATGCGCCTGCCCAAAGACGGATACAAATACGAACTGGTCGCCGGGGAGGCGATAGCAGTGCCGACAAGCATCCGACACGATGCGATCATTGCCCGCCTGATTATCAGGTTGGGACCCTATGCCGAAGCGCACGGCATTCTCTGCGGTTCGACGGCAGGCTTCCGGATGGCCTCGGGGAATATCCGGTGCCCGGACATAGCCTTTATCCGCTACGAGAGGCTGCCGGACGGAGAGCCGCCGGAGGGGTCCGGGGAGGCCGCCCCCGATCTGGCCGCCGAGGTGATCTCTCCCTCCGAGAACCGCACCGATATCTTCCGCAGGATCGGGGAGTACTTCGAGGCGGGGTCGGAGCAGGTCTGGCTGCTGGATCCGGAGACCCGGTGGGCGACCGTCTACCGTTCCCTGATCGAAGTGGCGGCCCTGAAGGCCGATGACGAGCTGGAAGGGGGGAGCCTGCTGCCCGGCTTTCGCTGCCCGGCGGCGGATTTGTTCCGGGTCAGGCTGAAAGGGTAGGGGGCGGGCCGGCTACAGGCCGCCCAGCTCTTCCCGCACGATCCGCGCCCCTGCCGCCATGGCCTTTAATTTGGCGAAGGCGATGTCCCGGGGCGTGAATTTGAGGCCGCAGTCGGGGTTGATATACATTTTTTCGGGGGGGATTACCTTGAGGGCTGTCCGGATGCGGCTCGCCACCGTCTCCGGGGTTTCGATCTCATCGCTTTTGACATCGATCACCCCGACCCCGATCTCTTTGTCGGTAGGGTATTCCTGTAAAAGCTTCAGGTCGGCAAAATCGCTGACGGCGAACTCCAGGACGAGCTGGGAGGCGTCGGCCTCCAGCACGGCGGGGAAGAGATCCCGGTATTCGCCCGGAAAGAGGCGCTTCCTCTGGTAGTTGCCGTAGCAGATGTGGAGCGCGATCTTCGCCCCGACGCCTTCCACGGTCCGATTGAAGGCTTCCACCGCCCAGCTTTTCACTTCCTCCGGGTAGCCAACCCAGACCGGCTCATCGATCTGGATAAAGTCGCACCCCGCAGCCGCAATCTCCTTCAGTTCCTCGTTTAGCACAGCTGCCAGGTCGAAGACCAGGTCCCGGTCGCTTGCGTAGGCTTCATTGGTGCAGCGTTTCGCCAGCATGTGCGGGCCGGTGACGCAGACTTTTACCTTCCGGGCCGAAAAGCCCTGCGCGAACCGAAAATGGGCCGCCAGGCCCAGGTCGCCCCGGGACACCTTCTCGTAAACCACCGGATCGGGCATCCGGATGGCCGGGTCGAGGGTTCCGATAGGCCGAAGGGGGCCGTAGAGCCGGAAGCCCCCGATGCGGCCCGCGAAAAAGTAGATCATGGTCTCGCGGCGAAGCTCCCCGTCGGTGATAATATCCACCCCGGCGGTTTCCTGGTCCTTGAGGGCCGATTTGATCGCCGCATCGTGCGCCTCCTCAATCTGTGCATCGGTGAGCTGCCCGGCCCGGTGCGCCTCCCGCGCTTCTTCCAGCCACTTCGGCAGGGAATAGCTTCCGATCACGGTCGTCGGCAGCAGCCGCGGTGTCTCCATCGTCTCGCCTCCATCGGATCGTTCTATCCTCATTGTAGCGGCTGCCGCCGGTTTTTGTCAAGTCATTCATAGCGCCCGATAATCTTGAATACGCCGTTCCGGACGGCAGGCAGGCGGATCAGG
The DNA here is from genome assembly GCA_020846535.1 of Armatimonadota bacterium. Classification (GTDB taxonomy): domain Bacteria; phylum Armatimonadota; class JADLDR01; order JADLDR01; family JADLDR01; genus JADLDR01. The sequence continues at coordinate 32,099 of JADLDR010000151.1, read as the reverse complement.
TCGCCGGGCAGCGTCCCGCCAGAGGATCCGTTGACTTCGGCGGATCGCAGAGGCCGCCCGTCGCCGGAGCGGAGGCGGATCAAAACGGCCTTCGGGCAGACGGAGAGCTTTTTGAGCCTGACCTCAGCCGATATGCTCTTTCCGGCCTCGTCCGCCTTCAGCGACAGGGATATCCTGCCCCCGAAATAGGTTCCCGTATCGCGGACGCCCAGGCGGGAGCCAGGTCTCAGCCAGGAGCGGGGGATGGCCTGGAGGAGCCACAGCTCCTGCTCCGAGCCGTCATAGCCGCCGCGCTCGCGGACGAACAGTTGGCGGGACATCTGCCAGCGTTCGGAGTCGCCGGGGGCGCAGGCGACCACGCCGTCCCGGGCCTCGCAGCCCACCCGGAAGTCGGGATGGACGGCGGCGGCCATAGTGTGGAAGAAAAGCTCGAAGAAGCGCGGCAGGTCGTCCCGGGCCAGGAAGAGATCGTACATCGGCCAGTGGGTTTCCTGCTCCACATAGTGACGCCAAAGGAATTCCCGCCCGCCTTCCGACGGGCGGCCCGTTTCCGCGAAGGCCAGCGCCTGGCTGACCAGCCCGTCATCGGGGTCGAGAGCGCCCAGGCCTCCCGCCCGGAGCGGGCCGTAGCCGGTATACGTCCAGTCTACGGAGGCCCAGTCCGGCTCGTCCACCAGGCGAGGCGCGAAGGGGATCTCGGTTCCATCGGGCAGCGGGAAGGGCCGGGCGCGGTCGCGGGCCTCCCGGTAGCGGTCGCGCAGGCAGGCCCGGTAATCCCGAAGCGATTCCGCCACCTCCCCGGCGCGGGGGTGCCGGATCTCGCGCAGCAGTCGCGCCGCCTCCGCCATGCCGTAGATGCAAAAGGCGTCGTTGAAGATGGCGCTGCCGGAGAGCCAGTCGTGGGCGGAGGCGGGAGGCAGCAGGCCCCGATAGGGCGTCCCGGTCTGAAGGGTGCGATCTCTCTGGAAAGCGATCCAGTCGCAGGCGTCCAGGATGGCCTCCAGGGGCGAAGGGCGGCCCGAGCGGAGCCACCGGCTGTCCCGGGTGATCCGGTAGTGAGCGGCCAGGGCGAAAAGCTCCGCTCCGTGGCACATCAGGGAGATGTTGGCCGTCCAGCCCTGGCGCGGGTCGCCCGGGGGGACAGCGGAGACAGGCGGGCCGAAATTTCCCAGAAACCCCTTCCGCCGGGCGAAGCCCACCCCGCCCAGGCCGGACTCGCCGCTCAACGCCCCTGCCTCCCCGCCGGTCCGGTTCACCAGCAGGCCCCCGGCGTCGTCGCTCTGGAAGGCGATGAAGCTTGCGAGAACCGGGCGGCTGAGATGGGTCAGGCCGCGCAGGTCGAAGGCGGGGAGGGCCCTGGCGGCATTGGCCGGGTAGTAGTCCTCATACCAGTTCGGGCTGGTCTTGAGCATCCATAGCCCCGCCCGGTGGCGGTAGCAGATCTGCTGCGCCATCTGCCCGGCCACAGCGGCCAGGTAGTCGTTGATAAACGGCTCCGGGGTGGCTATCCGGCAGGGGCCGTAGACGAGCTTTTTCCAGAAACGTTTCACCTCATCGAAGAGGAGCCGGTCGTCCTGCTTCAGCAGGCGGGTCGCCTGCCGCCGGTCGATGAGGCCGTAGGGAAGAATGAGGAGAAGATCGACTGCCTCTCCGGGGGCCAGGGCCACCTCCCATTCGATCACCCGCCGGGCCGGGGCGGTGCTTCCCGGAGGCGGGGGCAGGGCGTCGCGCCAGCGGAGCGCGCCCCGGACAGGGGCGGGCAGGAGGTAGCGCACCCGGCCTCCGATCTCGCCGTAAGGGGGCGAAAAGGTGTGGGGCAGGGCGGGGGCCAGATCGGGAAGCTGGCGGGAAAGGCCCTGCGTTCCGGTCGTATCCCCGAAGTGGAGCCACAGATGCCCGGTCCGCCGCGCGCGTCCGCTGTTTTTGACCTGAAAGCGCATCCGGATGACCGGCATATCGTCCGGGCGGGGATCCATGCCCGCCTCCATCGGCCTGCCGGCAAGGCGGGCATAGACGGTTTCATGCCAGACAAGGCCCCCTTCGGAGGTCTCGATATGGGGGATGGGCAGGCAGCCGCCCTCCAGGAAGCGGCGGACGGCGGGCGCGTTCGTCCCGGCGCGGTCTGGGAGGCGGAAAGTGTCGCCATAGCCGACGGAGAGGTGAAGCCGGTTGTCTCCCAGGCGGGCAATCTCCACCTCTTCGGCGATCCGGGGATGTCGGTAGACATCCCGGTGGAGTGTCTGGCCGATGATCAGCGCCCCGTCCCAGTAGACGCCGGCCTGCCACTGGCATCCAGGCACGCCCACATGCTGCACGGCTTTCGTCATGGCCGGCCAGCACTGCCGCGCCGCCTCGAACGTCCATTCCATCGCAGGCTCCTGTCCGCCGCCGCGCATGGCGGAGGCTATCAGAAGGATCATCGCCGCGGCGGACCTCCCGGTGCGGTGTCCCATGGGTTCCTTTCCAGCCTTCAGCGTCCCTGCGCCTCCGCCACACGCTCGCGCTCTTGCGCTTCGGACGTCTTCTCCTGTCATGCGGCTATCGCGGTCCCGAGGATCAGCCCGGCCAGCAGGGTCCGCGTCCGGATGTTCCGGGGCGACTGCGGCGGGAGGGCGGCGTCTGCGCCGTTTTTGAGCCAACGTCCTCCGATGGAGGGGCGCTGCCGGGTCGGTTCCCATTGTCTCCTGTCCGCTTTTTCGGGCGGCGCTTCGGGGGGATCGGGTGGTCATCGAAAGCGCGGAGCGATCCCTGCCGCCCGGTCTCTTCCGTTCGCGGTATCCAACCGATTTCCTGCCGTCGGGCCGGTTTCTATGGTAGTGAAAAATAAGCCGTCGCTTCAGGCTCCTTGAGGCGTTTCTCTTGTTTATGGGATTTTGAGGGGAGGAGTTCCCGGCGAGGGAGGCGGGTTTGCGGATATGCGGACAACCCGGAGGTGGAGCGCCCTTGTAATTATGGAAGAGAGTTCATCTCAAACAAGGAAGGGTTTCTATGAGCGAAGATAAACAACAATTTTTCGAGCGATTGGGCTACCACCCGCACCCCGGTCAGGCCCTTTTTCACGATTCCCCTGCAAGGTTTCGCATATTGGCCTGCGGGCGAAGATGGGGCAAGTCTCAGGCAGCGGCGGCGGAGGCGTTATACGCCGCGCAAACGCCCGGGCAGCGGATATGGGTGGTCGCCCCCACCTACCAGCTCACCAAACGCATCTGGCGGGAGGTCTACGGCAATGTCCTGCGCCGCCTCAAAGACCAGGCCGCCGCCATCTCCCGCTCCGAACTCTGCATCGAATGGAAAAACGGCTCCCTTCTCCACTGCCGCAGCGCCGACAACCCCCTCCTGCTGGTCGGCGAAGGCATCCACCTCCTCATCCTGGAGGAGGCCGCAAGGGTCGCCGAGATCGCCTACATCGAGTCCCTCCGGCCCACCCTCACGGATACGCTGGGCCGCCTGGTCGCCCTCTCCACTCCCCGGGGCCGCAACTGGTTCCACCGCCTCTTCCTCAAAGGCCGGTCCGGAGACCCCGACTGGATATCCTGGCAGTCGCCTACCGCCGACAACCCCCACATCGCCCCTTCGGAACTGGTGGCCGCCCGCAGCGAGCTTCCCGACCGCTCGTTTCGCCAGGAATACGGGGCGGAGTTCGTCAGCGACGAGGGGTCGGTCTTCCCCGAAGCGGACGCCTGCATCGGCGGGGAACTGCTGGAGAGGCCCAGACCCGGCTTCACCTACTGGCTGGGCGCGGACTGGGGCAAGGCGGTGGACTATACGGCCCTGGTCGTCCTGGAGGCCGAGACCGGCCAGGTAGTCGCCTTCGACCGCCTCAAAGGGCTGCCCTGGCATCTCCAGATCGAAAGGACCGTCGCCCTGGCCTGCCGCTTCGGAACGCGCCGCCTGGTCTGCGACCGCACCGGCCTGGGCGATGTCCTCCTCGAAACGCTTCAGCGGGCAGCGAGGCAGCTTCCCTTCCCCTGCCGGGTGGAGGGCTTCCGCTTCGATACGGTCTCCAAGCAGGAACTCCTCGACCACCTGGCCGTCCTGATCGAAGGGCGCAGCATAGCCTATCCGCCCCTGCCCCCTCTTCTGGAGGAGCTGCGGGCCTTCGAATACACCCGCACGCCCTCCGGCCACCTGGGGATGAGCGCCCCGCCCGGCCAGCACGACGACTGCGTGATCGCCCTGGCCCTGGCCTGCTGGAACCTGCGAACCCGGGAACCCGCTCTGGAATGGCTGTCGGCAGGCAGAAGGGAGAGCCTGGAGGAGTGAAGGAAGGGAAGTGCCTGACCGATGTTAGGCGGTATTTTTTTTAATACCGATAAACATAGATCGGAGCGGATAAATACCGATATAGGACTTTCGCTGGGGTAGGGGCGAACCGGTGTGTTCGCCCTGCCTTACAAGCCGGATCCAGGGCAGACACGCAGGTCTGCCCCTACAATTCGCCCCTACCCCAGCGAAAGTCCTACGATAAAAATCTTTATCCGCCTTGATCCTGCTTTGATCCGTGTTCATCGGTGTTCAAAAAACTATCTCTCATAAAGAAAACTCCCCGCCTCGCGCACAGATCAAGCAGCCCCTTCAGCCCCTTTTCATCGGCGGCGGACGCGGTCGCATCCAGCATCACCCGGGCGCGGGTCCTCAGGCGGAACCGGAGCGCCGGCAGGATCGCCGCATCCTGCGAATCGCCCTCCGGCAGCGAGAAGGTGTAGATCACGTGGCGGTCGGCGGCCGGGGGCGAGCGGTCGAAATCCGGCGCAGGGATCGGTCCGATCAGCGCGTCCCTGTCCGGGTCGGCGGCGCGGGCGATAGCAAGCGGTTCTGAAGCGCCCGCATCGTAGCCCGCCATCTCCACGCCCCGAGATCGGAGCCGGTCGGCCAGGGCTTTCCAGGCTTCGGGCCGCAGGGCCGGACTGAAACCGGGCGGAAACTCCGGGCGAATGAAGGCGACTTTCCCCTGCTGGCGGCAGGCATCCAGGAAGGCGTCCAGCCCCTGAAGCGTCTCTTCCGTCCAGGGCGCGGCCAGCCCCACCCGGATCAGCCGGGGCCGGTCCGCGGCCAGCGCCCGGCGGGCCTCCTCGCTGTCCGGGGAGGGGACGGCCATCACAAATTCGGCAGAAGGGGGCGGAGGAATCGTGTAGCGGGCCTCGCGGGCGTTCAGGAGGGCGTAGAGCGGCCCTGAGCCGGTGAGCAGGCCCAGCGCCTCGGTGCGGGCGGGGAGCCGCACATCCCATCCGCGGCTTTTCGCATAGGAGGCCAGAGGGGGCAGGGGAGCCGCATAGAGCGGAGCCGTCTTCCACTCGTCCTGAAAGAGCGCGTGGGTAAATGTGGAAGCGATCCCGAAACCGCCCTCTCCCGCTTCAACCGTCTCCCGGAAGGCCGAGGGAAGGGCGCGGGTGATCCTGACCAGGCGGCGGGCCGCCGCCTGCGAAGCGCCGGGCGATATCTCCATCAGGAAGACCTTTCCTGTGCGTTTGGAGCGGATCTCCAGGGAGGCGGGCCGGTCGCCCTGGAAGAAGGCGGCGATCTGTACCGGCTGCCTGCCCAGCGCCAGCAGCCATTCCCGCTCCTCCCCGGTACTCGCCTTGCGGAAGCGCAGCCTCACCCACGGCTCCGGCAGCGGCCCCCGGGCCGCGCTCTGGTAGAGGGTATAGCGCCTGCTCCGGATCGCGACCGGTTCGCCCCCTTTCCGGGCCGTCGCCACCGACCGCAGCGCCCAGTCCCCCTCGAAATTCAAGGAAAGGATCGGAGACTCCGTAGCAATCGAGACGACCGGAAGGAGCGCGGAGCAGGCGACCTCCAGGCGTCGCGTCCCGAAGAGCGAGATCCAGCCTGTCATGGCCGGGGATCGCGTTTCCCGCAGCAGGACGCCCTCCCCCTCGTAGCGGCTCTCGGGCCGCAGTCGGATACTCAGCCCCTCCGCCTCCACCCGGCCCGGCCCCGCAGTGATCCCCTCGCACCCGCCCGCAAACCCCAGCCAGTGCGAAGGCAGCCCCTCCGCCGCCCCCAGCGCCCCGGCCAGAAGCAGAAGGCAGCCCCAAAAACGGCAATGGATCGTCATCAAAATATCCCAAGAAAAAGCGCCCCTGCAGGAGCGCCCGAAATACCGGCCAACCCGATCCAGAGAGAAGTCAGGACATTTCCTACACCCTATACCCTTCCCCCTACACCCTCTCCCCTCCTCCCCCTACTTCGTAAAAACGTACACATTCCCCTCGCGCCGCCAGGAGAGGCCGAAGGCCCCGGTGATCGCCTCGATCACGCTCTGCACCGTGGCGTTCTTCATTTCTCAAGAGATGTGCCTGTCCGCATCGCCCTGCCCGCGCAGATCCACCGGCGCTCATCGTCAAGGGTGGCCTCCACCGTCTCCGCGCCCTGCACCACCGAAGCCGTGGTCAGGATGCACCCCTGGCTATCGATGATGAACCCGCTGCCCGCCGACTTCCGCTGAGCCAGCCCGGGCGGCATCCCCTGGGGCCCGGCGGCCATGATCTTCTCAATCTCTTCTTGCCCATCGCCTCCGGGGGGGCGGCTGCGCCCGAACGCACGGGGCTTCGATCTGCTTTGCGATCTCCCTGACCGCCGGGTTCTTTCCGGCGGAGCGTTTCTCAATCTCATTTTGGCGCGTTTCCAAGCGAAGCAGCCGGTTCCTCAACTGCACGTCCTGCGCCTTCCCCAGAAGCCTTCTGTAGAGGCTGTTCTGGGGCAGGCTCCCCGGCATCCAGCCAGCCAGATCCCGGGTTCCGAAGGCCCTGAGCGCCACCACCGAGGGCATCGCGCCTTTCAAAATCTGTGTCGTCTCCCTTTCCAGCAACCTCAGCAGGCTGTCCTGCCCGGAGATCGGCTCCGCCCTCAGCATCAAAAGCGAGGTCAGGCAAACCAACAGCGCCCATCGCAGGGCTTTCATCAGGGGTCCACTCCTTTAATCGTATAGAATCAGCACTCTCGTCTGATTGAATCGATGCGGTCTGCGAGGAGCGCAGCAACATCGATGCAGTCTGCGAGGAGCGAAGCGACGCGGCAATCTCCAACGTGCCAAGATTTACCCCAGCACCATCCCGTCGATGCAATCCACCCCTCAATAGGTATAGCCTGCCTGGACGATAGGGGAAGGATCCACCTCCCGGATCACCAGCCTGCTCTCCACGCCTGGAATCGGCATCTCATTATAAAGCTCTCTTTCTGAATAACCCAAGTTAATACATAACCGAATCATGTAGGGGCGCGATTCATCGCGCCCAACGGCCTTGGGGGCGGGATGAACTACGCCCAACGGCCTGGAAGGGCGCGATGAATCGCGCCCCTACAGTGGAAAACGGCACTGATCACGGGTTAGGTAGCAACTCGGGTGAAATAGCATCTTCGTAAACCAACGCCCCTCGGCCCCTTGCCTGGCTTCGGCGGTGCAGTGGATTTCGGGCCGCTTTTCGCCATCACAGATGCGGAAGCATCCTCTTCCTGAACGCCTGCCTAGCCCGGTGGAGGCGCACCTTCACGCTGGACAGGGAGCAGCCTATGATCCGGGCCACCTCCTCATAGGGAATCGCCTCCATGTCCCGCAGGACGATCAGGGCGCGGTAGCCGGCAGGCAGTTCCTGGAACACTTCGGCCTCCTTCACGGCCCGCTCCTTGCGAGCGAAGGCGATTTCCGGGTCAGCCTCCGGCCGGGCGAACGGCTCGGCCCCGATGTCCGCCTTTTCCTCCGGAGACGCCTGCGCCTGCTTCCCCGTCCTGCACTTTTTACCCGGGCACAGGTGGGTGGCGATCCGGAAGAGCCAGGCCGAAGCCTGGCATTCGCCCTGGAAACGAGCGAAACTCCGGGAAGCCTTCCGGAACGCCTCCTGCTTGGCGTCCTCGGCGTCCTCCCGGTTGCCCAGCATCCGGTAGCACAGGTTGCACACAGCCCGCTCGTAATCGGTCCAAAGGCGGCTGAACTGTCCCAGAGAGGCCTGCAGCAAAACGGTTGTCCCTTCCGCACGACAACGGCTATCGGCAAAGCATCTGCCTTCATTGACGAAAGAGGGTGCGAAAAGTTAACCGATTTCGCCGGGGCCGAAAAAATAAGTTACAACCGGGCTGCCTTATGGTATACTGTTAGACGACAACTTCGAGGAGGAAACCCATGCAGCGTATCCCCAGGCAGCAGGCGATGGAGTATTTCTTCGATGGTCGCAAGCCCCCCCGCATCCGTGTGAAGCCGGGCGAATCGTTTGTGGCAGAAACCGAGGACGCTTTTTCCGGGCGCATCCGCTCCCTGGAAGACCTGCTCCAGTCCCACACCTTCCCCACCGCGCAGACCACCCCCAAGCTCAGCAACCCCATGGCCGGCCCGATCTATGTGGAAGGGGCCGAAAAGGGCGACCTTCTGGCCGTCCGCATCGAAAGCATCGAGGTGGCCGAGGTGGGCCACACCTCCTGGACCTCCTGGCGCGGCCCCCTGCGGGACTCCAAGCAGTGGGCCGACCTGAGCGAACCCTACGTGCATGCCATCCACCACCTGCCCGGCCCGTCCGGAGGCACCCGGGACGGCAAAGGCGTCCTGAACGAGCATGTCTCCTGGAATCTCCGGCCCTTCATCGGCACCATCGGGGTCGCTCCCGAGGTGGAGGTGGTCACCAGCTCCGTGGGCCAGGGGCCGTGGGGCGGCAACATCGACTGCCGCGATATGAAGGAAGGCTCCACCGCATATTTCCCGGTCTTCCACGAAGGGGCCATGCTCTACCTGGGCGATGTCCACGCCTCTCAGGGCGACACCGAGTTCTACGGGGCCGCCGACGAGAGCCGCGCCGAGGTCACCGTAAGCTGTCAGATCGTCAAAGGGAAATCCATCCCCTATGTCCGCCTGGAAAAGCCCGAATCCCTGGTCAGCCTCTACTGCTTCCGCCCCCTCGAAAACGCCGTCGAGAGCGCCATCGTCAACCTTATGGAATGGATGGTCGAAGACTACGGCCTCTCCCAGCGCGAAGCCTACCTGCACGCCTGCGTCAATCCCGATTTCCGCATCCATGTCTACCAGATGGTCCGCATCGGCTCCCTCCAGTACACGGTCGGCGCGGAAATCCCCCGCCGCTATCTGGAAAACCGGTAACTCTCCCGGAAGGAAATCGCACGCACATTCCGAAAAAGTAAATCATCCGGCCCTGACGCCTGACCGCCGGGAGAAAGCCCTATTCACAGCCGCCTGCCAGGAGCGCAGCCGTCATCGATGCAGTTTGCGAGGAGCGAAGCGACGAAGCAATCTCCAGACTGGTAAATACCGGGAGATCTCTGCCCATGAGATCGCCGCAAAGCGAAAACGCCTCGCCATGACAGCCATCCCTAAGCCCTGCCACCATACCGCCACAAGGAGGAATCTATGAGCCTGGTCGATATTCGCTATCAAGCGACGCGACGGACCCCTGAAGAAATGCTCGGGCATCTTCGAAATTTTACCCTGGACCTCAAATTTTCCGCGGGCGTCTGGTTTTTCGCCCCTGGAGGAGGCCGATTCCACGACCGCTATGTGGACAAAATCACCATGGAGCAGGTTCTGGAGATCGCCGCCGCCCTCAAGCCCTACGGGCTCCAGGGCCTCGAAGCCCACTATCCCAACGAGGTCAACGAAAAAACCCTGCCCCTCTTTAAAAAGTTCGGTGAGGACACGGGCATCCGCCTAATCACCATCGTCCCGAACCTCTTCTACGATTCCCAGTTCGAGTGGGGCGCTCTCTCCTCCCCCCTCCCGAAAGTGCGGGCCGCCGCTATCCAGCGCACCAAAGACACCCTGGCCTTGAACAAGGAGATCGGGACCGATTTCGCCATCGTCTGGCCCGGGATCGATGGCTATGAGAACGCCTTCGGCCTCGACCTGATGGCCGCCCGCGACCGTTTCGCCTATGGCCTGGCCGAGGCAATGGATGCCGTTCCCGGCGTGCCCGTGGCCGAGGAGCCCAAGCCCTATGAACCCCGCGCCCGCATCCTCTACGGGACCACCCCCGAGGGCATCCTGATGGCCCAGAAGGCGGAGGCCGCCCTGAAAAACGAAACGAACCGCAAGCTCCTGGCCGAAGGCCACTCCCTGGTGGGCCTCAACCCGGAGGCCGGGCATGTGCTGATGGGCTATGAGGACCTGGCCTACGCCTACGGCATGGTGATGGAATACGGCAAGCTCATGCACACCCATTGGAACAGCCAGCCCCTCGGCAACTACGACCAGGACATGAACGTCGGGGCCATCTCCCCCGAGCAGACCGAAGCCGCCCTCTACGCCCTGAGGATGTACGGCTACCGCGGCTACTTCGGCATCGATATCAACCCGGAGCGCATGCCGGTAGACCGCGCCCTCATCAACTGCTTCGATGCCATGAAATCGATGAACGACCGCATCAACGACCTGGACCCCGAAAAGATCGTCTTCTGCGACCATCACCCCGACCGTTCCCGCGGCTACCTGGAAGCCCTCCTCATCCGCGCCCGCGCCCCTTACCCCGACCGCCTCTCCCCCCTCCCCGACCTCGATATGAATGCCTGAAAACCCTCTCCGCTGGATATAATGAAAAGGGCAGGACATCCCGCCTGCCCTTCTCTATGCCCCCGCGTCGAGAATCATGACCCTATCGAAACCCTTAATCGATGCAGTCTTCCCGTAGCGCAGCCCATCGATGCAGTTTGCGAGGAGCGAAGCGACGTGGCAATCTCCAGCGTAACGCCCACCAGCAGAGCCGGGTGATTGCCTTCCCCTTCACCTCGCCCGGTTGACAAAAGCCCGGTAAAAAGATATACTGTCATAAAAAGCCCTTTGCGAAAGAAATGAACCGCTTTTGCCATAATCAAGCCTGTAAGCCGTACGGTTGGAGATTGAATCCTGCAAAGAAATCCAGTAAAAATACTGGTAGACGCCTTTTACGGGGCATGGTATAATATCCATGGTGTAGGTTTCTTTGTTTCCGGTGGGGAGGCATTATGAATTCAGTGGATCGCTATCCTGTCGAGCAGGTCAATGTGCATGAAATATTCCGGATCATCCGCAAGCGTAGGCTGACAATAGGCTTGGTGACGGTTATCGTCCTGGGAATTGCTCTGGCGGCGGCAAGCATGCGGGAACCGATGTACGAAGCAAAAGCTATGATCAAAATCAACCCCTTCTCCATAGCCAGTTCCGAAAAGGGCGGCGGAATAGGGGTGATCGAAGATATTTTGGGACAGGCTAACCGCCGCTCCATAGGCACTCTGGCTGCCATCATCCAGGCGCCTGCCGTTCTCAAAAAAGTTCATGAGGAGAATTTCAATAGCTTTAAATCACCGGCTCAATTCGATAAGCTTAAAGTCAGTGCGTCCCAGATTGAAGAAACGAACCTGCTTGAAATCAAGGTCATTTGGCAGGATCGCCGTGACGCTACCCTATTTGCCAATGCGCTAGTCAAAAAGGTCAATGAAATATGTGATGCCGATACAACAGGTGCGATTAGCAAGGCGTTATTATATGTTCAGAATCGGAAAGAGGAAGTCATTCCCAGACTGCGAGAAGCGGAAAATAAACTGGTAAAGTTCAGAAAACAAGCCAACACGGTTTCTCTGACGCCCGGCTCCGAGCAGGAGGTTGGGCAACTGGCCGGACTGGAAGTAGCTCGCACCAATTCCAAGACGACATTGGCCGCTACCAATGCCCAGACCGCCATGCTTCAGGGGTACATGAAACGCGTCCAGCCGACCATACGCAATATAACCATTGAAAGAAATCCTATCATCGAACAGCTTAAAAGTGAAATCACCAAGCTTCAAATCGCGAAACTGGCTCTATTGACTACGAAAACGGAGAAGCATCCCCAGGTCATGCAATTGGAGTCACAGATTCAGGCATATACCAAGAAGATACAGTCCGAGGCAGCTCTTGTTCAGAAACAGACCACCGAAACGCCGGACCCCCTGTATCAGCAGCTTTCCACCACTTTCGCTTCGAACCAGGCCAACGCTGCGGCGGAACAGGCTCGATTGAAAGCGATAGAGAGCTTTATCGGCCAACAAAAAGCGAAAGTGGCGGCCCTTCCTGATAAGCAGCAGCAATTCAATGTTCTGATGCGGGAGAAAGGGATATTAGAACAGCTTTATATGACTCTGGAGCAGCAAGAACAGAGATTGACCCTTGAAAGCAGCCGTCAGGTGTCGCCAACCACTGTCATTAGCGCCGCCATTCCGTCGTCCTCTGCTCTACAAACCAGCACCCGTGTTCTCCTCATGGCTGGCCTTCTCGCCGGCCTCATCTTCGGGGTGGCGATGGCTCTCTTCCAGGAGTATATGACCGACACCATCGATACCGAGGAACAGGTGGAGCGGCTGCTGGAACTGCCGCTGCTGGGGTCCATCCCCCGCATCGGCGACCCGAAGCATCGGGTGATCTACAAACTGCCCGGCTCTCACGCGGAGGTGGAAGGATACCGGTTCCTCTCCGCCAATATCCTCCCTTCTTCCAACGGGCAGAGCGCCCCGGGTGCCCAGAGGCTCCTATTCACCAGCACCGGCAGCGGTTCGGGAAACTCGACCACCGTGCTGAATCTGGCCGTCTCGATGGCCGAGCGCGGCAAGCGGGTGATCCTGGTCGATATGGACCTCCGAAAGCCCTCGCTGCACCGCCACTTCAACGCCATGCCCAGCCCGGGCATCACCGATGTGCTGATGGGCGACAAAGCAGTGGAAGATGTACTCCTTCCGACCGATAACGACCACCTCATCTTCGTCCCGGCAGGCTCGATGGTGGCGAATCCCATCCCCCTCCTCAGCTCTCCCAGGCTCGGTGAGGTTTTCGAGGAGATCGGTCGCCTGGCCGATGTCCTCATGATCGACAGCCCGCCCTGCATCACCGTGGTGGACGCCTCCCTCATCGCCGCCGAAACGGACGGCGCGATCCTGGTGATGGGAGCCGGTTCCACCGCCCGCAAGGCGGCCCGCCGCGCGCGGATGCTGATGGAAAATATCGGAGCCAAAATCGTCGGCGTGATCCTAAACAGATCGGGCGAACCTTCCGATAATTATTATTACTATCAGCCCTACCGCAAGCAGCGCAGGGAGCAGCGGGCGCTTCCGGGACGGCGCGAGATTAAAGATCGGGGCGGAAGGTCCGGCAGCGCCCCTCAAACGCCCCGCCCCTCCGATCTGGATATGAACCGGACCCAGGTTTTGAAAGTGGATCAGATCCAGCCGGACGAAGAAGACCGGGCCGCGCGAAGCGGAGATTCGAATCGATTCGCCAGTTGATTCCGGCTCCGAAGGCTTTATCGGGAACCTGGCGAAGCGAGAGATAGTCATAAAAGCGGCCCCTGCCACATCAAAAACACAGGTGCAGGACATCTCCGGGCTGCTTCTAAAATAACCGGAATCGCGGACCCCCCAAGCGGTCCTGAAAACCGGAAAGTAGTAGTTCTATGATCAAACGAGCTGCCGATATCGTCGTGTCCGCCCTTGGGCTTTTCCTGCTCATGCCGCTGGCCCTTATCGTGTCCGTTCTCATCAAAAGGGAATCGCCGGGGCCGGTGTTTTACAAGCAGAAGCGGGTCGGGCTGAACGGAAAGGAATTCGATCTTTACAAGTTCCGCACCATGAAGCACAACCCGGGGGATACCGGGCTGAAGATCACCCGGGCCGACGATGATCGCATCACCCGGATCGGACGCTTTCTGCGGAAAGCCAAGCTGGACGAACTGCCCCAGCTTCTCAACATTCTGAAGGGCGAGATGAGCCTGGTCGGGCCGAGGCCCGAGGTGATGCACTATATCGAACACTATACCGAAGAACAGCTTCGCGTGCTGTCCGTCCGGCCCGGACTCACTGGCCTGACTCAGCTCGAATACGCCGATGAGGAAACCCTGCTCCAGATGTGTAAGGATCGGGGCGAGGATGTGCATGATTTCTACATCGAGCAGATTCTTCCCAAAAAACTCGGCTACGACCTCCGCTACGTTAACGATCAGAGCCTCAAGCTCGATCTGATCATCTTCATAAAAACGCTGCTCCAGGTTGTCCACAAGGAAGCCTACAAACTGCCCGGCTTGCTACGTATGGCGATCAAGGTGGGCCTGGATATCGCCGGGATCGTCTTCTCGCTGTACATCGCTTTCGTCTTCGTCTATGAAGGCGATATCCCGGAAGAGTACCTCAATGCGTTTCCGGCCCTGGCGGTTTCACTGGTGGGCCTGCGGCTGGGCGCGCTCTGTTATTTCGGCCTTTACCATGCCTTCTGGCGGTACACCTCCATCACGGAAGGCTTTTCGATGCTCCAGGCGGCTCTCGCCTCCGGCGCGGGCTTTGCGCTCGTCTGCCTGCTGATGCCCCTGGATTACTACCCCTATTCGGTCATCGCCATCGATGCCGGCGTGACTCTCTTTCTGCTGCTCGGCTACCGCATCCTCATGCGAGTCGCCTATGAAACCCTCCGGCCCCAGCTCGATCCCATACGCCTCCGCACCTTGATCTACGGCGCGGGAGACGCCGGGGAGATGATCGCCCGCGAAATGCAGCAGAAGCGCAGCATCTACCAGCCCATCGGTTTTGTGGACGACGATCCTAAAAAGCTCTACACCGAGATCCACGGCCTGCCGGTCCTGGGGACGGAGACCGACCTGAACCGCATCGTGGAGAATCGCCAGGTGGACGAGGTGGTGATCACCCTGCCCTCCCTCACGGCCTCCCGGCTCAAAGAGATCGTGCATAAATGCATCGTGACCAACGCCCGGGTAAGCATCATCCCGTCCCTGCCGGAGATCATCGGCGGGGAGGCCAAGCTGAGCCAGCTTCGCAACATCGAGCTGGAAGACCTCCTCTCCCGCGAGCCGGTGAAAAGCGATATGCAGGAAGTGGCCGCCTACCTTCAGGGGGAGCGAGTTCTGGTGACGGGCGCGGGCGGCTCCATCGGGTCCGAGATTTGCCGTCAGATTGTCAATGTCGGCCCGGCGGAACTGATGGTGCTGGGCCATGGGGAGAACAGCATCTTCTCCATCGAGCAGGAGCTATTCAACAATCACCACTTCAGGGCCATCCCGATCATCGCCGATATGCAGGACCGGGACAAGCTGGAGGCGGTTTTCGAGGAATTCAAGCCGACCGTGGTGTTCCACGCCGCCGCCCACAAGCATGTGCCCCTGATGGAAGACAATCCGGAAGAGGCCATCAAGAACAACGTCTTCGGCACGAAGAACCTGGCGGAGATCGCCCGGGCCTGCCGGGTCAAGGCTTTCGTGCTGATCTCCACCGATAAGGCGGTCTCTCCCTCCAGCATCATGGGGGCCTCCAAGCGGGTGGCGGAGATGATCGTTCGCTCCCTCTCCGGAGGCCATACCCGATTCATGATCGTCCGCTTCGGCAATGTGCTGGGGAGCCGGGGCAGTGTCGTCCCGACCCTCAAGGCTCAGATCGAGCGGGGCGGCCCGGTCACCGTCACCCACCCGGAGATGACCCGCTACTTCATGACCATCCCGGAGGCGGTGCAGCTCACCCTCCAGGCCGGGGCAATGGGAACCGGAGGGGAGATTTTCGTGCTGGACATGGGCGAGCCGGTCAAAATCCTGGATCTTGCCAAATCCCTGATCCGCCTTGCCGGTTACGTTCCGGGCAAAGACATTTCCATCGCCTTCACCGGCCCCCGACCCGGCGAGAAGCTGCATGAAGAGTTGGTCGCCCCGGAGGAGGTCCGGCGCGCTACCCGACATGAGCGCATCTTCTCCAACTATCAATTGGAAGACGCCCCGCCCGGCAAGATCGAAGCGGCGCTGAAAGATCTATGGATGGCGGCCAAGCGGTGCGACCGCCAGGGTATCCGGGAAATCCTTTCCGACCTGGCACCCGGTTTTCAGGTCAAAACGAAACCCTATAAGCCGACGGTGACCCTCGGATTCGACCGGGAACCGCTGTCGATGGTGAACAAGGAGCGAGAAAAATAGAGAAGACTCTGAACCCCCAGGAGAGAGCGGAGCGCGTATGGGGGGTCGTTCTGCTGGCTCTTATCGCCGCCCTGTGGGCTCCCTATTTCATGAGCCTCTGGACCGAGTGGATGAAGAAAGATAGCAATTATTCCCACGGGACGCTCGTGCCGTTTATTTCTCTATTCATCCTCTGGCTGAGCCGCGACAAACTCCGCGAAGCCCTGCGCCGTCCTCTCTACTGGGGCCTGGCCCTGATCCTGCCCTCGCTGCTGGTGCATATCCTGGCCCACTGGATGCGGGCCTTCGCTATTTCCGGCCTGACCCTCCTGCTGACCCTGATCGGCTCTGTCCTGGTGATGTACGGCCCTGCCGTCTGGCGGGCGGCGCAGGCGGGGGTGCTATATCTGGGCTACGCCCTCCCGTTGCCGCAATTTCTGATGCTGCCCCTGACGCTTCGCATCCAGCTGGCTTCGACCTGGCTGGCTACCAAAATGGTGAACCTCTGCGGCATGGAGGGCCGTCAGGAAGGAACGGCGATCATCGCCTGGGATTTCAGCGTTCTGGTAGGGAACGAGTGCAGTGGTTTCCGGCTTCTGATCGCCATGCTGGCCTTTGCGACGCTCTATGTCTATCTGATGGATGTGGCGGCCTGGAAACGGTGGCTCCTTGTGGCGCTGGTGGTGCCATTGAGCCTCCTGGCGAACAGCGTGCGGATTTTTCTCATTTATTTAGTGGGATACCAATGGGGCGAAGACGCCATGCATGTCTTTCATGACTACTCCGGCTTTCTCGTGATGATTCTCACATTCGTTTGTCTGATGGGATTAGGGAAGGCAATAGGATGCCGAAAGCTCCGGTTCCAGCTTTAACATTAGCCATTGTCTTTGTACTGGCGATCTTTTTGGATCGCGCCTTCATGCCCCCGACGCCTGAGGTTCCCAAGTCGGTGAATTTCAGTCAGATTCCGATGAAGCTGGCGGGCGGCTGGCAGGGGCAGGACGATAAGTTCGAAGACCGCGTGGTGGAGAGCTTCCCGAACAGCCAGATGCTCAGGCGCTTTTATACAGGCCCCGGGAGACGGGTGGAACTGGTGGTCATTTACGGCCCCAACGATGAGTTCCACACCCCGGAAAGCTGCCTGTTCGGCGGAGGCTGGGCGGTCGAAAAGGTCGATATCAGCCGGTTCGCTATCGCAGGCGAAAGCCTGCCCTTCGAGATCAAGACGCTGAGGATCAAAGACCAGCAGGGCAATACCGCTATCGTTTCCTACTGGCTTTCCTCAGATACGATCCGGGCCGCCACCCCGCAAGAATTTCTCTGGGGCAGGCTCAAAGAACGGCTCCGCAACCAGAAGCCTTCTCTGAGCGCCTTTGTCCGCGTCTCAGACTGGTGGTCCGGCAGCGAGGAGAAGATGAGGGAAAACGTTTCGGCGGCGAACAGGGAGATAGCCGTCCATATCGCCCGGATGGTCAAGAAAGATACGCTCCGGCAGGCTTCCAGCCAGCCCTGATGCCCGCTCGGCCCTTGAAAATCGTCCTGGTTCCGGCCAGCTACCTCCCGTGCGTGGGAGGGCTGCAAACGGCGATCCGTTATCTTGCCCAGGAGTTCCAGGCGGCGGGCCACCGGGTGGAAATCGTCACCAATCGCTACCCGCGCTCCCTGAGCGCCTATGAGGAAATGGATGGGGTTCCGGTGCATCGGATCCTCTTTGCCGGCCTTTCGCTGCCACCTCTGAGCGCGACGAACCTTATCAAATATATCGCCCAGGTCGGCCTTCTTCCGATCTCTCTGGCCCGGTGGCTGATTCTGCTCCGCAGGCTCAGGCCCGATATTCTGAACGTCCATTTTGCCGGGGACGCCTGCGGCTATGCCTGGATCGCTTCTCGCCTGCTCGATTTCAAACTGGTCGTGTCCCTGCACGGTGAGGATGTCCGCACCCTGCCCCGGCAGTCCTCCTGGCGGCGGTGGGTGCAGGGGCGGCTCCTGGATCGCTCCCATGCCGTGACCGCCTGCTCCGCTTTCCTGCTGAAAGAAAGCGGCCTTGAGGCTTCCCTGCAAGGCAAAGCCTATGTGACCCATAACGGGGTCAGCCCGCTGCCCCCGGAAACGGAATCGGTCGAGCCGCCCCCCCATCCCTACCTGTTCGCGGTAGGCCGTCTGGTGCATAAAAAAGGCTTCGACCTGCTTGTCAGCGCCTTCCGGCAGGCCGGGGGCCTGGAGCGCCATCTTTATATCGGAGGGGACGGGCCGGAGAAGCGGCGGCTGGAAGCGTTGATCGGGCAGTCGGGCCTGAGCGAGCGGGTTCATCTTCTGGGCAGGCTTTCCCCGCCCCAGGTCTACCGCTGGATGCAGGGAGCCGAACTGATCATCGTTCCCTCCCGCGACGAGCCGTTCGGCATCGTTGTCCTGGAAGGAATGCTTGCAGGGCGGGCAGTGCTGGCCTGCCGGACCGGAGGGATCCCGGAAATCATAGAACACGGCAGGACAGGCTGGCTTGTGGAAGCGGGCTCGGCGGAAGCCCTGGCCGAGGGGATCGCCCGGCTTCTTGGCGCTCCCGATGAACGCGAGCGCCTGGGGAAGGCCGGCCTCGAAGTGGCCCGGACCGAGTTCACATGGCGGCAGGCCGCCGCCCGCTATCTGGACGTTTTTCGGAAAGTTTAAGACACGATTTCACCGCAGAAAAGAGGCGATGCGCGGGCGCAGCCGGACGATAGAATCATGCAGACAGGCGAGCGATCAACTGAAAATGGTTTCGACAGAGCCACGGGGGGAAAGAAATTTACCGTTCCGCCGATGCTCTGGGCCATCATGGCGGCGGTCGGAACGGTTCGGATCCTGGGACTCTCCCGCGGCCTGCCCGATATCATCGCCTCTCCGGGAGGAGACGAGAAATACTTTGTGGAAACCGCCCTCCTGGTGGCGGCCCACCGCTCCTACTCCCAGGCGTTCCACAGCTTGCCGAATTTCTTTATGCCGTCTCCCTACAGCTTTCTGCTGCTCATCGCATACGGCTTTTATTTTGTCGCAGGCTTAGTGGCAGGAAAATTCCATGGGGTAGATGATCTGATCTTTCAATTCCTGACCGACCGCACCATGTTCTACCTCCTGGGGCGCTGGATCTCGGTCCTGGCGAGCGTGGCGGCGCTTTATCTGATCTACCGGATCGCCTGCTTTTTCATGTCGTACCGCTTCTGCCTTCTGGCCGTGTTCCTCTATGCCTGCTTCCCTCTGGAATACTTTCGCTCGCGGTGGGCGCTGCCGGAAAGCGTGACCGAACTGGCCTGCCTGATCGCTCTCTTTTACTGGCTGAAAACGGCCCGGGAAGATTCTCTGCAAGCGTTTCGATGGGGCGTCTTCTGGTCCGCGGTCGCGGTTTCCTTCCGGATCAATGTGGCCCCGGTTCTCTTTCCGGGCTTCTGCCTTGCCGGGCGGCTGTCCCGGCGGAACGGGCAGTCGCTTGCGCCCTGGCTCTGGTTCGCTGTCGTCCCCCCCGTCTATCTGCTGCTGAATCCCTATTTCATCACCGATTTCCGGGAAGCCGTCCATCAATGCCTGGCCCTGTTCGGCCTGCTGAAAAACGAGTATGCCACGACAGGCCGGGGCGCTTTGTTCATATGGCCTCTGGCGGAACTAGCGAAGACAGCAGGGCTGGGACTGCTGATGATTCTGGGATTGGGGCGAATGATATGGAAGGCGCTCCGGCCCGGCCCTGAGCGAGTGGCCTACGGCCTTCTGGCGCTTTTCACCGTCCCGCTATACCTGTGGGTTGGTAGCTCCCCGCGTATTTCGCTGCACTATATGCTGTCCGTATATCCTTTGGCCTGCATCTCCGGCGTATCTTTCGGCGAGCGGTGGGCGCGGCTTCGCCCCCGCCTGGCTCCCTGGATATATGGGCTGGCGGCCCTGTCGGTCATCGCCCCGCTGTCCTCAATCGCGTCCGAGGTGAATGCGAGAACCGGCAAATCGTTCACCCAGATGGCCGCCAAGGAGTGGATCGAGCAAAATATACCGGCCAAAACCAGAATCGCGATGGATGCGCTCATTTACGGCCCGCCTCTCTATAACTGGAGCGTCTTCGACTCTTCGAAGATCAAAAGCCTGAGCCGGTCGCTTCGGTCCCGCCTCCGCAGGCATTATGAAGCGCAAAAGGCTTTCGAGATAGTGTCCGCCCTGGAGCCGTCGTTTATGACCACGGATCGGGCCAGACGCTTGGGGGTTTCTTATCTGATCGTCTCTAGCGGCGCGTACGACCGCTATATCGAGGGGGCGCTCGACCTGGGCAACCCGCTCTACCCGGAATTCACGAAAAAGCAGGCTTTTTACCGCAGCCTTTTTGCAGGAGCCTCCCCGCAACAAGGCTGGCGTCTAATCGAGGAATTTCGGCCCGGTGAATCGCTGGCGGGCCCGACCATACGCATCTATCGGCTGGAGGAAGGCGGCAGCCCCGAATCCCGAATCCGCCAGGCATTTTGAAAGGAGTATCAGCCATTTGGATCGCACAGAAACACCCCAAGAAGATATCGCCGCAATCGGCAAGGGATCGAAAAGAAGCGGCAAGCCTTTGCCGACCGTCAGCATTCAGCCGCAAAGAAGCATCTTTCAGTTGGATCTCAAGGATATCTGGCATTTCCGGGAGCTGCTTTACCTGCTGATCTGGCGGGATGTGAAGGTGAGATATAAGCAGACCGTCATCGGCGCGGCCTGGGCGATTTTACAGCCCTTCATGACGATGGTAGTCTTTACGATGGTTTTCAGCAAATTCGCCAAAGTGCCTTCGGACGGCATTCCCTATCCGATATTCTCCTATACCGCCCTGCTCCCCTGGAACTATTTCTCCCAGGCCCTCAGCCGGGGCGGGGTCAGCCTGGTCGGCAGCTCGGGCCTGATCTCCAAAGTCTATTTCCCCAGGCTCATTATCCCGCTCTCCTCGGTGATCACGCCTCTGGTCGATTTCCTGCTGGCGTTCGCCATCCTGATCGGCATGATGGTCTGGTTCCGCTTCACCCCGACCCTCGGCGTACTCGCCCTGCCTCTGTTCATCCTCCTGGCGATGATGACCGCCCTTGCGATAGGCCTCTGGTCCTGCGCCCTCCATGTGCAGTACCGAGATGTGGGCTATCTCATTCCCTTCGTCATCCAGATATGGATGTACGCTACGCCGGTGGCCTATCCGCTCAGCCTGGTTCCCGATAGGTGGAAACTGCTCTACAGCCTGAACCCGATGGTCGGCGTGGTGGAGGGGTTCCGCTGGGCGATGCTGGGCAGGACAATCCCCGACATCGGCCTGATGGCTGTCAGCGGAAGCGTGGTGCTGGTGCTGCTCTTCACGGGCCTTCTTTATTTCAAGCGGATGGAGCGCACCTTCGCCGATATTATATAGCCGGCATAAGCCGGAGGGCGGTCTGGAAAGCGTTAAAGGCAACCGCCTCCCGGCCCCCCGCCAGACTTCAGCGGGGGGAGTGGCCTTGGGGTAATTTGAAAGATTACCCAGAGGACGCACGATCTCAGCCTCCCCGAAGCCGGGGGGTTGGGGGGTGCTGTTTAGGCCGCAAATACTCGTAAAAATACGGATGGCGCTTTTGAGCAATCGGTCTTATAATGAATGATTGATAGCCTGCCACATCGTGGGTAGATCCCATGGGGCTTTCGAAAGAGAAAAGGAGACAAGATTCGCTGATGTCGGATGCAGCTTTAAGAGTCGAGGGATTGAGCAAGCAGTATCGAATCGGGCGGCTTCAGAATCGCTCCCGGAATTTGAAAGAAGCGATGTCTGAAAGTTTCCGGAAGCTTCTCCATCGGCGCGATGGAGAGGAAGAGTCCACCATCTGGGCCTTGAACGATGTCAATTTCGAGCTGAAGCAGGGGGAAGTGCTGGGGATCATCGGGCGCAACGGCTCCGGGAAAAGCACGCTCCTGAAGATTCTATCCGGGATCACCAAGCCGACCCGGGGCAAAGCCACCCTCCACGGGCGAATCAGCTCCTTGCTGGAGGTCGGCACCGGCTTTCACGCCGACCTGACCGGGCGAGAAAACATCTTCCTGAACGGCGCGATCCTGGGGATGAGCCGCCGTGAAATCGAGCGCAAATTCGATGAGATCGTGGCCTTCTCCGAAATCGAGCAGTTCATCGATACGCCGGTCAAACGCTATTCGAGCGGCATGTACGTGCGCCTGGCCTTTGCGGTGGCGGCCCACCTGGAGCCGGATGTCCTCATCCTGGACGAAGTGCTTGCGGTCGGCGACCTCCCCTTCCAGCAGAAGTGCCTGGGCAAGATGGGGCAGGAGGCCAAAGAGGGGCGCACCGTCCTGTTCGTCAGCCACAGCATGGCTGCGATCCAGGCGATGACCACGCGCTGCATTCTTCTGGAATCGGGCAAGGTGGTGATGGATTCCGTTCCCGGCCAGGCCGTACATCGCTACATCCACAACACCTTTCATGTCGATATCGAGCGGGTTTCCGATCTGTGGAACCACCCGGGCCGCCTGCCCGATATGGTCCCCTCTCTCAAACAGATGTGGATGACCGATGCAGGGGGCAACATCATCACCACGGCCCCCATGGGTGGGGAAGTTTATTTCCATGTCGAGTATGAGACCGACGATATCGTCCGCCAGCCCATCATCCGCCTGACATTCGAGAACCCGGAGGCCCAGCGGGCCTTTGCCATCAACAACAAGATGACCAAAGGGGCTAGAATCGTCAACGGCCCGCCCAGAGGTATCTTCACCTGCCGCATCCCCCGTCTGCCTCTGGTGGCAGGCGAGTATTTTATCACCGCTGCCTTCGGCAAAACCCCGCAGCAGGACGCGGACCGGATCATCAAGGCGTACAGGCTTACGGTGGTGCATGCCGATGTCTACGGGACCGGAGCGATCCCCGACCGCATGGACGGGATGGGTATTCTCTTCGATGCCGACTGGGAATTCAAGCCGATTGAGGGCGATGCCGAACGCTTCCCCCTGCCGGTATCGGAAACCGTATCGAGCAATCTCTGAGAGGACGGACGGGAGAAAGGTGTGAGCGGCGTGGGCAAGCGGCTGGTGGTCGTGCCGACCGATTCGATAGCCACCTATGAGAAAGCGGGTTATGACTGGCTGGGGCGCTACTTCAACCCGCAGGGGCTCTTCGAGGAAGTGTATGCATTAAGCCCCAAGGAGAGCGGGGAGCGGACGGTGCAGGGCATCCGCTTTATCGGGGCCGCCGACCGGGAGTTTAAGGGAAAGCTGAAAGCATTGAAGCCGGATGTGGTGCGGGCGTACGGAGGCTTCTGGCCTGCGGACCTGGTGTGCCGCAACCGGCTGCCGGGCGTGCCGGTCCTGGTCAGCGTCCATGACACCAATCCCGATCTCCTGCACCGGTCGGTACTCTACGCCGATATGGTGATCTGCATGTCCAAAGTGGTGGCTCGCAAGGTGGAGGAGATCGGAACCTCTCCCGAGCGCATCCGCATCCTGCCCAACCGGGTCGATACGAATGCCTTCCGCCCCATACGGGACCGGGCCCTTTTGGAACCGGTCGCCTCGCGCTTCCCGCCGGGCAGACATATCCTCCATATCGGACGCCGGACCGACCAGAAGAACGCCGATACCCTCATCCGCGCCCTGGCGCTCCTTCCGCCCGATTATGCCTGCATTTTTGTCGGGCTGGGGGACAATGCGCCCTATATCGCTCTGTCAGAGGAGGTGGGCGTCAGCGACCGCTGCGTCTGGATCGATGCGGTCAAGAACGCCGAATTGCCCCTCTGGTATTCCTGGGCGGACTGCCTCTGCGTTCCCAGCCGGTGGGAAGGGTTCGGCATCATCTTCATCGAGGCTGCCGCCTGCGGCGCTCCGATAGTCACCTCCGACATCGCCCCTATGAACGAATTTCTCAGGCGCGATGAAAGCGCCTGTCTGGTGAAAGACTACGAGAACCCGCAAAGCCTGGCCGCCGCCATCCGCAAAATCTGCGAGGACAAACCCTACCGGAACGCGCTCTCTGCCGGGGCTGTGCAGATGGCCCGGCAGTTCGACGTATCGGTGGTGGATGAGATGGAAGCCGCCCTCTACCGGGAGGCCCTGAGCCTGGGCCGATTGCCTTTCGGCAGAAGGTTGGAGATTGCCGGATGGCGAGCCGGTGAAACGATGGAAGGCGCAAAAGCCAGATGGAGCCGGACCTGCCGCCCCTTGGCCCGAAAACTCTCCCTCCGGCGGATTGCCCGTGCCGTCAAAAGGCGGTTGCTGTGAAGAGCCGCCCCTCGGCCCCCCGCCGGGCTTCGGCGAGGGGAGCGGCCTTGGGAGACTTTGAGCGAGTACCAAGATCCCACACGCCCTCAGCCCCCCCTTAGCAAAGTGGGAGGCCAGGGGGTGCTTTTTAGACCGCATTGTTTCTCATCGGTTGGCCGGATAGAAAACATGGAATAATGATCCAGGCACAGGAGGATTTTATGGCATCCTTTTTCCAGCGCGGCGCGAAAGCGATACGGCGGAGGGCTTTCAGGCTCAAGCAATCGGTGGTCCGCCGGATGACTCCGCCCCCACCGCCGCCGCTCAAAGTGGTGGTGGTGGGGTGCGGTCAGATCGCATCGACCCATATGGATGGGTTTCAGCGCACCGGGCTGGCCCGGGTGGTGGCTGTCAGCGATATCTATCTTCCTGCCCTGGCAAAGGCGGCGGCCCAGTGGCGCGAGGTTCGCACCTTCCGGGACCACCGCCAGATGTTTCGGGACATCCGGCCCGATATCGTGAGCGTCTGCACCTGGCCGCAGAGCCATGCGGAGATTATCGCCGATGCCGTGGCCGCGGAGATTCCGGCCATCCTGTGCGAAAAGCCACTGGCCCTCCGGATGTCCGAGATCGATCAGATCCGCGAGGCGGTCGATAAGAAAAATCTGAAATTCGCGGTCGGCCACCACTACCGCTTTCACCCGCGCTACATCCGGGCCGCTGAGATCGTGAAATCGGGCGCACTCGGGGAAATCCGGAGCGTGACCGGCCATGTGGTCGGCAGCCTTTTCGACAACGGCCCCCATCTGATAGATTCGGTTCGTTTCATCCTGGGGGACCCGGCGATCCGGCGGGTGGCCTGCCGCTGCGAGCGAAGCCAGGGGCGTTTTTACCAGGATATCCCTGCCGAAGACGGGGCTTCGGGCGAGATCCTTTTCGAAGGCGGGCTGCGGTGCGAGTTCCGGACAGGCGATCAGTCGCCGGGCTTTTTCGCGATCCGCGTGGAAGGCAGCCAGGGATGGGTGGAAGTCGGCCCGTCAGCACTGGAGGCTGGAGGGCCGGCGCAGGAGCTGGCCGCCCAGCCGCTGGGGCCTGACTGCCGGACCAAGCAGTTCGGGGATTTTGTGCGGTGGGTGAAGGGCCAGCAGGCCGGCTACCCGGCGGTCTTCGAACCTTCGGCAAGGGCGGTCGAACTCGTCCTGTCCTGCTACGAGTCCAGCAGGCTGGGGGAGCCGGTGAATCTGCCCCTGATGAACCGGGGAGAAGTCATTCGCGACCTATTTCCGGATCAGGCTCCTGCCCGGCCTTCGGACGGCGCGTTCGGGCCGCCGCCCCCGGCCATGATGCCCGGCGCATCCCCGGAACCGCTGGCTATCGACGGCGGGCCACGGGCCGCTATGGAATGGTTCAACAATGCGGCCTGCGTCGGGGAAGAGGAACTCAAAAACTTGAAGCGGGTCATTCAGAGCAAATATATGAACTGCACCGATGGCAAGGAGACCCCTGCTCTGGAAAGGGAGTTTG
Source organism: Armatimonadota bacterium (assembly GCA_020846535.1). GTDB lineage: Bacteria > Armatimonadota > JADLDR01 > JADLDR01 > JADLDR01 > JADLDR01. The sequence continues at coordinate 6,486 of JADLDR010000151.1, read as the reverse complement.
CCGAGGCTTACGGCAGCCATTCGGCGGTGGCCTCCACCTCCGGCACGGCGGCCATCCATATCGCTCTCGGCGCGCTGAACCTGAACCCGGGCGATGAGGTGGTTACCACCCCGATCACCGATATGGGATCGATTATCCCTATTCTGGCCTGCAACTGCATTCCCGTCTTTGCCGATGTCGACCCCATAACAGGCAGCATCACCGCCGAGAGCATCGCCCGGCAGATCACCCCGCGCACCAAAGCGGTGATCCTGGTGCATCTCTTCGGGCGGCCTGCGGACCTGGATCCGATCTGCGCCCTGCTCGAAGACAAAAAGATCGCGCTCATCGAGGACTGTTGCCAGGCGCACTTCGCCGAATATAAGGGCCGAAAGGTGGGCACATTCGGCGACTTCGGGTGTCTGAGCTTACAGCAGTCCAAGCAGATCACCTGCGGGGACGGCGGGATCACTCTGGTCAACCGCCCCGACCTGGCCGAAAGGGCCGCCCTATTCGCCGACAAGGGGTGGGACCGGGCGCACGGGACCCGCACCCATCTTTTCTTCGGGATGAACTACCGGATGACCGAACTACAGGCGGCGGTGGCGAGGGCGCAGCTTGCGAAACTGCCCGGCCTGCTGCAAGGCCGCCGGGAGAGCGCGGAACACCTGCGCCGCCTGCTACGTCAAATCGACGGCATCGAAACGCCTGACGATCCCCAGGGAGCCGTCAGCTCCTGGTGGATCTTCACCTTCGCCATCGATGAGGGCCGCTTCGGGGTCGGTACGGAGGAGTTCTGCAACGTTCTGAGGGTGGAAGGCGTCCCGGTCCGCCGCCAGTACCTTCCCAGCCTGGTTTTCGAATACCCGGCGCTGAAGGAGCAAAACACCTTCGGAGACAGCCATTTTCCCTTCAGCGCCTTCCCCTACACGCCGCCGAAGGGTGAAGATTACCCGGGCTTCGCCGAATTCCAGAACCGGCAGGTCCTGATTATCTGGAGCAACCACGCCCGCATCGCACATGCGGAGGCTGCGGCGGCGGCAGTGCGTAAGGTGGCCCGCTACTATGAACAATTGAAAACCGGCACCCGGCCGCAGTCGGGCACGCCGGTGGCGCAGGCAAGACAATAGTCGGTCGGATCGATTTCTCGGAAGAGGGAGGTATCATGTCGCGAGAGGTCCCGCTGGGAAAGCTGGTCAAAAGAGCGCTCCGGAAGGGGTTCCGGCAGTTGGGGCTGGACGGCGCAGGAAGCGGCAAGCCCCAATCAGCTGAGCCGCCCCTCCCGCCGGAGGTTCCGCCTGTCCGGGCGCTGCGGTGGCTGGCCTCCCAGGAACATCCGGCGGGAGGAGTCCGAGTCCATTCCACCCGGCAGGACGCCTACCCGGAAGTGACGGGCTATCTCATCCCGACCCTCCTCCGTTACGGGGAGAAGGCGCTGGCGGGTCGGTTCCTCCGGTGGATCCTCTGCATCCAGCGGGCCGACGGCTCCCACACCAGCCCGGAGGGCGACCCTTACATTTTCGACACCGGTCAGGCGCTCCGGGGACTGCTGGCCGGCAGCGATTTGATGCCTCAGGCGCGAGAGGCGGCCCGGAGGGCGGCGGATTACCTGTGCGCCCAAATGGAGGACGGGGGCAGAGGGGGTTTCGGGAAGCGGTATCCGGCGGAGGTGGAAAACAAAGTTTACAAAGTGCCTGAAAGCGTCCATCTCTATGCGCTTCCCCCGCTGGCGCAGGCTGCCGAAGCCTTCGGCGAGCCTCGCTATCGGGAGGCGGCGGAGCGGTGCATCGAGCATTACGCCAGGCAGCCGGACGCGCTTCAACCGGCTACCCTGACCCATTTCCTGGCCTACGAACTGGAGGCGTTGATCGATCTGGGCCGAAGCGACCTGGCCGCGCCGGTGCTGGAGACGCTCCGGAAGACCCAGGCGGAGGACGGCTCCGTGCCGGGGATGGAAGGAGCAGGCTGGGTCTGCTCGCCCGGCCTGGCGCAGTTGGCCCTGTGCTGGTATAAAACGGGCCAGCCCGGGCCTGCCGACCGGGCGCTGGCGTGGCTGGAGGCTCACCAGCAGCGCAGCGGTGGCTTTCTGGGAAGCTACGGCCCGGAGGCGGGCTACCATCCTGCCGTGGAACTGCCCTGGTCGGCCAAGTTCTACCTGGACGCCCACCTCTGGCGCATGGAAAATTTCTGGGAGCGCAACCGGCATACCCTGCCATCCGCGGAAGACGAGGCGCGGGCGCAGGCTGTCCTCGCCGGGCTGGAGCCGGGTTCCAGGGTTCTGGAGGTCGGCTGTTTCGCGCCGTCTCTGCTGCAAGCGATCCAACGGGGCGGCTCCGACTTGGAATGCGCGGGCCTGTCGCTGTTACCGATGGAAAGCCTGCCAGCCGGAGGCCCGGATATCCGGCAGGGCGCTCCGGAGCGCATGGCCTTTCCGGACAACAGCTTCGATGTGGTTTACGCCGTTCTGCCCGCCCGCTTCGCGGCCAACCTGGATGCCGTTATCGGGGAGATAACCCGGGCGGCGCGGGTCGGCGGGCGGGTGCTGGTATTCCACAAGGACGGGCCGTGCGGCCTGCCGTGGGAATGCCCGTCCGGGGAAGCGGCGGTTCGCCAGCCGCTTCAGCGCGGATGCGACCGGATTCAGGTGGAGGAATCGGGAGAGGGAGAGAAGGTTTTCAGCGGGATCAAACGCTCCGCCCTCAGCGGCTCCAGTTGGAACGAGGTGCTGATCAGGCCGGAGGTGATGAAGCCTATTGTGAAGCGCCTCCGGCAGAACCAGGTGTACCCCTGGGGGCAGGAGGTGATCCTCGCCACCAGGCCGGGGGATAAGCTGCTGGAAGTCGGGAGCGGGACAGGGGAGATGTCTCTCTTCCTGGCTCAGACAGGCCGAAAGGTGACGATCCTGGACATCAGCGAGGGAAATATCGAGTTCACGCACCGCTGCGCCGAGGAGATCGGGGTAAGCGTTCAATCGGTCTGCGGGGACGCCACCCGGCCCCTCCCCTTCGAGGACGGGGAATTCGACTGCGCCTGGAGTTCGGGGCTGCTGGACCGCCTGACCGACGAGGAACGGCGCGGGATCATCCGCGAGTGCGCCCGGGTTTCGTCCGGGCAGGTGATCATCATGGTGGCGAATGCGGCAAGCCTGGCCTACCGGATCGGCATGGCGATTGCCGAGGAGACCGGAACCTGGCCCTACGGGCTGGAGAAGCCGATCCATTCCCTGCGGGACGATTTCGAGGCCGCCGGGCTGAAGGTGGTGGAGGAGAAATCGCCGGGCGCAAGGCATGCCCTCCAGTTTTTGCCCCAGAACCACCCGCTGCGAAAAATCCTGACCGACTGGATGGAGGCGCACGCCGAGGCCCACCTGCTGGATTGCAACCAGGGCTATATGCTGGTGACCCGAGGCGTCAAAGCCTGACGTCCTGCGCGGGAGATGCATGCTCAGGAGAGGCGTATTATATGAAGACTCCGCTGGTTTCGATAGTGCTGCCGACCTATAACGGGAGCCGTTATATCGAGCAGGCTATCGAAAGCTGCCTGGCTCAGACATACTCGAACTGGGAGCTGATCATCGTAGACGACGCTTCATCTGACGATACGCCTGCGATCATAGCCCGCTACGCAGGCCGCGAGAGCCGCATCAGAACGATCCGCAATTCGCCCAACCGGAAATTGCCTGCCTCTTTGAATATCGGGTTCGCGCAGGCACGAGGCGATTATTTCACCTGGACATCCGATGACAACTGCTTCAGGCCGGACGCTCTGGCCGAGATGTCCTCTTATCTTCAGGCCCATCCGGAAGTCGATGTCCTTTACACCGATTATACCAATATCGATGATGAGGGGCAGTTCGTCAAATATTCCAGCGTAGGCCCGCGTGAGGAACTGGTGACTCGCAATTGCGTCGGGGCCTGCTTCCTGTACAAACGGGCGGTTCATGAAAAACTGAAGGGGTATGCCGAGGACCTCTTCCTGGCGGAAGATTACGATTTCTGGCTGCGCGCTTCCGTCGACTTCCGGCTCCAGCCCCTGCACAAAGACCTTTATCTTTATCGCCGCCACAGCGCATCCCTGACCGATCAGCATATGGAACGCATCCTCCTGGTCACTGAGCAAACGCTGGCCCGCAGCCTTCCGGCCATGCGGTGGGTCAGCCCTGCAGACCGGATAGCCACACACCTGCGGCTCGCCCGCTCGGCCCGGGCGCGCAAAGATATGGTTATGGCCCGAAACCAATCTCTTCAGGTGCTTCGTTATTCTCCGGCATCATTTTTTAGATACGGTATTCGTGAACTGGCTTATATATTTCTGGGGGACAGGCTGGTCCATCGCCTGCGTTCTCTTTACCGCATCGTGCGCCGTCATCGGGCCGATCCCGATGTGTAATAGGGCGGGACTTACGCCTGGGAAACGCGGTGTTCTGTGGGGCACTGCATATGCTTCAAGGGAAAAAGAATAATCGTTGGCGGAGAAAATACTTTTTATCTCACACGCAGCCTCGCGCACAGGCGCACCGATACTCCTGTTGAGCTTTATGCGCTGGCTGAAAGCGAACACCGATGCTTCAGTCGTAACGCTTCTTCGCGATGGCGGCGACTTGACGCTTGACTTCGAAGCTCTGGGGCCAGTTCTTTTTTGGAACAAGCGCCCGGGGCCACAGGCGAACCAACAGCCGGTCCGGGCGTCGGAACGAAAAGGAATCCTCGGTCGGATCGACAAACGGTTCCGCCGGATGGGTTTGAAAGCGCGGCTTGAGCGCGAGCGAATCGACCTGATCTATTCCAACACAGTGAGCAACAGCGACACGCTGGCGTTTCTGGCAGATACGGGCTGCCCGGTGATCACCCATGTGCATGATCTGGAACATTCCATCCGGTGCTATGTCGGCGAAAAAAACTTTAACCTGATCTGCAAATATTCTCGGCACTATATCGCCGTGTCCTGCGCGGTAAGGGACAATCTGGTAGAGAACCATCGGATTCCGGAAAATCGGGTCAGTGTCGTTTATGGCTTTGTCCCATCGTCTGCGCCGCAACCGGCCTGTCAGATCGATTCGAGAGATCGGATTCGGGCCAAACTGGATATTCCGCCGGAGGCCCTCGTGGTAGCGGCTGCCGGTTCGCTCAACTGGTGGAAAGCTCCCGAGATGTTCGTGCATCTGGCTCGGACAGCGCATCGAAAGCAGCCCGGAAAGGTCTATTTTTTGTGGGTGGGGGGCAAAGCCGAAGGGCCGGAGTTCGGCGGCATACAAAACGATATCCATAAGTCGGGATTGAGCCGTTTTGTCCGGTTTACCGGTTCCCTGCCGAACCCGCTGGATTATTTTCTCGCAAGCGATATTTTCGCTCTGGTCTCCAGGGAAGATTCCTTTCCTCTGGTGGTACTGGAGGCCGCCTCGGTGGGCAAGCCGGTGCTTTGTTTTGACGGTGCCGGAGGGGCCGTGGAGTTCGTGGAAGACGATTGCGGCTTCATTGTGCCTTACATGGATATCGAGGCCATGGCCGATCAGATCATCCGTCTTGCAGATTCCCAAAACTTGCGCCACAGCCTGGGCCAGCGGGCTGTAGCGAAGGTCTCGGAAAGGCATACCGCCGACCGCGTCGCTCCTCGGCTCTACGAAATTATCCGAGAAATAGCCGGAAGATAAGAGATGGATTATAAAGTCATCATCAGCGCATCGAAGTGGGATGTCGGCGGGGTAACCGTTTTTTGCGAGAACCTGGCCCGGGGCTTGCTGGCCCGTTCCGTTTCTGCGGAAATTCTGCTGACTCAGCCATACCTTGAAAGCAAAAATCCGCTGCCGATGCCTGAAGATATCGTTTTTTCGAGGCTGGCCGTCGTCGAAAACGATACCTGGGAGAGGCACTGGAAAGTATTCATGGATTATCTGGAGTCGCAAGCTCCCTGTGTCTACATTCCGAATCACGACTACCGGCATTCCTGCGTCAGCCCCAGGCTTTCCCGACGAGTCGGTATAGTCGGCGTTTTGCACAGCGACGAATCGATATACTATGATCACGCGGCCCGGCTTGGCCGATACTGGAACGCTATCGTGGCCGTCAGCAAAGTTATTGCCGAAAAAACCGCCCGGATCGATCCGTCTTTTGCCCCGAGGATGTATACCATTCCGTACGGAGTTACGATCCCTTGCGCCTATAGGAAACGGCCTTATCATGAGGGATCGCCTCTTCGCATTATTTATGCCGGACGCATCATACAGCACCAGAAGCGCATCATGGATTTGCCGAAAATCATGGCCGAACTTGTGAAGCGTCAGGTGATGACACAGTGGACGATTATCGGCAGCGGGCCGGAGCAGGAGGCGTTTATCGGAGCTTTGCAGCCCCTCATTCAGCAGGGCGCTTCGGTTCGTCTCTTCGGTGCGCGCCCGAACAAGGAGGTGCTGGCGGCCTTCGAGCAAAACGATGTGTTTATCCTGACCTCGGAGTTCGAGGGGACGCCCCTGACGCTGCTGGAGGCGATGGGGCGGGGGTGTGTGCCGGT
>JADLDR010000150.1 GCA_020846535.1 Armatimonadota bacterium | reverse complement strand
TGGCGGCCTTCGCGGGAGGCGTCGTGGAAGGCGTGCATGGTGTCCAGGACGTGATAGGCCAGTTCGCCGCTGGCCCGGTGCGGCCTGCCGGAGCGCAATGCGTAGGCCATGTCCGCCACCCCGATGCTCCGGGACTGGCCGGTGTAGCCGTGGGTAAGGGGAACCTCGCGCCACTCCTTTTCATCGAAACGCTTTAGACGCACCGGCCCTCTGAAGGTGTTCGGGTCGGGGACGGCCAGAGTTCCCTCGCTGCCGTAAATCTCGATGCAGGGAAGCTGGGCGGCCCAGATATCCAGGCTGGTGATGATCGTCCCGACCGCGCCCCCGGCAAAATCCATCACCCCGGCGATATGGGTGGGAACTTCCACCTGAATCTTCGCGCCGCATCTGGGCTTGCTGGTGATGGCTCTCTCCGGAAAGGTGATGCGGGCGGAGCCGGTGGCGCGGTGAACCGGGCCGAGGAGGTTAACGAGCGCGGTCAGATAATACGGCCCCATATCGAACATCGGCCCGCCGCCCGGCTTATAGATGAACTCCGGGAGGGGATGCCAGATTCCCAGGCCGTAGCCCATCATGAAGGCGGTGGCGGCTACCGGCTCCCCGATGGCCCCGTCATCGATCAGTTTCCGGCAGGTCTGGATACCTCCGCCGAGGAAGGTATCGGGGGCACACCCTATCCGCAGCCCTCCGGAGGCGGCCAATTCCAGCATCGTCTTCGCCTGCTCACGGGTGACTGCCAGGGGCTTCTCGTTGTAGAGCGACTTTCCGGCCTCCAGAACGGCCATCCCGACCTCTGCGTGGGCCTTCGGGATGGTCAGGTTGACCGCGATTTCGATCTCCGGATCTGCGAGCAGTTCGTCCACCGTGCAGGCTTTCGGGATGCCGTGTTCCTTTGCCTCCGCCTGCGCCCGTTCCGGCAGGATGTCCGCGCAGGCCGCCACCTCCAGAATATCGAAGAGCTTCGCCGCCTGCATGTAGACTCCGCTGATATTGCCGCAGCCGATAATGCCGACTTTTGTTTTTCGCATATAGATTCTCCTTATGGATGTTGAGGGGTCAACCGCCCCGGCCCCTTGCCGGGCTTCGGTAGGGGCAGATGGCACGGGCCGCTTCCCCGCCTGCCATCGCCGCCTCCTGACCGAAGATCGTTACAGCCAGTGCCGTTAGATAGAGCCATTTACACATGGAAACACCTCTATTCCGCGATCAAAAACCAGCCCTGCCCCGGCTCTACAGGGATTTCCTCCGCTGGTGAGAAGACCCGCTCCGGCTGCAAATCCTTGAGGGCCGGGGCGCGAAGCCTGGTTTTCGCGGGTCCAGCCCCAAAGCCTTCCAGGTCGATCCGGAGCTTGATGTGGTTGGCCCATTTCTCCCAGGCCCCGGGAGATTCTTTAGCCCAGCTTGCCAGGACGATCAAAGTCTTGCTTTTTTACGGTAGACCGCGGCGAAGATGCTGCGGTGACCCGTGCGGACAGGGCAGGCAGGATCCCAGTAGCCCAGCATCTGCACCTCCTGATGCCGTTCCAGTCCCAGGAAGCCGGGCGAAAGCCGCCCTCGCAACCCAGGCCCATCATATAGGCGGCGTCCTTCCGCCGATAGGGGATTTCAAGCGCGATGTCCTCGATCTCCATATCCTGCTTCGCCGTCAGGGTCGCCCGAAAGCTGAGAAAGCCGTCATACTCCATTTTCGACCTGCGCCGGGTCTCAAAAGGGCCTGTCGCGCCGGCACTCTCCCGCAGCGCGAAACCGTGCGCGGAACGCAGCGTTTCGTCTTTCCCTCCGGCCAGGCAAAGAGGCCCTTTGCAGTCCGGATCGCGATGTTAATGGGTTTCGCCAGCACCTCCTGGCCGCCGCTTTCGATGCTCTTGGGCAGGCCGGACCGCCCGAAGCGTACCTTCCGGCCCAGACAGGAGACGGCGGGGCCTTTCACCTTCAGAGGCGTAAAGGGATCCGCCACATCCTCATCGATGCGATGGCGGAGTCCAGCCACCGGAGGCGGGAGGGCCGCCAGAGGTCGATGTCGCCGCAGTCCTCCAGCGTCCGGTCGGAAACATCCAGGGTCAGCTTCACCTGAGCCGCCCTTTCGCCCTCCGGCTGAAGGGTGAAGCGGCCTTCATAGCTGCCGGGCGCGGCATCGCGCGGAACCTGGACTCCCAGCCACAAAGCCTGTATCTTTCCCCGCTCCACCGAAACGGTTTTTCTGAACGCATGGCCCGCAAAATCGCTGCCCCCAAGGTTGAAGCACCGGAGGGCGCTGGCTGGCACGATGCCTCCCTGTGTCGATTTCAGGTCTTCAAAGGTTCCCTGAAGGGAGTTCAGTTCCCGGCTGAAGGCATAGACTCCGATCCGGAAGACGTAAAACTCGTTGCGGCAGGCTTCTCCCCGGAAGCTCTGTGAAGGGCCGGACTGAATCCAGCGTAGGGGAAGCTCGTCGGTCATTCGGATGGGGTATCGGTGGTCTTCGGGGAAGAGCAGGAAGGGTTCGGAAGCATGGGCGCTAAGAAGGCGCTTCGTTTTCTCCGCTGTGGCGATCACTTCCACGGGGTCGAAGCGGTGAAACTCGCCCCGGGCCTGGATTTCGAGCGGCTGCGCT
>JADLDR010000149.1 GCA_020846535.1 Armatimonadota bacterium | reverse complement strand
GTTTGCTACACCCTCTTCCCTACGCCCTGATTCCTATCCCACTCCTTCCCTCAGCTTTCGTATAAGAGCGTTCAGCATTCTTCCGATCTCATCGGTTAGAGATAGGACTTGCATAACCGAATCGCGAGGGCTGAAGTGGGGTCGTTCTGAGATGAGGAGATGGGTTTCCAGCTCCATTAATGAACCGCGAGCGACTGACAGGAATTGCAGGTATTCCTTCCGGCTGCCCCTTCTATAACCTCCGGCAATATTGGCAGGCATCGAAACAGCCGCCCTTTGTATCTGCTGATTCAAAGAATACAACTCCTCTTTTGGAAACTCCCGACACAACTGATAACATGCCATTACCAGATCCATCCCTTTTTGCCAAACCTTCAATTCCCGATAACTCTCCACCCCTCACCCCTCTATGCCCTACACCCTATACCCTGATTCCTAAAACCTTCGCCCCTCGTCCAGCATCACCAGATAGTTCTCCACGGGGATGTAGTTCGCCATACTGTTGCCGGTTCCCAGGCAGTAGCCTCCGCCGGGCATGCACTTTGCCAGGGTCTTACGGACGCGCTCGCGGATCCGGGCTTCATCGGCGCGGCAGAGGAAATCCACATCGATGCCCCCGAGAAGGGCGATCCGCTGGCCGTAGGTATCCTTCACCTCGATAACGTTTTCGATCACGTCCTCGAAGGAGTGCTTGGCATCGATCTTTACACCATCGATAAGGTCGGAGATGATCTGGTTCAGGTTGCCGCACGAATGGAGAAGATAGGGCTTTCCGGCATCATGGGACATCCGGGCCATCAGCTCGTGGCCGGGCAGCACGAATTCGCGAAGGTCGTCCGGCCCGATGAGGGTTCCAGTGCGGAAGCCCATGTCATCGCTTCCCCAGACGATCTCGACCCGGTCGAATTCCAGAATGCGCTCCAGCACGACCCGGTAGATGTCCACCAGCCGGTCCGCGATGGCTTTCACCAGGTCGCGGTCATCGTAGAGGGCGTAGCAGAGAGTTTCGTAGCCCATCAGCCAGTTGAGAAGTTCCGCGAAGTGGGCGAAGCCCCCGCTGGCGATCATGCACATTTCGTCCGGCAGGTTGGCCGTATACCACTCCAGGGACGCGGTGCTGGCTTTGGCCGGGTCGGGCCAGGGGTATTTCTCGAACTCCTCCCAGCTGGTGACAGGGCCGGAATGCTCGTCAATATAAGAGCGCCCACCTTTGCGCTGCGCCTCGGCGGTGTCCTGGGTGGTCCCATAGCGAAGGGGCCATTCCATTCCTCCCAGGCCGCACCGCACGAAATCATAGCCCAGAAACCGCTGGATGGCGATCTGCCGCTTATACCAGAAGGCCGTATCGCCGGCATCGAGCTTTTCCAGCAGCCCGAACCGCTGGCAGATCGCCTCCTGAACCTCCCCATCGAGAAACAACTCGATATAATGCACTCGCTCCGGGGTTCCTTTCCGCATGATGCAGTCGATCAAGCCCTTGTAGTCCGGTCTGACTGTTGTAGATAATAGTGGATTGCCCATCGGGTCACCTTTCCGTTCAGTGGTTTATTTTTGTTCCGCAACTGTCTTGACGACTGCCGCTGCGTCCAGCCCGAAACGCGCCTTCACATCCTCATAGCTGCCGACCATGCAGGCGAAGGCATCCTGAAGCCCCAGCCGCCGCAAAGGGGTGGGTACGCCCGCCTCCGCTAGCGTTTCGGCCACCGCGCCTCCCAGCCCCCCGATCACGGTATGCTCCTCCAGGGTAACGATCAGATCGGTTTCGGCGGCGGCCCGAAGAACGGCTTCCCGGTCGAGCGGTTTGACGGTGTGCATGTTCAGGATTCTTGCCGAAATGCCTTTTGCAGCCAGAAGCCGGGCCGCTTTCAGAAGCTCCTGCACCGCCGGGCCGGTTCCGATCAACGCCACGTCCCGGCCATCTCTCAGAAGGGAGGCTTTGCCCGCTTCAAAGGCGCGATCGCTCTCCGGCTGCCCGGTTTCCAGTGTCCCGCCCGTCAGGGAGATATAGCAAGGCCCCTCGATCCGTGCGGCGGCGCGGACGGCCTGCTCCGTATCGAAGGCATCGGCAGGAAAGAACACGGTCATGCCGGGAACCAGGCGCATCAGGGCGATCTCCTCCATCGCATGATGGGTGCAGCCCCAGCCTGCGTACATCACCCCACCGCTGTATCCGCCGACCACTTTGACATTGCGCCCGCCGTAGCCCAGGTCGGTGCGGATATGCTCGAAGCAGCGCATGGTCACAAAGGGATTCATCCCGATGGCGAACGGAATCTTCCCCCGCGCCGCCAGCCCTGCCGCAACGCCGATCAGGTTCTGCTCCGCAATCCCTACCTCAACCGCCCGTTCGGGAAACTCCGCGGCCAGCGGCCCCAGAAATCCCCAGCAGTCGCAGCTTACCCCGCAGATACGCGCATCTCCGTGGGCCAGTTCTAAAATCACTTCGGGAAATGATTTTGCCATAGTCCTCCGTGGGCAGGGATCAGGGGTTCGGGTGTAGGGTATAGAAAACGGACTGTGCGGTTTGCAGAGGCCTTTGCATCGCGCCCTACACCCTAAACCCCTAATCCCTATACCCTAACTCTCCCAGGGCCGCTCGCATTTGATCGGGCGTGAAGCGGTCCATATGATGGTGCGTACACAACGAGACGCCCTGCCCCTTGACGGTGCGGGCGATGATGGCGGAGGGTTTCCCCGGCTCGAAAGGGAGGTTTTCAAGGGTCCGGACGATTTCGGGCATGTCGTGGCCGTCTATGGCGCGGACGCTCCAGCCGAAGCTCTGCCATTTTTCGGCGAGAGGCTCCAGGGCCATCATTTCCTCGGTGGGGCCGGTCTGGTAGCGGTTCCGGTCGATGATGGCGGTCAGGGCATCCAGCCGGTGGTGGGCGGCGGACATGGCGGCCTCCCAGTTGGAGCCTTCCTGAAGCTCCCCGTCTCCCAGGAGTACGAAGGTCTGGTTCGCGGCCCTGTCCATCCGAAGGCCGAGGGCGATTCCGACCCCGATGGAGAGCCCATGCCCCAGCGAACCGCTCGACACATCGATGCCCGGAGTGATGTGGGCGCAGGCGTGGCCGGAGATGATGCTGTCCAGTTCCAGGTGGGTTGTCAGCGCGTCCTCGCTGAAAAAGCCCCGCATCGCCAGGGCCGCGTCCAGGGCCGGAACCACATGTCCCTTGCTCAGAATGAAATAATCGCGCCCCTCCCAGCCCGGATTCGCGGGATCGACCTTCATGATATGAAAATAGAGCGCGGCCAGCACATCCGCCACCGACAGCGAGCCGCCCGTATGGCAGTCCGACATCCCCGCCATCCTGACCACATGCGCCCGTATCTGCCGCGCCCTCTCTTCGAGCCTTCCGATAAGCTGCTGGCTTTCTGTCGTCATAGAGACTCCTCGGTTCTTTATTCGAGTACGGATGAACACAGATCAGAACGGATGGACACAGATAAAAACAAAAAATATCCGTGTCCATCTTGCCTTCATCCGTGTTCAAAACACCATCCACCGCTCCCCTATAGATACCGCGGGACCTCCGAGCGCCCGCTGCGGGCGGATTGTTCGGCGGTTTCGAGGACGGCGATGACGCGCCTGCCATCCTCGGCGGAGACAGGAACGGAAGCGCCTTTCAGCAGATGGTCGGCCATATCGCGGTAGTAGGTGATCCAGTCCGATTCCTTATAGGGAATATCCCGCTCCCCGGAGGCGGTGATGAGCTTGAAGCTTCCCCCGGAGGGGCCAATGAGTTCCTGACAGTAGCCCCGGATGGCGTTTTCGCCGGTGTCGATGACCGCGCCTTCCGTCCCCAGGATGCGCCAGAGGGGCCTGCCGGCATAGGCGATGCTGGACTGGGTGATATCGGCCACCGTACCGTTCTCGAAAAGGATAACGGCCCGCGTCTGGTCTTCGTTGGAGGATTCGTGCCATAGCAGCTTGTGGAAGAACCCGGTCACCTGCTTCACCGGAGAGGGGACCATCGAAAGCACCCAGTCGATGGCATGGGATCCCCAGTCGTAGAAGAGGCCGCCGGAAACTTCTTTGCGGGAGCGCCACCAGCCGTCGGGCCTGCCGTACCCGCAGGCGGAAAGCTGGATATCGAACACCTGCCCGATCTCTCCCAGCTCGATCACCTCTTTGATGGCCCGCACGTTGCCATCGTGGCGGCGGTTGTGAAAGGTCGCCAGGGTTTTGCCGGCCTCGCGGGCGGCCCGGATCATCGCATCGGCTTCGGCGGTATTCAGGCATAGCGGCTTTTCCACCACCGTATGCTTTCCCGCCTGAAGACACTGAACGGCAAGCCGGGCGTGCGTGTTGTGGGAAGTCACCACCGAAACCAGATCGATATCTTCGCGCTCCAGCATTTCGTCCAGGTCTTCATAAACGGCTGCACCGGGAAAATCCTGCCGTGCCTGCGCGGCCCTTTCCGGGTCTTTCTCGCAGATCGCCAGAAAGCGCAACGCCGGAACGTCCTCGATCCACTTCCCGTGCATCCAGCCGAAATTATAGGTCGGCCCGTAGCCGACCACCGCGCAACCGATGCTGTCTTTCATCCCTATCGCTCCGTTTCTCGATGAATGGCGGATATATTCGTCAAAACCCGCCGTACCTCCTTTTTGCAGCCAAAGAATCTTTTAACGACAGATACGGGATGTGGAGCGCAGTCGATGCCGTCTGCGAGGAGATTAAGATTGGCGGCCATCTCCAGCGTCCCAAAGGTACGCGAAGGCTCTGTTCGTAGGCGTGACCCTGGAGATGGCTTCGTCGCTATCGCTCCTCGCAGACGGCATCGATAAAATAATCGCCTTTATCCTGCCTTTATCTGTGCTCATCCGTGTTCGAACCCACATCCCCCCGAAATCCTCCATTGCAGGAATCATAGCCTCGGCCGCCGAAAACAGTTTTGAGATTATCGTGCGTTTTCAACGAAGCCTTCGAGAAAGCCCGGAGCGGCCAGGCGGTCAAGATTCTTTTCGTAAAGGGATGATCATTCGCGATGCGCTATGACTTTTTGCCCGCCGTCGAGGTATGCCGCCGGTGGGCCGAATTTCAGAGAGAATGCCGCTGCATGCAGGCAGCCCTCTGGCGGGCCGAATCCTTTCAGCGGATGGAAGGCCAGCCCATGACATACAGGCGGGCGGCGGCTCTGAACGCCGTACTGGAGCGGTGCGGCCTGCCTCTCGTTCCAGGGGAGCTTCTCGTCGGCTCCAGCCTGGGGCGCTTCGGGCGGGAAGGCAGCCCGGAGGCGATGGAGGAGGCGAACCGGACCCTTGCCGATATCGGGAGCCGCGATTTCACCACCAGCTTCGACCATTCCGCTCCCGATTACGCGGCCCTCCTGAGCGAAGGCATCGGGGGGATCCGGCAGCATGCGGAAGATTCGCTCCGTATCCACGGCGACCCGGCCAAAAAAGAGTTCCTGGAATCCACGCTTATCGCCCTGGAGGGCGCGGAGGCGCACATCGGGAGGTGGGCCGAGGAAGCGGGCCGCCAGGCGGCGCTCCATCCCCAGTGGTCGGAGCTTCTAAGCGAGCAGTCGCGAATGCTGGCCCATCTCAGCCGGTCGGCCCCGCGCACGTTCCGGGAGGCGATCCAGCTTGTCTGGCTGATGCACTGCATCATGAAGCTCGATAACCGCTATGCCATGGCCTTCGGGCGGATGGATCAGTACCTCTATCCCTTCTACTGCGCCGACCTCGAAGCAGGACGTGTAACCCCGGAGTTCACCCAAGTCCTGCTCGATCACTTCATCGCCCGCGTCGCGGACGGAGGAGATGTTCAAAATATCTGCATCGGCGGGGTGACCCCTTCGGGGGAGGACGGGACGAACCCTCTCGGCTTCATGCTGCTGGAATCCGTGAAGTGGATCGCCCGGCCCGGGGCGAACCTGACCGCCCGCATCCATGCCGGAACGCCCTTCGGCTTTCTCGAAAAGTGCGCCGAGGTGATCCGGACAGGCATCGGCTTCCCGGCGGTTTTCAATGATGAGGTGGAGATTCCCGCCCTGACCGCCCTGGGCTATGCCCTGGAGGATGTCCGGGACTACTGCTTTGTGGGCTGCATCGAGGTCTTTATTCCGGGGCGGCAGGCCCCCTGGTCGGACAGCCGTTTCAATCTCCTCCAGTGCGTCAACCAGGCGGTCTTCAACGGCCAGAACAGCCTAACCGGAGCGCAGGACGGCCCGGGAACCGGAGAGCCGGACAGTTGGGAGGCGTTTCAGGAAGCGTTCCTGGCCCAGATGCGAAGCGGCCTGAAAGCGCATATCGAGGCCATCAATGCCTGCAAGCGGCGCTGCGACGACCGGCCCCAGGACTTTACCAGCCCCCTGATGAGCGCCCTGATCTCCGACTGCATCGAGCGCGGCCTCGACCAGTGCGGGGGCGGGGCGCGGTATCCGGCCAACCACGGCCCCTGCTGCATGGGCATCGGCAGCGCGGCGGACGCTCTGATGGCGATCAAGCGGTTCATCTATGAGGAGAAACGCTTCACCCTGGCGAAGATGCGCCGGATGCTTGCCGGAGATTTCGAGGGCTACGAGTCCGAGCGGCGACTGCTTCTACGCGGCGCTCCCAAATACGGGAACGACGATCCCGAGGTGGACAGTCTGGCCGCTGCCGCCGCTGAAGCCTTCGGGAAGGAATGCCTGAAATATCGCACCCCGACCGGCGGGCGGCACTGGAGCCTGATGGCTGCCAATGTCGCCAATATCTACGCCGGAATGGAAACCGGGGCCAGCACCGACGGGCGAAAAGCCAGGGAACCGCTGAGCGATGCCGCCTCCCCTACCTTCGGGCGCGAAAAAAAAGGCCCGACCGCCACCGTCCGCTCGGCCGCCCGTCTGGACTACCGCCTCCACCCGGGCGGCGATGTCCTCAATATGAAGCTGCACCCTTCCGCCCTGTCCGGCGAAAAGGGCCTCTCCGCCCTCGCCTCCCTGATCCGCGCCTGCTTCGACCTGGGCGGCGTCCAGCTTCAATTCAACACCGCCGACCGCGCCGTTCTCCGGGACGCCATGGCCCGCCCGGAGCAGTACGAAAATCTGGTCGTCCGCGTCTCCGGCTTCTCCGCCTACTTCACATCCCTGGACCGCCGGGTGCAGGAGGACATCATGGCAAGAACGGAACATATGATCGGGTAAAGAGGCAGTTCGACAATTTCATCATCAATCTTTTGGGAGCCAACATGCACTCTATCATTTTATCCGGAGTTCTCATCGCCGGAGCGCTCTTCCCGCTGGCGGCCCAGGCCGATCAGCCGGTCAAACGCGCCCGTACCCTGGTCACTCCGGAGATGGCCGAAAGCTACCGCCAGTCGGAATCCATAAGAAATCTCGCCCTTAAAGGCGATACCCGGCCCTTTACGGCGGCGGTCGGCTCCGCCCCGGCTCAGGATTGGGCAAGCAAGCCCGACGAGTGGTTCTGGGACATCATGCCCACCACCAGAATCGTGCGGAACGTGACTGTCGGGAACGATCCCTTCAGGACGCCGAAGCTGGGCTGCCCGGTTCACGGCGGGGAGATCTACCGTTTTGACGCCTATTACCCCTGGATCGTGGACTGCGAAAAGGCTCCCTACAAGCTGAAATGTCCGGTCGGAGGGGAAAGCTACCCCAGCAACGATTTTCCGGCAGGCGACCTCACCAGCGGCAGCTTCCCCGATGACGGTACCGGCTGGCAGTCGCAGGACGGACGTTATTATTTTCTGGGGCTGTATTCCCATTACGCCTATAACACCGTTCTTCAGCCTGCCATCAAATCGTTCGGGCGGGCTTATACCATCACGGGCGATAGGCGGTACGCCCACAAGGCGGCGCTCTGCCTGCTGAAGGAGGCGTTCGAGTATCCCAACAGCGCCGACCGGAAAGACCGCACCTACATCCCGGGCTACGGCAAGGAATCGGGCATGATCAGCGACGTGGTCTGGTCTTCCGGGGCGCTGGTCGCCAGCGCCACCTGCTATGACGAGATCTTCGACGCCATCGAGGGCGACGCGGAGCTTCTGGCCTTCGCGCAGAAGCGGGTGCCGGGCATCAGAAGCTATGACGATATCAAGCTCTACATCGAGGACAACCTGTTCCGGCCCGGCATCCAGGCCATCATCGATAAGCGGATTCAGCCCAACACCGGCTGGGAGTCGGAGGCGATGGCCTCCCTGGCGCTCCTGTTGAACGATTTCGGCCCCAAGCGCCCGAATACGGCGGATTGTCTGGAATGGCTCTATTACGGGGCTGGTCGGCTCAGAACGGTGGGGAACCAGTTTTACAAGGACGGCTCCAGCTACGAATCCTCCAGCTATAACGACGCCCGCGCCGGTTATGTCCGGGCCGGAGAGCTGCTTGCCCGCCTCCGGGCCGTCGCCCCTGGCAAGGTGGACGCGACGCGCTACCCCGACATTCTGCGAAACGAGAAATTGCAGCACTTCTACAAAACCTACAAGCCAGGCATCCAGGCTCTCGGAGGGGCATGGACGATTGCCATCGGGGATGTCGGCTCCTCCGGCCCGGCGGAACGGAGGCCGCGGCCCAACGGCCCGACGCAGCCCTCGTCCTATATGGACGGCTACGGCCTGGCGGTTCTGCGGAGCGGCGAAAATCCGGATATGCGCGATGTGGCCCTCTTCTACGGCGGGCTGAGAGGCCATGCCCACTACGACCCCCTGATGCTGGGTCTGTACGGCTTCGGGCGGGACCTCCTGCCCAATATCGGATACCCGCAGTCCTGGAATTTCGCGGCGGCCTGGGAGTGGAGCCTCTTCACCCACAACACGGTCGTGGTGGACCGGGTGGAGAATCCCTGCTCCACGGTGATCGGCTCGCTGGAGGTCTGGTCGCCGGGCAAAGACTGCCAGGTGATGGAGGCCCGCAAGAGGCCCTACCGCAAGAACGAGCCCCGGGGCCGGAGCGGGCCGGATGTCCGCGATTACCGGCGGATGGTGGCCCTGATCGATGTCTCGCCTTCGGTCTGGTACGTGGTGGATATCTTCCGCGTGACCGGCGGCAAAGACCATATGCAGAGCTGGCACGGGGCCTATACCCCGAACCCAATCGCTGTCGAAGGGGCCAGCCTGGCCCCTCAGGAGAAGGGAACCCTCGCCGGAGAGGATGTGACCTACGGACAGCGTTACAAGGACGCCAGCGGCAAGGAGCGGCACGACCCCTACTGCTATCTAAAAGATGTTGCCCGCGGCAGGATGGGCGAAGCCGTGTCTGTCGACTACGCCTACGATACCGACGACAGCCTCCATGTCCGCCTGAATTTCGTCCCGATGGGCGATACCGAACTCATCACGGCCCGCGGCGGAGCGCCTATCGCTCCCGATAAGGAAGTCCTCCAGTGGGCTATCCCGCACCGCGCCGGGCCGGAAGACTTGAAATCCCAGTTTGTGACCGTGCTGGAGGCTTACACCGGACAGAGAATGATCGGGGCCGTCCGACGGCTTCCCGCCCGGGCTGCGGGCAGCGCCAGCTATGAGCCGGTCGCTCTGGAGATTAATGTTCCGGGAGGTCGAGACATCATCCTGGCAAACGGCGATGAAAAAGGGACTTTGCACGGCAACGGCTTCTCCCTTACCGGAACATTCGGCCTGATCCGCGAGCGGGGCGGCAAAGTAGCCTCAATGCGCCTGGTCGAGGGGACCCGGCTGGCCTTCGGGCAATCTCTGCTCCGCCACCCGCCTGCCGATCCTCCTGCCCGCATCACCGCGGTTGACCGGGCGAACCGCGCCATCACGGTTTCCGGGCGCGTTCCCGATCCTCAATCCCTGAAGGGCCTCCGGATCATGATCGATAACCACGGGGAGCGGATCGTCAGCTACCAAGTGGTGGAGGCCCGCCCGGCGGCTTCAGGGAAAACGATCCTGACCCTGGATTCCTCCGGGGTGATCGGAGAGGGCATTGCCGCAGGCTTCGAGGGCGGGATCATTCGTAACGGGCCGGAGATCAACATGGCCTTCGCGGGCCTCTGCGAGATCAATGGCGAACCGGACTACAGCGATTGCTTCTACTACGGCGGGCATCTGGAAACCGGCGAACCCGGAGTCGATCTGAAGGTGCGCGGAGTGATGGGCTTCCCCTACCAGGCGTGGGGGCTTCTCCACAACGCCGGCGCCAACCATGTCCACCTGTGCGAGAAAATTCCGGCCTCCCGCCTCAAAACCTCCATCGGCGGGGGAACCGAATGGAAGATATACGAATACGGTGTCGGGGACGAGGTGCGCTTCGACCGGAGCGCGGAGACACAGTAGAGAGTTCGTATTCGCCGACAGCCTCCGGGCTTTTGCAGGGATAAGTCGACATGGCAGGACAGAGCAATCCAATATCGAAGGCAACCGCCTGATCCTGCCTGAGATAGAAGCTGTCATCGAACAGCAGCAGGCCGTTCCTGCCGGCAAGGAGCGGGATGCAGCCGAGGCGCGCCACTACTGGCAATCGCTGTTGAAAACAGAAGAATGGGCTGCCGCAGGCACGGCCCTGACTGGGGAAATGATCCGCCGGCTTCATGGCATTAAGGAATCCCCCGCAGGGCACCGAAACCGGAACTATCTCCAACTGACGAGGTGGCGACCCGCTATGATGAAAACAGCCCATCTCATGCTGTGCTGTCTGGCCCTGGCGTTATGCCTGCTTGCGCCGGCGACCGCCGCGCCCCGGGCGGAGTACAGAGGTCGGTATATCCAGGGAAAAGGGGATACCGACTATCTAAGATGATCTCCAACGAATAAGGGGCCAGAATTGCAATGGGGCGGATGATCGGGTATACTCTGGGTATCTCCCGGCGTCGCCGGTTCCAGGAGGGGCCCATGCGCGGGCGCAAAACGGCGCTGACCGTCCTGCT
>JADLDR010000148.1 GCA_020846535.1 Armatimonadota bacterium | reverse complement strand
GGCAGCCGTGAAGGCGAAAGAATTGATGCCCTCGCTCGGCATTCTCTTCAGCGCCCAAGCCCGGAGCTACCAGCCCTGGGGCGACCTCTTCTCGACCTCAGATTCCGGCCCTTACGAATGGATCATCCAGCGGTACGGCGGGGCGATTCTGAAATGCGCGGGCAGCCACATCCTCGACCTCATCATGCACCTGATGGGCAGGCCCGAAAGCGTCTCCGCCGATATCGATTGCATTCCAGGCTCGATGGTCGACCGGCGGGCCACCGCCCTTTTCTCCTATCCCGGAAGCCTTGCCGTCCAGTTCGAGGCGTCCGCCCACCCGCTCTCCCGCATCGGCTACGAGCGGAACTCCTGGGACGAATGGCTCGAAATCAACGGCACGGAAGGGCGGCTGAACCTCTACACCGTCATGTGGGATCGGCCCGAAAACAACGCCGCCCTCCTGATCCATTACAATAACCGCCTTCAGACCTCCACCGAATACCGATTCCCGGCCATGAACCCCTTCGATGCCGAGATCGCCGCCTTCCATGAGGCGATGAAGGGAGGGCAGCCGGTCCGTCCCGACGTTGTGGACGGCTTCAATGTGGATGCTCTGATCGCCGCCATCGAGGAAGCGCACAGGGCAGGCCGCAGGCTCCTGATCGATTGGAGAGGCTTATGACCCTCACCCCCAAAGCGCGGATGCTGAACGCCTACCGGGGCATCGTGTCCGACCGCCTGCCGGTGGCCCCGGAGTTCTGGTACTACTATCCCGCCAAAGTGCTGGGCGTGGATATGATCCAGTTCGAGCGCGAAATCCCTCTGTGGCAGGCGCTTCAGGCCACCTTCCGGAAATACGGTACGGAAGGGTGGGGGGTGACTTTCCCGGGCGCCCGGTCGTCGCTCAAGATCGAGGGCCGCTCCTCCTTCACGAAGGTTTCCGAAACCCGCTACGTCTCTCGCTCGGAATCGGTCATCGCGGGCAAGACCTACGCCAGCGCCCAGATGTACGATCAAGATGAGCCGTCCTGGGTGATGGAGTATCCCGTCAAAAGCGAGGCGGAAGCCGGTCCCTATCTGGATGCCTCCCTCGGCGGAGATCTTGACTACGATTTTACCCCGGCCCTGAACGCATACCGGGCGGTCGGGGAGGATTACCTGCTGGAGATGTGGCTGGGAGCGCCCTTCACCGATTTTATCGCCGGGGCGATGGGCTTCGAGGAATCGGTTCTCCTGTTCCATACCTGGGAGGAAGCCGCTATCGAGTCGCTCCAGAGGCGCTTCATAGAGCGCCAACTGGAGATGATCCGCCGGGCCTGTGAAGCGACCCCCTTCGAGTCCTTCTGCATCGGGTGCAGTTCGGCCTGCAATTCCCTCATCGGCCCCCGCCTCTGGCGGCGGTGGGACAAACCTTTTATCGAGGCCGCCGCCCGCGAAATCCACCGGAACAATGGGCTTCTTCACATCCACTTTCACGGCAAATGCCGCGACACCCTCGCCGATTTCGCCGAATTGAACCTCGATTGCGTCTGCCCCTTCGAGCGCCCCCCCGGCGGCGATATCAACGGCCCGGAGGGACTGCGCGAAGTCCGCAGCATCCTCGGCGGCAAGGTGACCGTCAACGGCAATGTCCACACCGTCGAAACTCTCATCCGCGGCACTCCCGAAAAGGTGCGTCAGGAAGTCCGTCAGATCAAAGAAGCCTTTGCCGGGGAGCCGCGCCTCATCATCGGCACCGGCGACCAGGTGGGCCGGGAAACCCCCGAAGACAATATTTACGCCATGATCGAGGAGGCGAAAAGAGGTGAAAACGTCCCTGTATAGGAGAACGAAGCGATGCATTCCCGCCGTTTCATCTTGCCAGCTATTCTTGCGCTGTTTTTATTTTCAGGAGGCGTTATGGCAGCCACCCGCTATGTAGGCCCTTCCGTTCCCGGTGCGTCCGACAGCGGCAGCGGCCTGGCCGACCAGCCCTGGAAGACACTGGCCTTTGCCTGCAAAACGGCGAAGGAGGGCGATACCGTCCGGGTTCGCGGCGGACTCTATCACGATTCTCTGGAGCCTGCCGCCGATAAGGTCGCTTTCGAAGCCTTCGGGGAAGAACCGGTCGTGCTGGCCCCGCATGGAGGAGAACTTCATCATCGGCACAGGCCACCCCTCCCTGAAAAATCGCGCCCCGCAGACCGACCTGGCCCAGCCCCGGGGTCCCCGGTGCAGCGTCCGCTTCGGGAACATCAATTTCTGCGTCTTCCGCTACAATGTCATCGCCGACGGCGTTTCAGCGGGCTGGTGGCCCGATGTGAACTGCTACGGCAATATCCTCACCCGCATCGCCGACCGCGGCATCTACAACGAATACCCCTCCAACGATTCGCGCATCCTCTACAACGCCATCTCCCGCTGCTCGGACGGCATCATCTACCGCTTCTGCTGGCATACCCTGACGATGTACAACTACCTGCTCGATAACCCCGTCACGGGCCTGGCCTTCTGGGGGCCTCATCTGGACAATCCCTACATCTTCGACAATCTGATCGCCAAGAATGTGGTGGTCGGGAGCCGTATCGGCCTTTCCTTGCAGGATCATGAAGGACTGAAGGCCGGCCTGCCGGTCGGCTGGCCCGGAACCGGGGAGATTCCCGCCTCCGCCCGCTACCGGATGATGTCCAACGCCTTCCAGAACAACCTCTACCGCCCGCGCCCGGACGGGGTTTTCGCGGATTTCAACGGGGTGAAATTCGACACCCTGGCCCAGTTCCAGAAGGCCACCGGAATGGAAGCGGGCAGCCGCGCGGACGACCGGTCCGGCCTGGAAGACCTGGCCCTGGCCGTCTACACCGTCTCCATCCCCGAGTCCTCCCGCCCCGGAGAGGCCGTGCCGGTGGTGGGCAACCCGGTGCGGCAGGGCGTCCATACGGAACCGCTGCCCGTGGCCGCCGAGGACGCCCCTTATTTCTGGACACAGGGCGATGCCGCCGTCCCCCGGGGCGGCCCGGCCTTCGGCTTTACCTACGAATGGCCCAATTTCAACAAGCCTGTCAGGC
>JADLDR010000147.1 GCA_020846535.1 Armatimonadota bacterium | reverse complement strand
GTTTATATTACCGTTCGTTATGGAGCGTTTCCATCATGGCCCAAAAATTATCGAGGGGGGTGTGGGGAACCACCTGATTGGAGCAGCCGATGATGGCGCTGCCTTTAGCTTTTGCAGCGGTCAGGGCGCTGCGGGTTTCCCGGATCACATCCTCTTTGGTGCCCATGTGGAGCGTTTCGGAGGAGATGCCGCCCATCAGGGTCAGGCCGGGGTAGGTGTCGCGCAGGCGCGAGAGATCCATGCCGGCGCGGCGGTCTATTTCGTAATAGCAGTCCACCCCGGAGGCCCCGAAGAGGTCTGCGGCCACCGGCCAGAGGTTGCCGTCGCTGGCGAACATGTGATAGCACCCTTCGGCGTGGCAGGCTTCCGAGACCTTCTTCAACGCGGGCAGCATCAATTCGTGGAAGGCTCTGGGCGAATAGAACGGCCCCTTCCGGGAGGCGAAATCGCCCCCGCCCATGATGTAAGGGATCCCGATTTGCCGCATGACCGCCGGAATTTTGACGGCATGATCGGCCTGAGCCATCAGGTAGCGGCCTATGAGATCGGGCCGCAGGGCCACCGCCTCCAGCCAGGCCGGTTCCCCGTAGGGCAGCCCGACCCCGATCCCCGCGCCCGGCACGGCCCTCTCCGCCCCGAACTCCTCCTGGGCGGCGGTGAGGTAGAGAAAATCCTCCGGTTTCGGGCTGTAGACGGCGGCCCCGGCCTCCAGATCCTCCACAATTTGCTCGATGCCCTCGACGGTCAGCGCCGCCTGCTCGCTCTGGGCCGCCACCTGGAAAAGCTCCAGTTCCGGCACGAAGCGCATCGCCTGCCAGACCCCGTTTTCATCCCCGAAGAGAAAGGTATTCTCATCGAACCGCCTGGCGGGCTTCCGGTTGAAACGCCAGTAAGAGGGGCGCACCAGGTCCAGATCGAGCGTTTTGACCAGATCCCAGGCGTCCTGTCGGGACCGCTCCAGGTATTCCCGATGGGCTTCCGGCCCGCTCCAGAGGGCGCGGGCCTCCCGGTACTGCTGGATCCCTCCCCCCACGTACGCCTCCCGTCCCAGTACCGCCGAGGCCACCCTGGAGGAAAACCCCGCCTGATAGATCGGCGTCTTATCGACAGGCCGGTGTTCGAGTACCGCGGCTATTCGTTTTTTTGGCAGCATCACAACCTCCGAAGTCGTTCTTCAGGGGATAATTGGCTTTCAGGAGATGAACTCCTCTTCAGGCCAAAGAGGAAACCCTGAGTTCGGCCCGAAATACAAAAAAACGATACCGTAAGGAGCGAACCGATGAAACTGGAAAATAAGGTCTGTCTCATCACCGGCGGAACGCGGGGCATCGGCGCGGCTGCCGCGGTCGAACTGGCCCGGCAGGGCGCTCACATCGCGGTCGCCAGCCGGTTCCTGGACGAAGAGGCGGAGGCCGTCGGCAAAGCTGTCGAAGGGGCGGGCCGTGCGTTTATGGCGATCTGCGCCGATCTGGGCAAGCCCGAAGACGCCGGGCGCTGCGTCCGAGAGGCCGCTGAGGCCATGGGCGGAATCGATATCCTCATCCATGCGGCGGGCGGCCCGGCCAAGGGAACCATTCTGGAAGTTTCCCCTGAAACCTGGTACGAAGCCTTCGATATCCACATTCACGGCGCGTACCACCTCTGCCGCGCTGCCGTCCCTTTGATGAAAACCAGGGGCGAAGGGGCCATTATCCTCGTCTCCTCGGTGGCAGGCATCCGGGGCGTGCCCGGCATCATCGCCTATTCCACTGTAAAAGGCGCGATTCTGGAGTTCACCCGCGCCCTGGCCCGGGACCTGGCCGATGACAATATCCGGGTGAACTGCGTGGCTCCGGGCATTATCCGAACCCGGTTCCATGCTTCCATGACCCCGGAGCAGTTCAAGCACAATATCGACAACCGCATCCCCCTGCACCGGGAAGGCAAGCCGGAGGATGTGGCCCAGGCCATCGCCCTTCTCGCAACCAACGATTTCATCACCGGGGAAAGCCTGGTGATCGACGGGGGAATGACGATGCGAGTTCCTTGAGGGGTGGAGAGACTGTATATAAGTGGGTCAGGCCGGGAAACTCCTTTCGGTCTGGCCCATCATGAATATTCCGGTGTCTTGACTTTCTATCTTTATTCTGCTATATTGATAATAGCAAATAGAATCGGAGGTAACGCTTGGATGAATACCTCAGCGAGTAAAATGGAAACGGCATTGGATATGCATGTTCTCCGCTTGAGGGACATTTGTCAGGGTGCCGAAGCGGAGTTGTCCCGAACAGACCATCCGACCGATTTCCCGATGAAATTGACTGCATTTCTGAAAGAACATAAAAACAAGGCCATTAGGGCCCTGGATTCTATATTCTCCGAGATAGATCGGGAAGTAGCTTCTGAAGTTCTCTTCTGGGTCGGAGAAGCAGACGATGAAGATACTTACCGGAAACGGCGTCAGCTTTTATTGAAGCATATGTCGAACCGTTCTCCGGCTATCCGCAACAGCGCCATTCTGGCCCTCGCGAATATGGACGGCGCAAAGGCTATCCCCGATTTAAAAGAAGCGTTACAGCGGGAGAAGATCGCGTGGGTCAAAGAGAAGATCGCTCAGGTTGTTGAACAATTGGAGAACCCATCGGCATGGCGCTTCTGCTGAGGATGGTGAGAGAAAGCCGCTGGCGAATGGATGAAAACGGAAATATCGATTTACTGGAGGCAATCCGTGATCTGAAGACAGCGGGGCAGGGTATATCGGTCTGGCATGCCGAGGATGATAGATCGAATCTGAGCCGTATCATTGCGGCTCTGGCAGCAAGCGCACCATATTTACGAGATGCCGAATATATGCTGTTTGACCGAATACTCCTGGCCGAATTGGATCTGCAATGCTGTAAAACGCAAGGCGCAACCCTGGATAGAACCGCCAACGAAGAATGGCATGAGGACATAATGATCTCCTCTGAAAAAGATCGCCTCCGGTTAGCCGATGTGCTTTATAGGAACGGATCAATTGCAATTATCATCAAAAAGCAGATCAAGCGTCTGGTGGCGCACTCTGTTGTTCATGGCTGGATCCCTTTCAGCGAACTCAGCGATACGATCCAGCAGCAAATAATTCAGGAATTAAGAGAACTTGGCTCTCCAATCTCAAATTGAAAGAGACATACCCACACGCCAGGCCCTCCCCCTGGCGTTTTTTATTTTGTCCCTGCCTCCCTGAAGGAGCCGCCCGCCCCACAGCGAACCTTCTCCGGAAAGAGCGGTTCGCCTTCCACAATGACGCAAGCGCCAACAGGAGAAAGCGATGACCAACAAGATCGAACGTCCCGAATGGCTCCGCCAGCGGCTGGAGTGGTTTCAGGATATGAAGTTCGGGCTGTTTATGCACTGGGGCATCTACAGCCAGTGGGGATGCATCGAATCCTGGCCCCTGGTGGAAGAGGACACCTGGGCGCGGGCCGACGACCTCGCCCCCTGGGTGGAGCGCGGCAAGGATGTGGAACGCTTCAAGCGCGACTACTTCCTTCTGAACAAGACCTTCCACCCGGTTCAATTCGACCCCAGGTCCTGGGCGCAGGCCGCGAAGTACGCCGGAATGAAGTACGTGGTGTTTACCACCAAGCACCACGACGGCTTCTGCATGTTCGATACCCGCCAGACAGAGTTTCGCGTCACCGCCCCGGACTGCCCCTTCAGCAAAGGCCCCAGGGCCAATATCGCGCTCGAAATCTTCAACGCGTTCCGCGCCGAAGGGTTAGCTGCCGGGGTCTATTTCTCCAAATCGGACTGGCGCTGCCCTTACTACTGGGACCCGTCCGGCCCGCACCCGCAACCCCAACTACGATACATTGGCCGAACCCGAGAAGTGGGGCCGCTTCAAAACGTTCGCCTACAACCAGATCGAGGAGTTGATGACCGGCTACGGCCCGGTGGATATCCTCTGGCTCGACGGGGGCCAGGCGCGCCCGCCCTTGCAGGATATCGATATGGACGCCATTGTCAGGATGGCCCGCCGCCACCGGCCCGGCCTGATCGTGGCCGACCGCACGGTGGGTGGGGAGCATGAAAACTACATGACCCCCGAGCAGGAAGTGCCCGAAAAGCCGCTGGATGTCCCCTGGGAAAGCTGCATCACCATGGGCGACCAGTGGTCTTATAAAGCGGACGACCGCTACAAATCGGCCCGCTCCCTCATCCATCTCCTGGTGGACATCGTGGCAAAGGGCGGCAACCTCCTTCTCAACATCGGCCCCAGCCCGGAAGGCGTCCTGCCCCCGATATCGCTGGATCGCCTGAGAGAACTCGGCGACTGGATGCGGGTCAACGGCGAGGCCATCTACGCCACCCGCCCGGCGGCCCCTTACAAAGAAGGCCGGATTGCCTATACCCGCCGGGGCAACACTGTCTATGCCATCTATCTGGCCGAAAACGGCTTGCCGGAAGAGATTGCGCTGTCCTCGCTCCGGCCTGCCGCCGGTTCCGAGGTCTTTCTGCTGGGATGGGAGAAGCCTCTGAAGTGGCGGGCGGAGGGCGGCAGAGCGGTGGCGGCGATTCCTCAGGAAGCGCGGCAATCGCCACCCTGCCGGTATGCGTTCGCGTTGAAGATGACGGAGTGAGCAATGTGTTACCTGCTGATGGGGCTGTTCCTGCTCCTGCTGGCAGCGGAGCCGGGAAAGGCAGCCGCAAAAGGCGAATGGCCGATGCCCGCCCATGACGCCCGGCTTTCGGCAAGGGCGGAGGTTCCCTGCAACATGCCGCAGGTCCCGCGCGAAGCCTGGTCGTACGATGTGGGAAAGATCTCGCCCCGCTGGGCTATGACCGCCGATGTGGACGATGACGGGCGGCCCGAGATCCTCTACGGCCCCGCCCCGCTGGTCTGCGCGGATATGAAAGGCCGGGAGAAGTGGCGGGCCGCCTGCGGGCAGGTGGTTGCGGTCGCCGACCTGGATGGGGACGGCCAGACCGAGATCGTGGCCGACGGCCCGGTCGTCATCAGCGGCCGGGACGGCAGCGCCCTCTGGAGCCGCACCGGGCCGGGGTACGTGCTGGCCTACCGCACCCATGTCGGCAAGCTGCTGCCCGACCGGAAAGGGCTTCAGATCGCCTGCGTCTCCGAGCAGTATGAAAACAACTATGCCCAGCTCTGGAGCTTTGACGGGGGAGCGCGCCAGGCGAAGCTGGAGTGGGAGAGGGAATTCAACAAAGGGCCGGTCTACGCCCACGCCACCTCCGCCGCAGGCCGCTTCGATGAAAAGACGATGTGCGTCGCCGCGGCGGTACACGGCGGCCTGGTGGTGATGGACGCCCGGGACGGCAAAGACCTCTTCCGCCTCTACTGGCAGCCGCACCCGGGGATGGGAGTTGTCCGCAACTACGGCTCCCTCTGCATCCGGGACCTGGACGGCGACGGGAAATCGGAGTTCGTCTTCCTGAACGATCTCATCGCCGTGCAGATGGGTGTGATTTCCCCGGCCCGCGGCCCTGCGGGGGAGGCGGCAGACCAGAACAAACCCGTGCCCGCCCCGGATGTGGCGGAGGGAACTCGGGCCGTCTATCCGGAAGGGCCGCTGCGCTGGAGGCGCTATTTTGGGGAGTGGTATCCCCAGGGGAAGCCGACCCTTCATATCCCTCCTTTTTGCATCGCCGATGTGGATGGCGACGGCCAGCAGGAGATCGTGGTTTCCCTCCACCTGGACGGCTGGCAGCTCAAAGTTTACAACGCCCTGACCGGACAGCAGAAAGCCAGCGTGCCGGGCCTTTATGCCCATGCGGTCACCGACCTGGACGGCGACGGCATGGCCGAAATCGTGGCCTCAGAGGAACCGGCCCGCACCCCCAGGGAGCATACAATGCTGGTGATCGGCAACTGCCTTCAGGAGGGATGGCGGCAGCGATTCCGGCAGGAGCGGTGCCGTCTGGAAGGAACCGATAGCCCCCTGTGGCCTCCCGATTACGCAGGACGCAATCTTGATCAGAAAGCGCCTGTTTATATCGAAAACCGCTCCGGGCGCACCCTGCTTCTGACCACGGACGATAACGGCGATAGCCGCGCCGACCGCCTGCTGGCACTCTCCCTAGCCCCGGGCAAGTCCGCTGCGGGCCGGTCGGACAGGCTGGACGCCAAAGAGGGCGTCCGGGTGCTGGCTTGCGCGGGGCGCAATCCGGTGGCGGTCAGCGAGAAGGCGGAGATGCTGGCGCTGAACCGGTCCGGCAGGAAGATCGCCTCCTGGCCCTGCGGCTCCCCGGCGGTCAGCGGGGTCTCTGCCGCCGATATCAACGGCGACGGCTCCGTGGAACTCGTGATGTGCCGGGCCGAACGGCAGGTGGCCGCCCTGGCAGGCCCCTTTGAAGCAGGCGAAGCGCCGCACGTCCTCTGGACGGTTGACGGGTGGGGCTTTCTGACCTCGGGCAAATACGGCCCGGCTGTCCTGACAGCCGATGTGAATGGGGACGGACGGCAAGAGATCCTGACCGCCTGCCTCGCCGGTGAGGGCGGCGTCGGGGTGCAGCTTATCGGTGCCGACGGCAAAATTCTATGGAAAACCCCAATCCCCGGCGCGATGGAGACGCGGCTCTATCCTGTCATCACCCGCGCCCTTTTCGCCGACCTGGACGGGGACGACCATCTCGATGTCTACGTCTCCGCCCGGCTGGCGATGACCGGAAACGACGCCTCGCAGAGCTTCGGCCTCAGCGGCAGGGATGGGAAGATTCTCTGGCATAACGACGCTTCCGATCCGGTCATCTGGCACCACACCATGGGCCCGACCGGGATGCCGGCCGCAGCCGATGTCAACGGCGACGGCCGCCAGGATATCCTCTTCGTGACCCTCGATCTCTGCACCGAACTGAGCGGCAGGGACGGCAGCTTCCTCCACACCCCTCTGATCCCCAACGAAATCTGGCAGCAGCAAAACGCCAGCACCCAGTGGACGGCCTACGGAACCCAGCTTCCCGCCGACCTGGACGGCGACGGCAAACCGGAGATCCTGCTGTGCGGGGGATGGGGTCAGTTTGGGGCGTGGACGATGGACCGGAAGCTGCTGTGGACCGCAGACCCGGGGCGGGAGGAGCATGCCTATATGCTCCCCGGCATCGCGGATGTGGACGGGGACGGGAAGCTGGAGATCGGAATGATCCATCTGGGCGGGGCTTTCCGCTGCTATGAAGCCGCCACCGGCAGGCTCAAATGGGAGGTCAGGGGCCTGAAAGCCTATACCGATGTCGTCTGCGCCGACGTGGACGGAGACGGCAGGCCGGAATTCCTTCTGGGCCTGGCGGCGGTGAAAGCGGTGGATTCCGGCAGCGGGAAAATTCTCTGGGAGGGCCAGACGACCCGCTCTCCCGCTGTCGCCGATATCGATGGAGACGGCCTGGGAGAGATCGTCGCAGGCGGCGAGGACGGAAAGGTCAGGATATTCAAATAGATGAATCCGCGTCTTTTGTGTTCGGCCTCCAGCCGGAGATACCGCCTGCTGCTGGCCGCTTTCCTGCTGGGGATGGTTTGGCCCGGTATCGCTCAGGCCGGTGTCCGCCCGCAGCCTCCGGTTCCGGCGTTTCTCGACCTGGCCCGGGACTGGCGGTTTCAGCCGGACCCGGACGATGCGGGGCGCGAATCAGGATGGTTTGCCCCGGCATTCGATAGCAGCGTCTGGACCCGGCTTCAGGCCGGGAAGAGCTGGCAGGATCAGGGGCAGGATTACCGCGGGGCCGCCTGGTACCGCAAGCGCGTGCGCCTGCCTGCCGCCTGGCGGGGCAAAGAAATCCGCATCACCTTCGGCGCGGCGGATGTGGAAGCCGAACTCTACCTGAACGGCCAGCTTGTCATGAAATGGCAGGGCAGGCTTGCCCCGGCGGATGTCTCCAGATGGCTGAAACCGGGCGCGTTCAATACGATAGCCCTGCGCGTTGCCGGTCAGGGCAAACAGGGCGGCCTTCGGGGTCTGCCCGCCGAGTTGATCCTGGCGAATCCCGATGTGCCCATCGGCCTGTCCACCGCCCTGCCGGTGGCCGGTGAAAATGTTGTGATTACGCTCCACCCGCAGCCTGCCCGGAACGCTCGAATCACGGTCACGGCTCCGGACGGCCGGACACGATCTCTGATATCCGATGCCAGGGGGCAGGCCCGGTGGCAGCCGAAGCGTTACGGCAGGCACATCCTCCGCACCGGGGCGAACAGTCTGCTCGTCTGGGTGACGGCCCGCCCCCTCACCTTTCACTGGTGGGATCAGGCGGCTTTTCCGCGCTACGCGACGGTGGTAATGCTCGATGCGAAAACCGATGCGAGCCGGGCGCAGGCGTGGAAGCGGCGCGGGGCAGCCGTCGTCGCCTGGGCCTGCGGCGAATACTGCGGGAGGGCAGAACACGGGGAGAAGCGCCTGAAGGCTCCGGAGGACTGGCACAACAAATGGTACGCCCGGAACCCTGAGATCGGCCTTTATGACGGGATCGCCATCGATGAACTCTATGCTTCCGCAAGACCTGTGGATCTCGCCGTCAGCCGCGCCCTCCTTCTGACCCGGCAGGCCGCAGGCGAGCGTTTCCACATCGGCCTCTACTGCGCCGGGATCGATGCCGACAGCCGGGAGGGGATCGAGAACATCCGCCGTTCCGGCGTTCTCCTCCTGATGGAGAATTACTGGGGCGATGCCGCGCTTTTTGCGGAGCGATGGCGCAATGCGGCTTCCCGCGGGCTGCAAGACAGCACCCTTCTCTCGTTAGGGCCGGGTTTTACTCTCCCGGACGGTCGACATGGCCCCCTGACCGAAGCCGAACTCCGGGGAGATTTTGCGAAAGCCCGCCGCCCCGCCCCGGAGATGCGCGGGATGAGCTTCTTCAACGCCTATTTCCACCGCTCCCTCGACCCGGCCATAGACCGCGCCATCGAGGACTATTTTTTAAAGCCAGTCATTCATTTGCGCTCCGCCGGTGATCGGGTGGAAGCCCGCAATATAGGCAACGAGGACGCCCGCGGCTTTTTCGTGACCTTTCTCACCGGCGATGAAGCCCGGCTCAAGACCGCGAAGCTGCCCGTGCTTCGCCCCGATCAGTCCTGCCGCATCCCCGTCCCGAAAGGAGCCTCACGCCTCCGGCTTCATGCCCCGAAGGGGCTGGTGAATCTGTATGAGGGCGGGTTCGATATAGAGAAAAATCGGAACGCCGCATTGCCATAACTCTATAAGGGAGACACCTCCATGCCCTTATCGCACCGAGAAAATTACCTGTCGCTGATGCAGCCGCGCCGCCTGCAGGGCTGACATGTCGGCCTCCACAGCGACGGCTATATCATGGATCTGATGGACGAGTTCTACGAGGCGGGCGTGACGATCCTCAACCCACAGGATCTGGCAAGCGGGATCGATAACCTGGCAAGGGAGGCGAAAGGCCGCTTCTGCATCCGCCCGGACATAGACCGCCAGTCGGCGGTTCCCTTCGGAACCCGCAAAGACATCCTCAGTCTTATCGAGGAGGAAGTTCGCAAGCTCGGTTCCCCGCAGGGCGGCCTGGAGATGATCGCCGGCACCTATCCCCCGACCCTGGCGGAAAACATCGATGCCCTCTGCGAGGCGATAGAAAAATACATGCGCTACTGGTGGCCCTGACGCGGCTGCCCGGAAAGGAGGTTCTCATGACCGAAGCCCAGCAGTCCCGGCAGTCCATCCGGGCCGGGGAATGGACGGGACCGACCGTCTACAAGGTTCCCGGCTTCGTGCAGTGCAATCTGGCCGTGCTGCCCCGGGAGAATGCCTATGACTTTCTGCTCTACTGCCAGCGCAACCCCAGGCCCTGCCCGCTGATCGATGTGACAGACGCCGGAGACCCGGAGCCGAAACGGGCCGCACCCGGGGCCGACCTGAGAACCGACCTGCCGCGCTATGCCAGCTACCGCCAGGGCGCCCGCGAGGAGGATGCCACCGAGATTCGCGCCCTCTGGAAAGCGGACAGCGTGGGCTTTCTCATCGGCTCCAGCCTGACCTTCGATGAAGCCCTCCGCCGGGCCGGTGTGCCTCTCTCCCGAGAGGTGTGGGTGCTGGATACGGCTATTCCCACCGTTCCGGCAGGCAAGTTCAGCAGCACCCTGGTTGTGACGATGCGGTGGATGACCCCGGCGCAGGCCGTCACCGCCTGCCAGTTGACCGGACGTTTTCCCTTCAACCACGGCGCTCCCATCCACCTGGGCGACCCGTCCGCAATCGGGGCCGATCTCGAACATCCCCTCTACGGCCCCCCTGTCGAAAAGATCCCGGAGGGCGTCATGCCCATCTTCTGGGCCTGCGGCGTCACCCCCCAGAAAGCCGCCCTTACTACCCGCCCCGCCCTGATGATCACCCACGCCCCCGGCCACGCCTTCATCACCGACATCCGGGCAGATGGGTTCTGTCTGCCGTAACTTTAAGCGCCTGTTATCAAAACATCCGTCGATGCGGCCTGCCTCATCAAAGCGAAAATCCTGATCCGGAGAAATCGATGCGAAAAATCCACCTTATTCTTTGTCTCGTTTCGTTCGTTCTGGCCGGCGGCTACGATCCCGCCGGGGCGGAAAGCCGGACGGCTACCGGTTTTGTCTATGAGGACGCCAACAAAAACCGTACCCGGGACCCCGGCGAAAAGGGGCTGGCCGGAGTGCATGTCTCCAACGGCAAAGAGGTTGTAAAAACCGATGCGGCGGGGCGCTACCGCCTGCCCGTCTCGGAGGATACGATTCTCTTTGTGGTGAAGCCGCGCGGCTGGCAAAGCCCTTTAAGCGCGCAGAATCTGCCGCAATTCTATTATATCCACAAGCCGGGCGGATCCCCGAAGATGAAATTCCCGGGTGCCGCCCCTACCGGCCCTCTGCCCGCCTCGGTGGACTTTCCTCTTTGCCCTAAAAAGGAACCGAACCGGTTCCGCGTTGTATTGTTTGGCGACACCCAGACCGGCTCCCAGGAGGATGTCGATTATCTGGCTCACGACATTGTGGAGGAATTGATCGGGGTGGAGGCGGCCTTCGGCGTGACCCTGGGCGACCTGGCGCATGAGGCCCCGCCCCTCTGGGAGCCGCTGGCGAAGACCGTTGGGCTGATCGGCATCCCCTGGCACAACGTCCTGGGAAACCATGATATGAATTTCGACTATCCGGACGACAACCTTTCCGACGAATCCTTCGAGAGGGTGTTCGGCCCGTCCTACTACGCCTATGACTACGGCCCGGTGCATTTCGTGATTTTGAATGATGTGGATTCGCAGGGAGAGGGGCGCTACCGGGGGGGCATCGGGGCCGCGCAGTTGGAATTCCTCAAAAACGACCTGGCCCTGACCCCCAAAGGCCAACTGGTCGTCCTGATGATGCACATCCCGATCATGCAAACGGCGGAAAAAGAGGCTATCTACCGCCTGTTGGCAGCCCGCCCGCACACCTTTTCGATCTCCGCCCACCGCCACACCCAGGCCCATCATTTCCTCGGAAAAAAAGACGGCTGGCCGGGCGTCAGGCCCCACCACCACCTGGTTCACGCCACCGCCTGCGGCGGCTGGTGGACCGGCGCTCCCGACGAGACCGGCATTCCCCATGCCACCATGTCCGACGGTGCCCCGAACGGCTATTCTATCGTCACCTTCGACCGAACCCGATATGCGGTGGAGTTCAAGGCCGCCCGCCGTCCCGCGCACTACCAGATGAATCTATACGCCCCTGAAGAGGTCGCCGCCGGGGAAACCGGCAAAACGGAAGTGGCGGTCAATGTCTTCGCCGGGTCGGAGAGATCGAAGGTCGAGATGCGCCTGGGCGATCAGGGGCCGTGGGCCATCATGCAGCCGATCACCCGCCAGGACCCCTATTTCGTGGCGATCAAGAAAGCGGAGGCCGGGCCGAATCCCCCCGCAGGCCGCAAGCTGCCAGGGGCAAGCGACACGTCCCACATCTGGCGGGCGTTCCTGCCCGCCGGCGCTCCCGCAGGAACCCATCTGATCCATGTCCGAACGACCGATATGTTCGGACATACTTACACCGCCCGGAGAGCGATCCGGGTCCGCTGAGGCAGAATGATGACGCCGCTGCGGACGTTGCTGGCAGGCCTGGCCTGGGTGCCCGACCTGATGGCCGGGCCTGCCGAAAGGATGAAGCCGATGACAACCCATCTGGTAAGCGCCATCGATGTGAAGGATTTCGGGGCCGAAACGCTCCGGATCGGCGACCTTGACGGAGATGGAGCGCCCGACCTGCTCTTCGCGCAGAGCATCTACGAGACACGCGAGATCACCTGCCTGACCGCAACGACCATTCAGGGAGAAGTTCTCTGGCAGTCGGGCAAGCCTTCGCCGGACAATGGCCGCATCTATGGCGATCTGCCCGTCCAGATTTACGACTGGGATGGGGACGGGGCCAATGAAGCCCTCTATATCCGCCAGGCCCGCTATGCGGAGCCGGTGCTGCTGGAAGGGGGAGAGCGGGAGCGCGCACGCCGCTATGAAGGCCATGCCGCCATGATCGTCCTCGACGGCAGGACGGGCCGGGAGAAAGCCTCTTTCCCACTCCCGGCCCCGGCGGACGACTGCTTTCTCTTCGCCGACCTGACCGGCAGGGGCCGCCGCGAGGATCTGGTGATCAAAGACCGCTACTGGAATATGTGGGGCGTGGGCCATAATGCTCAAGTCCTCTGGCACTGGGAAGGGTCTCCCGGCCACTTCCCGGCCATCGCCGATGTGGACGGCGACGGCAGGGACGAGGCGTTCGTAGGCTCCGCCCTCATCGACCATGACGGCAGAGTTCTCTTCAACAACGATCCTGCCGGGGCGCATCAGGACGCCGCCTATATCGTGCAGTTGGCCGATAAATCGTGGCGGCTCCTCTTCGGAAACGGCGGCATCCACTGCCTGGATGTCAGGGGCAGGCGACTCTGGCATCATCCTCTGGCCGAAGCGCAGCATGTGGTGGCAGGCCGCTTCCGGAGCGATTCGGAAGTTCAGTTCATGGTGATCGACCGCGGCCATCCCCGCACCGAGGGCGGCGGCCCGGCCACTCTCTACCTCTACGACCCGGACGGCAGAGAGATCTGGCGCAGAGTCCAGCCCCCGGGCAGTTGGGCTGCGGCCATTGTGGGTATAGACTGGATGGGAGGGGACAGCCTCCGGTGCATCCTGGTCTGCAACCGCGGCGCAAAGGAGCCAGCCGCCATCTATGACGGGGAGGGCCGGGTCGTGGACACCCTCCACATGGCCTTCACCCCCGACCGCACCCCCGAAGACCGTAAAGCCTACTCCTATTGTCTCCGTGCCGATGTCTGGGGCGACAGCCGGGAGGAAGTCTTCTTCTTCGGCTCCCGTGGGGCCTCCATCCACGCCAATGCCCGCCCTCTGGCGATTCCAACGCTCTACAACAATACGCTCTATCCGGGAATGTGAGTATAGGGGTTAGGGTGTAGGGTTTCGGAAGAGGTAAAATCAAAAGGTGTGTAAATTGTCAAGATGAGCAAGGCGGTGGTATCCTCTCAGTGAGAACGAAAAACCGGTGGATACCGGAGAACAGAAGCGCCAGGGGTGTGGGGGGAGAGTCTGGAAGGACGGGTGCGGGAGCAGATTCAGAGGTGGCTACAAGACCTGTTGGAAGCGGAAGTGACCGAGTTTCTGGGGCGAGTGAAGTAGAAGCGGCGGGACGAAGGGGAGGCGAGTACAGGTTATCGCAATGGCTATGGGAAAGCGCGGCAGGTGGGATGGACGTGTAGGCAAGTGACGGTACGCCGGCCTCGGGTGCGCGGGATCGAGGAGCGGTTGGAGAGCCGAGGGTTGCCGTTGTTGGCTCAGCGGAGCCAGGCGGTGGCGGAGTTGCTACCGCAGTTATACTTGCATGGCTTGGCGCTAGGGGATTTCGACCTGGCCCTGCGGGGGCGGTTAGGGGAGGAGGCCCCGCTGTCGCCGGCGACAATTCAGCGGCTGAAGGCCTATCGCCGGGCGCTCACCCCCACAGGCCGACTGGTGATGAACTGGCTGCCGGACTTCGCCATGATCGCCCGGCTTCGGCAGGCGGGGGTGCCCGGCCAGGTCGGGGCGGAGTTCGGGTTATATGAAGTCGGTATACGCATGGGGCCCCGGAGCCGCACAATGGGCCATGCCAGATGCACAAGTACCTCTACGCGGGCGTCTATCGCACACCTGTTGCAGGCGGCAGGATTTGCAGCGGTGAGGATCGAGAACGCCTGTTTCGGGAACGAACCCTATCCGGTAAACCTGAAGGTGATCGCCGATAAAGGGAAGCCCTAGATGGACGGGCACGTACGGGACGGGCGCGGGGTCGTACCTGCGGATAACCGGCTGGATCCCCCGGAGAGCTGACGCAGCATGGGATGGATATTCGAGCAGAAATCTTAAGCCCGATAAGGAGGAATGCTCCTTTTCTAAAGGGAAACTTCCT
Organism: Armatimonadota bacterium; assembly: GCA_020846535.1. Classification (GTDB taxonomy): domain Bacteria; phylum Armatimonadota; class JADLDR01; order JADLDR01; family JADLDR01; genus JADLDR01. The sequence continues at coordinate 22,446 of JADLDR010000147.1, read as the reverse complement.
TATATCGGATAAGGAGGGCGGTGATGCAGCCTGATATTTATCCATCCCCAGAATCCTTGGCTCAGCGTTCAGGGTTATCGCTGCCCCTGGGGGAACGCATCCGGGTATGGCCCGAGCCGGGATCCGGGCTGGCGGGGAATGCCTCCGTTTATTTGACACAGGCATTGGAGGGCCGGTTTGGAATCGCCGTAGAGCCGTTCTCGCCCGGAGAAGGTTCCAATGAGCCGGTTCTGGTGATCGCCCCGCCCGGCCTGTGGCGGGAAAGCGCCTGCCGACAGCTTGGCATTGCCTTCCCTGAAGAGGCCAGCCCCGAAGGATATCGCATCGAGGTAGGGTGCTTCGAGGGCCGTACTATCGCTGTCCTGACCGGCCAGCCGCTTTACGCCGCTCGTGCTTTCTTCGATTGCCTGGAGGTGCGGCAGGGGGATGTCGTTTTGCCGGAGGCCGGTATAGTCGATCATCCCCGGATCGCCAGGCGGGGCCTGCTCGCGCACGGGCTGGGCCGGCCCGATGAATTCCCCTGGCAGGATCGGAATGCATGGATCGCTTTTCTGGACTGGCTGGCCTATGCCCGGCTGAATGCGCTTCATATCCTCTTTCCCTCGGATGACAGCGCAAGAAGAGGGGCCCTGCCGGAACTGATTCGTGAGGCGTCCGGGCGGGGCATCGCGGTATACGGCGGTGTGAGGGCGCTGGGCCGAACCGATGAGGAAACGATGGCCCGTCTCCGCCGGGAAACGCTTGTCTGGCTGGAATGGGGCGCGGGAGGCATCCTCTTCTGGCCGGACAGTCCGGAGAGCTTTTTGCCGTCCGCCGGTGGCCTTCCCGGAAAAACCGCCCCTTTTGCACCGTATGTCGCCATTTTCCGGGACGCTCTCCCTGATGATGGGTCTGTCGATTGCCTGACAGCCGCCGACGCTCCGGAAGAGACCGGGCCGTTTTGCCTGCTGACTCTATCCCATGATTCCCCCGCGCCGCAGGCTGACCGGGTTTCGTTCGCCTATGCAGGGCCACGCTCGCTGGCCTGGTGGAACCCGACCTCCCGCCACCTGCTGCCCGATTACGAAGGGTACGATGAACTGGTTTGCGGGTGGAACACCGGAGTCAACTGGAGCGGCGGGGAACTCCACGCCGACACCGACCCTCTGCCCCGGCTCAGGCAGATCGAATCGTGGGTCGCCTCCGCCTGGATCGCTCCCCAGGGAGAAGGCCTGCCGGGAAACGAATACGCCGCCGCTCTGTGGGGCATGTTCGCCTGGAATCCTTCCGGCTTCGAGCAAGGGCGGGCGGAGAGAAAGATCATTGAAGACCTCTTCGGAGAAGGGACGCATGCCTGGATGCAGCGGCTGAACGATTTCTACCACTATGCCCTTCTCTCGGTGGCCCTGGGAGGCCGGAGCGACGCCAAAGAGCGATGGACGCTGGATCAGTGTTCCAAACTCCTGGCCCAGGCGCAGCGCCGTTTCAGGGGCCATGCATCCCCGGTACCCCAGGCTCGGGCCGCCCGGCATTTCGACCGGATTTCCGGGGCCGTCCGCTTTCTTCGGGAGCGGCTGGGGTGATCCGCTGACAGGCCGCCATCAAATATGGTATATTCATCTAATTGTGAAATCTTCCTCAAAGGGTAGATTTTTCCCAAAGGCTTTTCCCGGCAGCGAAGCCACAAGCTTTTGTTACCGATCCGTTACAAAAACTATCTTAATTTTCGAGCTGATTCGGGCATATTAAGATAGGGAAGATCGGAGCCGCTTCTGTAGAGTCCGCCGCGTTGCGCCTGTATGCGGCGATGTTATTGATCGAGGGTGATAGGATGTCGAGCAAGAGAAAATGGATTTTAGGTCTGGCAGTGCCCTTCGGCGCGCTGGCCCTTTTGCTGTTTCCCTGGCGCATGTGCGTGGTGATCGGCCAGTCAATGGAGCCGTTTCTGAGAACCGGCGATGTGCTGGTTCTCAACCGATTCGCGAAAAAAGAAATTCAGCGCGGGAGCGTGGTCGTTTTTAAGTATAAGGGAATCACCTCCATCAAAAAGGTGCATGCGGTTCAGGGCGATAAAGTCGCCGAGGTTTATTATTCCGATATCGGTCAGTCTACCCTGGTACAGCCGTCTCAGGAGCAGCGATGGCGCAGGCTCAAGAAGCTTGTTATCGAGGATACCCAGGCTCAATTGATTCACATCCGCGTTCCGAAGGATTATATCTATGTGGTCGGCACGGGCATCGCCACCTGCGACAGTCGCGATTTCGGGCTGGTTCCGGTGTCCGATGTAATCGGGGTGGTCAAATACGGCCCCAGGCGGTCTGCCCTCGCCACCTCCGTCGGGCCGGAAACGACCAATGTGCCGCCTGTGATCGAAGGCCAGCCGCTCTGCCCTCAAATGCGCGAAACGGGGGAGCAGAACAGGACATAAGGCCGCCCCCGAAGCCGGGTCACAACCAGCACCACCTCGCCCGGCCCTTCAAGGGCCAGACTCTTCGCGAATTCTGGCGGGGAGATATCCACTCCCCGCTTTTTGATAGCGATCCGCCCGATCCCGCTCTTGCGGAGCTTCCGGCGGATCGTTTTGATATCCAGCTTCTCGATTCCCTCGATCCGGTAAGCATCGGCGAAAGGCGTTTCACGCAGATCGTTTGCGGTCAGATAGGGGATCCTCTTATCCATCGGCGAAGCGCCCAGCCGGGCCGCCAGCACATCCGTCAGGCGTGCTCGAAGCACAGCCGCATCCGGCTCATAGAGAAACCCTCCCGGCTCCGTAACCGGAGGCGAGCCGACCGGCTCATCCGTCAGGGATGCGCCGGAGGGCAGCAGGGTCGCCCTGCGCCGGCAGCTTTTAAAATCCGCCAGCCAGAGTACCGCTTCTTTGGCCTCCCCCTCCTCCGAAACAATCTCCACCTCCCCATCCCAGGGAACCGGCTCATAATCCGCCGCCGGGGAGAGCTTCACCGCCACGCGCGGGCAGCGGGCTAGCAAATCACCTGCAAACGAAAGCGGAGGACTCATCTCTTCCAGCCCCTGCACCCGCCTTCCCCCCACTCGCCTGGACGGATCGATGAAATATGCCTCCGCCCGGGCCAGAAAACGGGTCACATCGGCGCAGGCGGGATATATCCTGCCCGCCGCATCGCAAACCGATGCGTTCTCCCTCGCCATTTTGAGGAGCGCCATGTCCCTATCCACGGCCAGCACATCGGCATAACGGGCCAGGGCGATAGAATCGCCGCCGATCCCGCAGCAGAGATCCGCCACCGTCCGCAAGCCTTCAAAGCGCCGCGCCCGGTGGGTCGCCACCGCCTCGCAAGTGGCCTGCTCCAGCGCCTGCTTCGTAAAAAACATCCTGTCGGCGCGGCTGAATTTGGCCCTCCCCCGCCGCCGCAGCTCGGCCAGCTCCGCCAGCGCCTGTGAGACCGCAGGCGACACCGCTTGTCGGCGCAAAAACGCCTGCAACCGCAGCGAGTCTCCCTCATATGCCACCGATTCCGCCAGGAGATCCCGCATCGCAGGCGAGGTAAGTATCTGGTTAAGGATTTCCAGGGTCATACGCGCAAGGGGGGAACAGGGTGTAGGGATTAGGGGATAGGGCATAGAAAACGGGCCGCAGGTTTTGCAGCAGCCTTCGCCTGAGTACCCTACACCCTATACCTAAATCCGCCGCCCCTGCCGGCAGTGGACGCGGGGCATAAGGGGCTTGCGACTCCGGGCGAGGGGGAGGCCCGCGAAGGCGCAGCGGTTGTTCCACTGGTCGATGGTTTCGGCGGTTTTGTATTCATTGATGATGGCGTGGCGGGAGGTGTGGGTGAAGTTGTGTCCGGCGCGGTGCAGTACCATCACGTGGATAATGGCGATATCGCCCCCGGAGGCGGCCATGACCACCGGCTTTTCGTCTTTGACCAGATCGTCGGCCACGCAGACACCGTTGTAGGTAGGCCACTCGCCTTTCCGGTGGCTGCCGGGGATGACCTCGGTGGCCCCGACCTCGAAGCCGGTTTCCTCGATATAGGTGATCACGGCGGCAAGGTCGGGCGAGGTATGGCGCTCATAGGGCCAGTCCTGGTGCCAGCCCTGGGTGCAGACGAAGCCGGGCGGCTTGTTGCGGATTTTGCCGTTGTGGAAATCGATGTTGGGGCCGAAAAGGTCGACCATGACGGCGACCACACGGGGGTCGGTGAAGTGGTCGAACCAATATTCATTCGCCAGGACGTGATCCATCATGCCGACCACATTTAGGGGATTGTAAGGGTCGACAGGATAGCCTTCCGCCTGCGGCATGAAGGCATAGCTCATGTTTTTGGGGCGGTTCTCCGTTTGCGACACCAGTTCGTGGAACTGACGGCGCATTTCATCGAGTTCATGGGGAGAATAGAAGGATTTAATGTTAAGGTAGCCGTTGTCATCGAAGAATTGTTTTTGCTGAGGGGTCAGGAAAAGAAGCTCCTGGGAAGCGGCGGCGGTCATAATTCCTCCTTTGCGTTCCGGTATCGGGCAGGGGCGACTCGGTGTATCCCCTTATTTTGTTCTGACGGCCAGCAACGGCGGTGAGTCGGCGGTGCGGCCCGGGATTTCGGCATCGGTGCGGACGTAATGGCAGACCATGGCCCGCCGCCAGGACGGGGTGCGGTTCGGCGGGGACATGTGCAGGGTGAGGGCGTGGTGGAAGATGCAGCCTCCCGCCCGAATGGGAACCGGCACGGCCTGCTCTTTTCGCCTATTCAGAGGAATCAGATGGGGCGTGTTCTCGATAGCCTCATGGTCTACCCGACCCAGCCGATGAGAGCCGGGAATGTAGTGTATGCAGCCGTTCTCCACCGTGGCATCGTCGAGGGCGCACCAGCAGGTGATCACATGGTCGTCGGGCAGGACTTTGAAGTAGGCGTTGTCCTGGTGGGGTGGTTTTTCGGAGCCGTAGAGGGGCGGCTTGAGCAGGGCCTGGTCCGCATAGAGGCTGAGGGGCGTCCCAATGAGGTCGGCTACGATATCCACCACAGCGGGATTCAGGGCATGATCCCGGAAAACCTCCTCATAGCGGGTGAGGTCATGAAACTTGCGGACGGTCCGGCTATTTTGCTCGGGGGTGCGGTTTCCGGACTGGGCTTCCTGGTGTACCCCTACCCGTCGGGCCTCCTCGCTCTGCCAGTTCTCGCAAAGGTTTTCGATGCGCTCTTTCATCGCCCGCATGGCTTCGGGGCCGATCAGCGATTCGACCGGCAGATAGCCGTTCGACCAGTAGAATTCTTTCTGCTCCTCCGTCAGCGCCATGGCATCTCTCCTTGTGGGTCATTCTGCGGATTTCACATAGTGCCGGTTTTATTCAATATAATCACCATCTTCGATTATACACCGCTCCGGTATTCCCCTTCCCCGGCGCAGGGTTCAGATCACGCCAAACCGTTTGAAGGCTTCAGAGACGGGCATACCTTCGGCGAGGTGCTTGCGGACGAGGTTTTCACCGCTAACCTTCTCCTCGGCTTTCGAGATCACTTCCTCGGCGGCTTCATGGGGGATAGTCACAATGCCGTCGAAATCGGCGATGAGAAGGTCCCGGGGATTGACCCGGACATCGCCGCAGTCTACCGGGACGTTGTAGGCCATCACATCGAGGCGGCCCAAAGAGTCGGCCACATGGATGCCGCGCAGGAAGCAGGGGAATCGCATCTCGATAATGGGGAGGGTGTCCCTGCCGAAGCCGTCTACCACGATGCCCCGCGCCCCCCGGAAGCGGGCGGCGGTGGAGAGGAGTTCGCCCCAGAAGCTGTGGTCCACTTTGGAAACCACCATGATATCGCCTTCGGAGAGGGCGTCCACAGCCTCAAGCTCCATTTTATAGGGCTGGTCGGGCATGTGGTAGATTTCGGCAGTCAGGACAGGGAAGGCGTAGCCCACCATACGGGCCTCCGGATATAAGGGACGGATATCGTGGCGCATGACCTGGTTGCGGTATCCCACTCTGTCCAGAATATCCGCGACCACCGCCGGGTAGAGCCTGTCGAGGCGTTCCAGAAGGGCCATATCTTTGTCGGGCATGTCGTTCCTCCACAAATGCAGCGAGGCCGGAACAGATCGTCCGGCCTCTGACGTTTGTTCTATCCGAAGTATACTACAATCTTTCTATCTTGAAAAGGGATTTTTGCGCCAGATAAGATGCAGCATATTGCCGTCCGGGTCCGGGAAGAAAACGAGGCGCGCGCCGTCCGGGGTGGTGATCACCTCTTCGAAAGCCACTCCTCTGGCTTTCAGGTCGTTGTAGGTGGCGTCGAAGTCGTCTACCTCCAGGGCCAGGTGGCGGAAGCCGGGATCTTTCGGGGCATGCGCCACCCGGGGGGAGCCGTTAGAGAGGATGATTTCCAGCGTTCCCGCACCGGGGATGCCGATAAAATAGGTTCTGTCCTTCTCGTAGGAGAAGAGCATCTTGAAGCCCAGAATATCGCAATACCAGCGGGCCAGGGCCGTGCTGTCATCGGAGGCGATTGCCAGGTGCTCGATAGATTTGATCATGTATTTCGCTCCTTGTGTGGGTTGGCAGTCAGGTAGGGATATCGAAAGCCGGGCGCTGTCACAGCCGCGGCAGGGTCAGCCCTCCGTCCACAGGGATAACGGCCCCGGTGGAATACGGCAGGTCGCCCCGAACCAGCATGGCGACGGCTTTGCCGACATCTTCAGGCAGGCCCCAGCGGGCCTGGGGGAGCAAGCCTTCGGCGATCAATGTGTCGTATTTGGCCTGCACGGATGCGGTCATGTCGGTTTTGATGATGCCGGGGCGCACCTCGTAGACCGGAATGCCGAATTCGGCCAGACGGGCGGCCCATAGCCGGGCGGACATGCTCAGGGCGGCCTTGGTCATGCAGTAGTCGCCCCGGTTGGTGGAGGCCATTTCCGCCGAGACGGAGGTGATATAGATGATAGAGCCGGAGAAGCCGGCGTCCTCTTTTTGCTGCTCGATCATCCAGTTGGCGACGCTCTGGGTGAGAAAATAGGGCCCCTGCAAGTTGATGCGAATGAGGCGTTCGAAGCTCTCCTCGGTGGCCTCCAGGATATCGGCCCGGACGGACGGGGCGACGCCCGCATTGTTGACCAGGATATCGAGTCGCCCGAAGCGGCTGCGGACCGCCTCCATCATCTGCCACCGGTCTTCCGTCCGGCTGATGTCGGCCCGGCAGTAGAGGGCTTCCGCTCCCAGGCCCTCGATCTCCCGGAGCGCCCCGGCCACCTCGCTTTCCGCCCGGACGCCGCACAGGGCGAGACGGCAACCTTCCTTCGCCAGAGCGCGGGCGATCCCCAGGCCGATGCCGCGAGTTCCCCCGGTGACGAGAGCGATTTCAGGCCGGTCGCTCATGCTCGATTTCCTTTCCTGACGGGTAGATTCGCGCCTCCGCTTTTCTTCCGATATCTCGTAAATATAGAACGCCCTCCCTCAACTCCCACTCATTGGCTCCTTTGACGGCCACCTCGCACGAATCCTGTTCTTCGAGGGAGCGCAGGTGGAGCAGAATCGTCAGTTTCGGGTGAAAGCGATCCATGGCGATTTCGGCCTTCAGACCGCCGTCCAGCCGCATGATGGAAAAGGAGACAGCCCCCCAGCGGGTGGGGATGCCGCTGGCGGAAAAGGAGGTATGGAACCATCGGGCCGGGGCAGCGCGGGCTAGGTGGAGGGTGTCCGCATCCCACTCCTCCCAGGCCAGCATCCAGCGCAGAAGCATCGGGGTGACGAGTTGGGCGGGAACGCAGTAATCGGCGATATAATCGCGGGCGGGGCAGCCTGCGATGGGGACCTGCTCGTAGGCGGTCAGGGTGCCGGGCGTCAGGTGGTGGGTCAGATGGGCATAGAAGCCTAACAGGTAGCGCCGAATCCTTCCCCGGCTCAGGAGGCCCCAGGCGTAGTGGGCATAGGGCCAATCGTCCAGGTGGCCCAGGAAGCGGGTCGTGCCCAGCATCTCGCCGCCCCGGGTCGCCCGGTAATCGCTGACGGCATCGGTCATTTCCTCGCTCAGCAGCCCGGCGGAGAGCATTTCGAGCCAGTAGCGGTAGTTGGTGTAGGATGAGTACTCGCTTTCTGTCATGCGCTCGAACGGGCGGGCCAGGCCGACTGCGGGCGGGAGGAAGGGAGGGTCGGCATCGGGGCGGAAGGCGCGGATCAGGGCCGCCAGGATGTCCTGCCGGTAGCTTTCGGCCTCGTCCAGCCACTTCCGGCCTGTCCCGGCCTCCACATCGCACTGAATGAGGATGCGGCCCATTTCCACCAGGCCGCGCCAGCACCAGATGTCTCCGGAGAAATAGAAGTCCTGCTCCTCGCGGGTGTCGGCTTCGGCGACCCCGTAGAGGAGGCCGTAGTGAGGGGCTTCCGGCTCTGAACGGGCGCGGTTTTCCGCCCGTTCCGCCAGCAGGCGGCTGGCGATGCGCTCCAGGACGGGGAAGTATTCCACCAGCCAACCCCGCTCCCGGGTCAACTGCGTCTTCCGGGCGGCTAAGGCCAGCATCTGGCCGTATTCGGTCACCGCCGGGCCGTAGTATTCAAACGTGCCGTCCTCTCTGACCAGGCGGGAGAGATAGTAGCTCAGGCGGGCCGACGCCTCCTCGAAAAAGCCCCATTCCAGGAGGCAGGACACGAGGCTCAGGGTGGTCGGAGGGAAAGCGTCGTGCATGGGATGCGCGTAGGAGCCGACCCCATAATGCGGATGCTGCCCGGAGCCGGTGATGAGCGCCCTCATGATGCAGGCCCGGCTGGCCTTTTCCTCCCGTTCCTGCGGGAGACTCACCTGTATGCCTCCGGAGAAGAACTCTCCCCAGTAGCGGCAGAGGGGAAGAAGCGCCTTATAGAACGCGGAACCGTCTTCCTCCGTTGGAGTGGAGAGAACTTGCCAATACCTCTGCCTTCCTTCCGGAGAGCGCAGGCTGACATGGAGAGTGTCCCCCCATACAAAGGCGGTCTGCTCCCAGACGCCCCCGGATTCCGGCAGGACAAATTGAGCGGAGACCACAGGCAGATAGCCTTCCCAGAGCTTCTGCTGGACAGCCGATGTGTCCCTGCCGGCGGCGATGATCGCCCAGGGATCGAACAGGACCCAGCTCAAATCCTTGTTGTTGCCCTGAATCGGGTCAAAATGACCCAAACGGCCATCGGGCATCAGGATGATTTTATCTTGCGACTCGGGAGTTCCGAGAAAGGTATAGCTGTGAAGAGGCGCGAGCAATCCTGCGACCGCCTCGTAGGAAGGCTCCTCCCCGGATTCCAACACCTGCCGGGCGAGGATGTCTTCCCGGGAGGCGAGGATGGTTTCGAAGTGTTCGGGTGGGAAAGAGAGGGCGGCCCGGCGCGGCTCTGGAGTGTCTCCGAATGGCTTATCGATAATCAAGGCTGGCCCCTGGGTCGGCAGATATAAGATTGTCTGCCTCCTGTTGAAAGGGCGCTCCAGAACAGCCATCGCTTCCGGTTCGGGGAGGATAGCAACCAGATCCCAATCATCGCACCGGTCGCCCACCCTGACCGTTCGCTTCGTCCTGTTGTGGAGGCGGATCACCGCCCGGTTTTCGTCGATGCGGATGCATTGGAGGAGATTGGGCATGGTTACCGGGCTTCCTTTAGAAAATAAAGCAGCGTCGGCGTGTTCCAGTAGCAGTTGACCACGGAATTGACCGTTTTTTCCCGGACGGTCTGCTCGTAAGCACCGCGGGCGCAGGCGAGGAATTCCGGGTCGCCGGTGAGGTCGTAGGCGTAGAGCATGCTGGGCGCGATCAGGACGTGGTAGCCGCTCGTTTTGCCGAACTGGGGATTGTGGGAATAGCCGAAGAAATCGCCCGGGACGCCGGGAGTCATGTCCTCGCAGACGATGGATTCGCAGAGGCCGACCACCAGCCGGGCCGCATCGAGGTCTCCGGAGCGTCGGTAGTAGAGATAGAGCGGCTCGGCAAGCTGGACATCCATCCAGGGGACATTCCCGCGATAGTTGTAGTTGCCGTGTATTTCGGCGTACGTGCCGCGCCTGGGGTCTATGCTCCGCCAGGTGAGGATGTCTTTCACGATCTCCCGGCAGGCTTGCAGGTATTTTGCGTCTCCGGTCTCGTCGTAAGTCCAGATGAGGGTCTGGAGGGTTCCGGCATGGTCGCGGGAGGAGCCGCTGCCCGGGCCGTATTGGTTGCGAACGATGAAATCGGCCAGCATCATCAACGATTCACGGGCGTCCGGGTCTCCGGTGAGGCGGTAGTAAGTGGACAGACCGGCCCCCTGCCGGAGCATCGCGCTCCAGTAGCCGCCCTGGGTGTGGTTGGGAGAGTTGTAGGCATGGATCCCGCCGGTATCTTTGACGGTTTTGAGGTTGTGGTTCTGATCGATATCCATCACATGGAGGGCCGTTTCCTCCCCTCGGTCGAACCAGCGGCGGTCGCCGCTCATCAGGTATTCTCCGAAGAAGCCCATCATAGCATCGTAGTAGTTGTTGCACCAGTAGTTGTTGGCGATATCGCCGTAGCGCCTGTCCCCGAAGTGGCGGATGCCGAAGGAAATGCCGAAAGTTTCCGGCAGCACGTCTCCGTAGGTTTTTTGCATAAATTCGCGCAGGCCCTGGAACGCTGGGTCGTCGTGCGGGCGGGCCGCGCTGATGCCGCCGGAGGCGCTGAACCAGTCCGCCGAAAAGAGACGGAGGGGCCTGCCGAAATGCTCCAGCCGCCGTTCGGCGGGCGTCTTGCCGAAGGCCAGGGCGAACTCGTGCCGCTTGGCCTCCCCTGGGGTCATCTCATAGGCAGGCATCTCCGGGGCCGGGGTGAACAGGTCGATCTCCAGGCCCTTTTCGCCGGAGCGAAGCGCCTTCGGGTACTGCTGCCAGAAACTCCGAACGGCAGCCGCCACTGAGCCGTTCTCCAGCCACCCAGAGGCCCGCTTGCCGGTTGCTATTTTCCTGCCTCCGGATTCGACGCGGTAACTGTTGGCCTCCGGCTGGATCAGGGAGGCTTCCGGCTCGCTGGCGGTCCGGGAGGGATTTTCTGCATCGGCCCATACAATGCTTTTCGGCTCACCGGAGGCCACAGGGACGGAAAGGCTGAGGTTCTTGATTTTGAGCGTTTCCCCGCTGTCGTTGAAGATGCGGAAGGAGGCGCGAACCATTTGAAGGCGCGGGTAGGCATGAATCCGGGCAACGAATCGCCCCGGAGACGGACCTTCGCCCTCCAGCTGACCCCGAAGCTCGATGGAGGCGCGGGCCGGCCCGCGGGAGATCACCTTCACCTCCTCCCACCGGGGATGATAGCTTCTGGAATCCTCCAGCAGCAACACGCCCGCCACATCGCGGATGATCGGCTCCTTTTCGCCCTTGACAGCGATCCGGTCGATGAGGCGGTCGGGGCTGCCGCCCGCTTCGATGAGGGCGGTTCCGGTATCGATCATCACTTTCGAGCCGGTCTGCCGGACTTTGAGCGGCGACCGCGGGGAGGGCAGCGGCTTGGGCGACAGCGCCAGGGTGTAGGGCGCGGCCCCCGGCCTGGCGATCAGGTCGAAAAGCACCCAGCGCAGGGAGCCGTCCGGCCATCGGTTCATGGCTTCGAGCTGCACCGGGACCGTGCGGCCTCCGGCATCTTTCAGGCCGACCTGCTTTAGGTTCCGGATCTGGCCGTACGGCAGAGGAACGCCGCAGGAAACCGGAAAGCCCTGAGCGGGCAGCGGGCCGGAGGATTCCAGGTTCAGGGTGATCGGCCTGTCCCAGGGTGTGTGAAGCGGGGGAAGGGGCCAGCGATCCTGATGCCGCTTGGCGACGGCTTCCTCCAGCGGGCGCGGGCGGACGGGGAGCGGGGTTTTCGCGTCGTCCTGCTCCCTCAAGGCCACATCACCCCACCAGACCGTAGAAAAGAACCGGTGCGGGTCTTCGGGCTTCTTGCTTTCGGTGGCCCCGATGTGTTGGAAATCGCCCGGCAGGACGGTATCGGTTCCCACCCGGTCGAAGACGCGCACGGCCAGGCGAAAGGGACTGCCCGGCTGCACATAAGGCGTGATATCCACGGCGAAGCTCTGCGGCGCGGCGTCCCCGATATCGGTCTCCCAGACCACCCGATCATCGATCAATACCTGCTTGAAGCGGTGGCCCTGGTAGCATTCCATCCCGAGCCAGTCCGAGGGCTGGAGGCGGTGGCTGTCGGAGACATAATCATCGCCGGCATAAAAGTGGAGGGCATAGGGAGGCTTCCAGTCGGCGGGCACGGAGACTTCGGCCTGAAGCTGGCCGTAGCCGCCGGTTTCCGCCGGAACCCAGGGATGAAGCATCGCATAGAGCCTGCGCCGGTCGGGCCGCCCCTGGTATGCGCCCCGGGCGGAAAACGCCCACTCCTGCTGGTCCAATTCCAGATAAAGCTGACGCATGGTCTTCTCCTGTGCGGGGAGCATGGCCGGTAACAGAATGAGGAAGAGGAGGGTTTTCGCAAACAGAGATTTTTTTGGCTTTCCAATCACGGTTTCAGTCCTTTTTGCCATCGCTTGAACTCGTCCAGGATGTCCTCCGGGCCGGTGAACGGCTTGTACACCATCCGGATGCGGAGGCGGTAAGGGCGGTCGGGCCGGGCGTCGGGAATCAGCCAGAGCCAGTCCCAGGCCGGGCAGCTTTTGTCCGGCAGGACGGAGGTGCCGCCGCCGCTGGGCGAGATGGTGAACCGGATATTCTCCAGGGTATCGAAGAAAAAGGCCAGGGCCATATTACGGATGCGCCCATAGTAGAACGGCTCGTCGAACCGCTGCTGGCTGTAGCCGCAGACGAAATTGTTCTCCCGCTCCTGACGGCTCAGGTGGCGGAGGTCGTCTTCGGTATCCTTGAGGGTGGACGGGCAGTAGGTAGCATCTACCCCGTGCTTCGGGGAATGGGCGCGCACCCAGCGGTTTCCATGCCGAAAGTGAATATCGCCGTCCTCGGGGGAATTGATGTAGGAGGCCCAACTTTGAAGCAGGTAAGGGGCCGATATAGGATTTTGCAGGACGGCGGTTGTCTCGCAGTCCACATAGCACGGGGGAGACACGGTAAAAGCCGACCGGGTATTTAGTGACGGTGTTTGCAGGCTGAAGGCCGCCCCGCCCTCTCCGGCGCGTTCGAGTGCGGCGGGCGTTCCCCGGTGGCTGTTGAAAATAAAGCCTGCATAGCTGCTGACAAAGGCGTTGTGCGCCTGATGGGTCGAGGTCAATGACCAGATGCCGCAATAGCCCCCCGGCCCCGTCCCGTGATTAGCGCTGTTCCCGAAGAGAACGGACAGGTCACCCCGGTTGATGAGTTCCATCCGGGCCGCCTGAGGATTTTCGCTGGCCTCCACCGCCCTGCCCCCTTTCACCACAGCCACAGCAAGGGCCGCGCCTTTGATCAAAGTCCGGCGTCCGATAGGGTTCATGGTTGTCTCCGTTTGGATCAGGATGGATCGTTTTGGGTCACTACATCGATGCAGTCTGCGAGGAGCGTAGCGACGAAGCCATCTCCAGGTCTGCCTCGATTGAACACCGCTGCTGGAAAGCGATAGCTTTGCGTATGTTGAAAATACGCCGTTTCCCCGCAACTTCCTCCAGGGAGAAGCCCTATTTCGCCAGCCGGTAAACGCCTGCGGTGGTGGACAGGTAGAGTTCGCCGTCCAGGGAGGCGAGGGCGCTGATGTCGCCGGGAAGCCCTTTGCGGAAGGTGATGCTTTCCCACCGGCTTCTGTCATAAAGGAGGACGAAAGGCGATCCCTGGCTGGAAGTATACCAGGTTCCGCTGGGGACGGCTCCGGTGAAGGCGATGCGGCCTTTGCTTTCGGCAATGCCGCTGATCCGGAAGCCGCCCATACCGAGTGGTTCGTGGAAAAGGCGGAGCTTGCCTTGATCGATCAGGGCGATGCCGCCGGTATAGGCGGCCCAGCAGCGGCCCTTCGAGTCCATAAACACGCGGTCGAACCGGATACGCAGAGGAGAGGGATAGAAGCTGCACTTCCCCGACGGCTCCAGCCGGTAGAGGCCGTTTTTGCCGGAGACGCCGATGGCCGCTCCCTCAAAAGGGGCGGCCTGAGCGATGCCACCTGCAATGGCCGTGTGGCCGAGCAGATGCCCGTCCGCGCCGTAGAGCGAGAAACCGGAATCGGTCCCGACCGCCAGCTTTCCCCCGGCCAGGGAAACGGCGCTGAGAACCCTGCCTGCCGCCTCCAGGAGCGGGGAGAAATCCTTGCCGTCAATGATCTGGAACCTGTCCGAGACAGCAGCCAGGCAGCGGTTTTCGTCCAGGCCGATCAGGAGGGGCATTCCGTCCGCCAGATACCCTTCAGCCGAAGATATCCTGACCGCCTTGCCGTCACGCCCGGCAAAGGCCAGCCCGGCCCCGATGCCGCTCCCTGCCAGGTAGACGCCCTCCCGTACTTGGGCCAGAGACCGAATGAATTGCGGCAGGCCGTCCCTGCGCGTGATGGTAAAGCGCGGTCGGCCCGAAGCGTCCAGGCGGGCCAGTTCGCATTTGGAGGCGGCGTAGACATCCCCTCCCCCGGCGGTCATCAGGGGGAATCTGGCCCAGTAGAGGCGGCTGAAGAGGCGGAAGTGGGGGCTGCCGGTGATGCGGGCGGTGTCATCGGGCAGGGGCGTAAGGAGAGCGGGAGGGATGCGATTCAGGGACTTTTCCTCCCCGGCGAAGACCAGCCAGCCGAAGGTATCGGGGTGGTGCATGTAATAGAAGCCTGCGGGAGACCAGACGTAATCGCCCAGGTGTTCCCCGGCCTCCACCCGCGAGAAGTTGGCCCGCCAGGCGTCTCCCTTTTGCGGCGGGAGCCTGCGGCTGCCTGCCAGTGGCTTCAGGGCGGCCCAGGGGAAAGCGATTTCATAGGTGACGGTTTCCCGGCCCGCGCCTGCGCTCGCCCGACCGATCCCCACGCGGGTTTCGATCCCCAGAGCGCCCTTCCATTCGCGCACCGACAGCCGACCGCGCCACAGCACGGAATGCTCGTCTCCGTCAGGCGAGACCGCGTATTCCAGGTAGCGCCGACCGCGCCCCTCCGCATCGAGGAATATCTCGCAGGCCCGGAGGAGGTCGGGATCGAGGGGTTCGGGCGACCGGGGCAGGCTTTCATACTGGAAGACAAAATAGAGGCTG
Source organism: Armatimonadota bacterium (assembly GCA_020846535.1). Lineage (GTDB taxonomy): Bacteria > Armatimonadota > JADLDR01 > JADLDR01 > JADLDR01 > JADLDR01. The sequence continues at coordinate 7,390 of JADLDR010000147.1, read as the reverse complement.
TCCCGGTCGTAGATGGCCTTGAAGCGGCTCTTCAGAGGGGCCGTGTCGCCCGCATCGATCCAGACGAAATCGGAACTCCACTCCGCCCCTTCCCAGGCCGGATCATCGAGCCTGCCGTCGATATCTGACGGGGCGGCAGCGAATTTGACCAGGTAGGCCGGAAGACCAGCCCGGCAGGCGGCGGGCAGAAACGCGATCAGCGCAAGGACAAGCAGGACGGCTTTCATGGCGGCTGCCACCTATCCTTTCCTTGCCGCCGTCACCGCGATCAAGGCAGGGACACCGCGGCGGTCGGGGCCGTAGGTAAAATCGATGGAACGGATAGCGGCATCCGGGCGAGGGTTGTTCCACTGCTTCATGTAGGCGACTGCATGGCCGCCGGAGCCGGGATAGTGCCGGGTCCAGGCGATTTGGGCTCCGGGAAGGGGCGCAGGCGTTTTCGGGCGGTAATCGGCGATATCGATTTCGGAGTAGATGGGGATGGCCGCGGTCTGGCCGTCCTCATAGGTGACGGTGTAGCGGGCCATCTCATAACGCTTATTCTCCTGGCGCTCCCGGTCGCTCATAGGGGCGTCGATGCGGGCGGTGTGGAGGAAGAAAAGAGCGTCCGCCTTGCTGCCCACCGGGATGCCGCGAATCTCCTCAGCGGGATTGTTGGGGATACCTGGCCCACCCAGCATGAGAACGGTGGGGACAGGGGAGGTCGGAAAATCGTAAATCATGAAAGGAACCCCGGCGAAAGATTGCCTGCCGGCGGGCATATCCTTGAAGGTGAAGGCCGGATCCCCAAACCAGCCGCGCTCGCTGCGATACTGGTTGGCCTGCCCGGAGATATCCAGAGGCCGATAGGCCAGCTTGGATCCGGCGATCACCTGGCCGCTCCCGGAGAAGGGAGCTTTGAGGTTCCTCAGAATCGCCGCAAGGATGGCGCGCTTTTTGACGGCATTCAGGGGTACGGTCTCAGAATCTTTGAAGAGGAGGTTGCAGAAGACGATCCCGCCCGCGCCCCTCGGGTATTCCATCAGGCCGCCGATATTGAGCATCGGGCGAACCTGGCGGTAGAACCCCGGAGAGCGCAAGGCTTTCAGCCGGATATTGTCGATGCCGACCACATTGGCGGACGGGCTGACTTTATTCCAGTCGGCGATGCGGAAGAGAATCGTCTTTCCCTTTCGAGGCGGGCTGATGGCAAAGGTCTGCGGCTCGTTGCTCGGCCGGGTTGCCAGGCTGAGGACGCTCTCCATCCGGCCGTCGAAGGTAAGCTCGATTTTGGTGATCAGGTGGTAGAAGGCGTTCCCGATCCACTCCAGTTCGGTGAAGGTCTGCTCCTTCGGGAAGGTCATGGTGAATTCGGGAGGGCCGGCGTTCAGGTCGAAGGAGAAGATATATTTCCAGGCGTCGGCGGAGACCATGCCGTTGACCATATTGTAGTGATAGTCGCTGGGCATGGCGGCAAAGGGGGCCGCCTCGTCGTAGTCCACAATGTAGCTGAAGATATCGGAGGCCAGGAATTCATCGGATGTCCAGCCGAAAATCCGCTCCCCCGAGAGCATCACCACATCGCCCATAGTCAGGCCGGAGGTGAGAGGATGCTTGACCGGAGGGAGGGTCACCCTCTCCATGCGGAAGGGGCGGATCATGTGGTCGAACCCGACCAGGCGGTTGTAATCGGCAAGCCCCTCCGGGGCCAGACCGTGCAGGACGAGGTAGCCGCCCTTCTGAGTAAAACGTTTCACCCGGTCGGGATTGGCGGCCAGTTCTTTCAGGTGGGCGGGAGAGGCGGAGATGACCGCCAGCCGGACGCCCGGCATGTCCAGGGCTTCCAGAGGGCCGGACGCCTGCCGGTATTTCAGGCCCACCGCATCCATTGCCTTGACAAGTTCCGGATCGTCCCCCGCTGCGGCTGCCGCCTCCCGGTATTCCAACCGATACTGCGCGGCATAGGAGATCATATTGACCAGAAGTTGGCGGGCCGGGGCGTTGGCAGCCAGCTTTTCCCCGATGGCAAGCGGGCTGAGCAGCAAAAGCCCCTGCCCGGCGGGGATTTCCGCCAGGGCGGTGTTCTGAAGCCGGGTGTGGCACTGCACCAGAGATTTGCCCCCCCGGGCGGGCTTGAGGTAGGCATTCCGGTAAACCACCCCGTCCGGCCCCCAGGTAAAGAAGTCTTTCTGGCGCAGCCCTTTCAGAACAGGATGGCCCATATCTTCCCCGAAGGCGGTCCGGCCTTCGGCGGGGGTAGCTTCCATCTCGGCGGGGAGGGCCTGGTAGCGCAAGGGATTCTTCTGCTCCAGGATGATGACCCTCCGTCCGGCTGAGGCATAGGCGGCGAGCCTGCTGGACCCGCTTTCCGCCGCGTCCAGAGCGTCCTTCCCGATGATAAGGACTTTCCCGCCTGCGGGCAGAGCATTCAGGCGGGGCAGAACGGTGAAGGGAGCTTTGATGCTTTTCAGGAAGGATCGCACGGTTCCTTTGGGGTCGTAAACGAGCAGGGCCTTCGCGCCGGGCCAGGCAGGGCCGGGTTTGGCGGGCGGAAGGATGGAAATGTCTTTCACATCCCGGAAGACCTCTTTGTCCCGGGTCTGGAGCGCCAGGATCAGGCGGGCCTCCTGGCGGGCGGAGGCGGCAGGGATGGGAAGCGTGAGGTCGAACTTGCGGCTCGTCCCGGCGGGAATGCGGTAGACGACCTTGCCGCCTCCCGCCCTGCGCTTGCCCAGCATCAGGCTATAGGTGAAGGTGACAGGATCGCTGAAGCGGGTGTCGTTGAAGATGCCGAAGGTGCGGCGGACTTTCTGGCCGGAGCCGAAAGTCCAATCCCACTGGCGGCAGAAGACGGCCAGGGGCGCGTTGGAGCCGTACTGCTCGACCGCGGATTCCTGCCCCAGCCAGAAGTGCCATGCGCCGAAGCCTGCCCAGCGGTAGCCCTCGGTCAGCATCCGGTAGATCAGGCCCGCGGCGCGGCGGGTCTGGGCCTTGCCCTGGAACGCCTCCTCTCCGCCAAAATAGGCGTAATCGAAGGGGTTTATGCCGTTGGCGAAATAGTCTTCCCCCAGAAAGCGGGGGCGCTTCTCGTCCCAGAGCCAGCGGCCTCTGCCGCCGCCTCCGGGATTGGGCCGATAGGCGAGATCGGGGTAGCGGGTATCGTTCGGGTCGAAGACGTAGTGGTTGCCGTGGACGGGCATCGTCTGGCCTTTGTTGGCCCCTCCCCCATCGGTCATGGTAAAGCGGGTGGAGTCGGCCTTGAGGATGGCATCGGAGACTTTCGCGACCTCGGCCTCGAATTTATCCATCAAATCGCCGTAGAGGTTGATGCAATTGATATAGAGCCACTCGTTTTCGATGGACCAGATCATGATAGAGGGATGGTTGCGCTCCTCGCGCACCTGGGCCAGCAGGTGATCCCGCCAGTTTCGCATCAGATCCATCTTGACGGGGGATTCTTTTTGCAGGTCCGGGTCGGTTTCGATGGCATTGTAGCCGATCATCTGGCCGTCCAGCATCCCGGACCGGCGCACCACTACCCCATTCTGATCGAAGAAATCGAGGGCCTGCTCCGGGGGCAGCCCCATCCAGCTCGTGCCCCAGAAGCGCATCATGCTCTGATTGGACTTCCGGTAGAAAGCGAGCCAGTTTTCCTTCGTATCGGCGCTGCAAGTGTCGGCCCAGCCGTGCCAGGGGATGCCGTTCAGAATGAAATCCTTGCCAGTACTGGACCACTCGCGGAATCCGAAAGGCGTTTCGGAGATATCGACCGGCTGTCCGTCCACTTTCACGACGGCGCGGAGGCGGTACATATTCGGCTCGCCAGGCCACCAGAGTTTTGGGTTCTCCCACCGCCCGGCGGCTTGAACGGTCTGCGAAGCGCCGGCTCCCAGGGCGAAGGGCTGCGCGGGAAGCGTGACGGCGATTTCGCCGGTTTTGGCGTCCACGGCCTGGCAGAATAGTTCCCCTTTGACCTCTCCGGAGGCGGTATTGGCAAGAGAGACCTCGACAGCCAACTCTTTGCGGACCACGGAAGGCTTGCAGAAGACGTCCGCCGCCTTCACCGGCCCGGCGGAAACCAGTTCGGGAGCGACCAGGATGCCGGACTGGAAAGCATTCCAGATCGGATAGGCCAAATCCTGAAATCCCCCTCGCGCCACGCTCAGAGGCAGGTTGAACTTGCGCCGGAGTTTCATGGGGTCTTTCGGGTTGGTTGAGTAGCCGTACCAGGCGTCCCGGATCCCGACCCGGATTTCGTTGGCCCCGGGCTGGATGCCTCTGGTGACATCGATCTGAACGCGGGCAAAGGGATTCTTATCGAAGCCGCAGTATACGCCGTTCACATAAACGGTGGTGTTCAGATTGTTCTGGGGAAAGACCAGATGAAACGACCGGCCCGCCAGCGATTCGGGGACATTGACCCGTGTGCGATACCAGAGGCGGTGGGCGAAAAGAAGGTCGGGACGGAGATCGTTTTTATCGCCCGGAACCCGGATCGCCGACCAGAAAGGGCGGGCCGGAAGCTCGCGGATCGGTTCCGCCGTCTCGCCTGGAAGCTCCTCGTCGTGGCGGCAGATTTCCCACAGGCCGCCGAGTTTGACGGAGGAACGGGCCGCAGGGGAAGCGGGGGCCGGAAGCTCGAAGACATGGCGGGCGGCCTCCTCGTCGGCGGGAGCGCGACCGCTCTCATCGGGCTTGAGACGGGAGCGAGGATCGAACGGGCCTTTGGAGAGGCAGAACGCGTCGGAGGCATAGAGGATGCGGGCAGGCATACCCTGGGGATCAGTTGTTTTCGGAAGGCCGATCTCCAGGGTATGCGCCCCGGCGGAAAGCTCCCGCTCGCCCATCTTCAGCCAGGCGACCTCGCACCAGGTATCCAGTTCCATCAAATCGGTGGTAAGCTGTTCCGGGGTCACGGTCTGCCACTGCCCCCCGTCCAGCCGCCAGGAGAAAGGGGAGCGGACAAACTCGAAGCCGACCCGGTTCCATATCTCATAACTACCCGGCTGTGGAACCGTGAAGGTATACTGAATGACCCCTCCCCCTGCCGGTAGAGCCTTCTCTACCTGATCGGCATCGATAGAGATATGAAGCCACTTCTCCCCGGATAGAAACTCTTTCCGGCCCCATCCTGCGATGTTAGGCTTGAGATTGGTGTAGGTCGGGGCCTCCCCCTCCAGCCAGACGTATTCCGCAGCCTGGGCGGCGGTAGCGGCGAGAAGGAGGAGCAGAGCGGCCAGGGGCAAGAACGGTTTCGGGAGTTTGGGCATAGAGTTTTCTCCGGGGTTGGGGATTTGAGGCAGCCGCCCCCCAGTCCCCCCCGCCGGACTTCAGCGGGGGGAGTGGCAGGTAGGTATTTTGAGAGACTTAAACAAAAACCTCAGCCCCTTTTGCTAAGAAGGGAAAGAGCGGCTATACTACATCAATATTTGATATAGTATCGGCAAGGCAGAGGACAGGGGCCTGCTACTGTCTCTCGTCAGTGCATTTCTACCTCGCAGGTGCCGAAGCCGCCCCGGTAGAAGTGGAACTGGACGTTAGGGTGGCCGGCGAGGGTGGACATGGGAACGGCGGTGTCGGCGACGCCTTTGGAGATCATGAGGGTGGTCAGGCGGATGCCGAACGGGTTGTCGTGATGGCCGGGATGCCAGATGGAGATTTTCTCCGCCTGCCAGGTCTGGACGGGACCGACCGTGACCGCATGGGTAGGAACGAGCGGGATATTGCCGCCGCCGGAGGTACGGGCGTTCTGGATCAGGGTGAGGGGATGGAGTTCCACTACGCGGGTTCCCAGCTTTTTCCATTCCTCCAGGGTGGGCGGGGAGTCCTTCCACTGGCCTTCGCGCCTCAAGGGATCGTTGAAGGCCCAGTGCTTGACCTCGCCCTGGCCGCCCTGCATCACAGCGCAGCGGACGCCGTTCCAGGAGGCTTCGTAGTCGAAAGGGTCGGCTTTGGGGAAGTGCTGGTTTTCAACGGGCATCGCCAGCTCGGATCGGATGCGGTCGAAGCACATCTCCCGGTCCGCGCGAGCGAAGGAGAGAGGGTGATCCTCCCCCACCTCTTTGCCGTCCATATACCACTCGTCCATCCCCCAGAAGTGGGCGGTCTTGAGGGACAATCCGAGGTCGTTCACCAGGCGGGCCACCAGAGGCAACTGCTCGGTTGGCCCGATGGGGCCGCAGATGCCGACCGGGTTATCGGCGGTGGACTCTTTCCAGGCGTTGATATACTCCAGGGCCTCGGCGAGGTAAAAATCTTCCAGGGTATCGTAGATCGCGATCCGGAAGCCGGGGCGGGCGAGACCGGGCAAATCCTTGATGGTGATGCGGGCGGCGTCTTGCAGCAGATCGCTGCCCAGGGTGGTGTAATCCCACCACCCCGGGGCGATTTTGCTCAAAGGTCTAGACATGATCGGCGTTCCTCCTGTGTATATGAGATAAAATCAAGGCTTGATCGGGCTTATCCTATACAGGCAGGCCCCACGCGAGGGGAGGATGGGGCGAATCGTTCTTCATAGCGGCCCAGGTCGCATTGCAACCGGAGATCACAGACGCAGCAGGGGTCAGGCAGGGCGAGGGGTTCAAAGTTCGCCTCGACCGCCCCGGAGCGGCCATCCTCTATATTAAACAGGGCCAGATATTTCTCCTTTGAGTCCGACAGTGTGGCTTCTCAGGCGATGTGGCCGTCCCTGCGGAGCATCTCCCGGCTGGAGGCGCTGTTCCGGTTGACGTCGAGAACCTCCGGATCGATGAGGAGCGACAGGATGAATTCATCCAGGGAAGGCATGTCCCCGCCGAACATGAGCAAGGCGCGGGCGATGCACCAGAGGATCATGAGAGTGCGCTGCTCATCGGACGTCAGGCGGATCAGGCGGTCGGGGCCGTTCAGGGGGTGCTGGCGGATGCCGATGCGCCCCAGAGGGAGCATGTCGGGATCGGGCCAGTAGCCGGGGCCGGCAAACCCGGCCCACCGGGAGCATTCGTCGAACGGGCGAAGCGCCTGCTCCCACCTGTCCCAGACACCGGAGGAGATGCGCCACATCTCGCAGTGGCGCGCCAGGTGGTCAGCATTGGCCGTATCGGAATGGTCGCCGGGGGAGAGGCTCAGGACGATATCTCTGCCGGTTTTCTCGATGGCCCGGTAGACGGCCTCGATCTCCGCGGCCTGGTAGGGCCATATAAAATCGTCCCCCATAGCGATCCAGAGAAGGGGAAACATCCTCCGCTCCTGGGGGAGGGGTGGCCTCTCTCCCCTGGCCCCTCTCCCCGAAACGGGGACGGGGTTACCTCTCTCCCCTAGCCCCTCTCCCCGAAACGGGGACGGGGTTACCTCTCTCCCCTAGCCCCTCTCCCCGAAACGGGGACGGGGTTACCTCTCTCCCCTAGCCCCTCTCCCCGAAACGGGGAGAGGG
>JADLDR010000146.1 GCA_020846535.1 Armatimonadota bacterium | reverse complement strand
GACCTGTAGGGGCGATCCTTGTGATCGCCCGCCCTGCCGGTAGGGCCGTTTTCAGGGCGAACAAATCGTTCGCCCCTACCGCCTGGTCGGAAGGAAAACTGAACCCTTACTCCAACGGGCTGCTTAATAATAACCCAAGTTGCTCCCTACCCGTATTGAGGTCGATGCGGGGTAGGGGCGCGATTCCTCGCGCCCCATCGCTATCCCGATCAGGATGCCTGTTATGCCGGGGCGAGGTACGGGACTCTGATAGACCGTTACCTAACCCCCCCGCCCCCTTCCCGAAACGGGCAGGGGGCGGGGATGATGCCGTCAATGACCGCACGATCTATCCCCCTCTCCCCGCTTCGGGGAGAGGGGCTAGGGGAGAGAGGTAACCCGGGCCAGGGGAGAGCGGTCGCCCCGCCCCCAGGAGCGGAGGATCTTTCTCCTTCTCTGGATCGCGATGGGGCGCGATGCATCGCGCCCCTACTGGCCCCGGGCCAGGTGGCAACTTGGGTTGATAATATTGAACCGAGCGAAAGCCCAGCCTGCTGTTCATCAATTCCCGTTCCCAGGCCCGGAGGAGACTGCTCATGCCAACTCAACCTGCCAAGCCGCCCTACGAGCGCTGGTTATGGATCGAACTGATCGGATTCGACAACGCGAGCGAGGATTTCGGTGTCAGCCGCTTTCTGGAAAACGCAGGCTTCGCGCCCGATGCGATCTCGTTTTTGATGTTCAACCCGGACTTCATCCATTCCCACGGCGGCTCAGCGTCCGACCGGGCGTTCCCGCCGGATTTTTGCTCTTACTGCGGGCATCCCTACAACGAGGAACGGCAGCGACAGGACTGGACGCCTCGCCAGCTTCGCGGGCTGGTGAGGGAGCTTCAAAAGCACGGCGTCCGGGTCTATTTTGCCGTATTCGATATGTTTGTCAGTCAGGATTGGATCGGGAAGCATCCCGAAATCCTCCATGTCCGCAGGACGGGAGACAGCATCGCCTCTGTGTGCCCCTTGAAGCGATTCGAAAACGGCGCTTATTATGAGGACTTCTTCAGCGAAAAGCTGACCCAGGTGATGGCCGATTACGGCTTCGACGGCTACCACGGGGCGGACGGCTACGCTCATCCGAGGATCCCGATTTACATCGGCGATTTCTCGGACGATATGGTGGGGCAATTCACGGAGGCTTCGGGCATGAGCCTGCCCGACCCGGCCTGGCTTCGGTGCGACGGCAGCTCCGAAATGATCGCCAGGCGAGCGGATTGGATCTGGCATGATCGCCGCAGAGAGTGGATCGCCTTTTATTCCGACCGGCTGAAAGGCTTCTGGCGAAAAGTCGTCTCGGCTCTCCACGCGCAGGGAAAGAGCGTGATGCTCAACAGCGCCTGGACCAGAGACCCCTTCGAGGCTCTTTATCGCTATGGCATCGATTATAAGGGGCTGGTAGAGGCCGGGGTGGACGGCTTTATCGTGGAGGCGGCTGCCGGGGCCTCGGAGTCGGAACGTGGGGAGGCCAGCGGGCGAGTCCTCTATGACTTCATGGCGATGCTTTTGCTCAACAAAGCCTCCGCCCCGGAAGCGAAGATGCTCTACCTCAACGGGGTCAAGGACACGCTGGAACAGTGGAACGTGCTGCGCCACTCCCCGACCGTGCTGGAAAAGGAGATCTATTCCCTGAGCGGCCTCTACCTGCGCGACGCTCAGGGCCGCCTGAAGCCGTGCGCGGGAGGGCCGGTGGTTTGTCTGGCCGACGGCATCCGCCCGGAGGAGTGGCGCTGGCTCCAGGAAAAATGGAGCCTGGGATTCGGAGCATTGCCCCGGAATATATGCGGGGCTACTCTCGCCTGGTCGGACGCGGCCCTGAAGAACCAGTTGGAGGACTTCATCACCACCCGCCGCTGGACAGCCCACCGCTTCCTCTATCACCTGATCGCCGAAGGCGCTCCGGTACGCTCCGCTGTGGATGTCGCCCACCTCCGGGCCGCAAAGGGGCCGCTTCTGGTTCTCAATCCTCATCTGTTTCCGGAAAGCGAGATGGCCGAGATCCGGGCCTATCGGAACGGCCCGGTCATCATGATCGGCGGGGAAAATCCCGGGCTGCCGGGGCCTGATCTCCAATTCCAGGACGCCGGCGCGGCCTATCCCGCCTTTTGCGGGGTCTGGGGAGGCCGTCCGCCCACAGAGACGCCTGCCCCGGAGCCAGGCGAGGAATATTCTCCCGGCGATCTCTTGAGCCTCAATGATCCGCTCTCTTTTCTGGAGGAACTGTCTTTTCAAAAGGTGTCCGGCAGCTTTATCGAAGCGTGTGCGGAGGTGATTGCGGGCTGCTCGCAGGGCGTCACGGCGCTTAGCGGTTCCGAAAAAACGAATGCCTGGGCCATGGAGCTTGAAAACGGAAAACTTCGCGTCTTCATCGGTAACGACAGCTACGCCTATTCGACTCCCCGGCTGGACGTAGGTCGCGAGATCGCCCGCATCGAGGTCAGGACTCCGTTTCCGGCCATGCCGGTCGCCTTCGAAGGCTCCCGTTTCAGCGTGAAATCGCCGGGGAGAGGCATGGTCGTTCTGGAGGTGGAGACAGTCTGATTCTTGTCGCGTGTCGCTTGCGGAACATGCGTTTGTCACCCGGCTCGGGGCGGTTTGAAGGAATTCAGGCGGGCAGGCGGAGAATAGTTTAAGGGCGTACTCGGCTCGAACAGCCCATATAGCAGGGAGACATTCTTTTGGATTCTAAAAGCGCCACTCGTGAACGCACGGGCAGGAGAGAGGCAAAGGAGACTTTTCTCCGGTCTGCCGTTACAGGCCGGGCGATCCTGCTGGGATTGCTCCTTGTCGTCCCGGACTGCTACTGGATCATGCAGAGCGAGCGGGTGCGGCAGGGGCCTTATGTCACCAGCATTTCCCTTTTCGCCCATGTCATTTTTCTGCTCCTCCTCCTTCTGCCGGTGAATGCTCTGGTGAAGCGGCTGGCCCCGCGCCTGGCCTTCACGCAGGGCGAAATGCTGACCCTGTACGTCATCCTGTCGGTGGCTTCGGCCATCTGTGGGATGGATATGGCGCAAGCCCTCATGCAGATCATCGCCCATGTCGCCTATTTCGCCACCTCGGCCAACAAGTGGGACTACCTCCTCAAGCCGATCCTGCCGAAATGGCTGCTGGTGCAGGATAAAGAGGCTCTGACCGGCTATTTTATCGGGAACTCCACCCTCTATACCCCGGAGCATGCGCGGGCCTGGATCGGGCCGTCGCTCTGGTGGGTCGCCTTCATCGCTGTGCTTCTTTGGGTGATGGCTTGCATCAATGTCATCTTCAAGCGCCAGTGGGTGGACCGGGAGCGGCTGACCTACCCCATCGTCCAGCTTCCCTACGAGATGATGGAAGCGACCGGCTCCCTTTTCAGAAACCGCCTGATGTGGATCGGGTTCGGGCTGGCGGCGGGCGTCAGCATCCTGAACGGCCTGCATACCCTGCTCCCGTCCTTTCCGTCAGTTCCCATCGCCCAGTACGACCTCCAGCTTTATGTGACCACCAAGCCGTGGAATGCTATCGGGTGGACGCCGATGTATTTCTACCCCTTTGTCATCGGGATGGGCTTTCTGCTGCCGGTGGACCTCCTCTTCTCCTGCTGGTTTTTCTATATCTTCTGGAAGATGCAGAAGATCGTCTCCAATGCGGCGGCCTGGGACGCCACGCCCGAATTTCCCTTCATCAGCAACCAGGTTTTCGGGGCCTGTATCGGGCTGTTCATCGCCCTGATGTGGACAGGCCGGGGCTATCTGAAACAGGTCTGGCGGGCCGTCCTGGGCAGGCCCGGCGAGCTGACCGGCATCCGCGGCGAGGCCATGAGCTACCGGGCGGCCTTTGTCGGTCTGGCGCTCGGTCTGGCCGCCCTGATCGTTTTCTCCCTGGCCGCCGGGATGAGCCTCTCAATGGCGCTTCTCTTTTTTGTCGCCTATCTGATCATCTCGTTTGTGGTGACCCGCATCCGGGCGGAACTGGGATCGCCGGTACACGATTTTCATACCATGGGGCCGGATCTGATGCTCACCTCGGCCATGGGGTCCCGCTCCATCGCCGGGAAAGACCTGGGGATGCTGGCCGTCTACTGGTGGTTCAACCGCGCCTACCGCAGCCACCCCATGCCCCACCAGATGGAAGCCCTCAAACTCGCCGACCGCGCCCGACTGGACGCCCGGCGGATGCTCCTGGCGATGATGCTGGCGGCCCTGGTTGGCGCGGCGGCCAGCATCTGGGTCTATATTCACCTGGGTTACCGGCTCGGCACATCGGCCAAGTTCTGGTCGGGCTACGGCTACGGCTATGAAATCTATAACCGCCTCCAGGGATGGGTCGAAAGCCCCACCGCCCCCAATGCCCAGGCCAATATCGCCACCCTGCTGGGCGTCCTCTTCTCCATCTTCCTGATGGCGATGCGCGCCCGCTTCTTCTGGTGGCCCTTCCATCCCATCGGATACGCCATTTCGGGGAGCTGGTCGATCAACCTGGTCTGGGTTCCGTTGTTCATCAGTTGGCTCCTCAAACTGACCGTCCTGCGCTACGGCGGCCTGGCCGCCTATCGCAGAGCCTTGCCCTTCTTCTTCGGCCTGATCTTGGGAGAATGCGCCCTCGGCCCCCTCTGGAGCGCCGTGGGAATTATCCTGGGCGTTCCTACATATAATTTCTGGGGAGGGTAGAGCCTGGAGATTTTCGGGGGAGCTGGTTGCTGTTGGTTGCTATGATCAGCCCTTTTGTTGTCATTGCGAGGAGCGCAAGCGACGGAGCAATCTCCAGCGTAAAGCATACGATGAGAGCTTTGGCCTTGTGCGCCACCCTGGAGATTGCCGCGTCCTGCGCTCCTCGCAATGACAATGGAGCGAGTTCTACTGTAAAAAAACAACCTCCGTATCGAGGGAAGGAGTTCGTCGTTGTTCAGATGGAATCGGTGGACGTATGCGCTAGGACTGGCGGTTCTGGCCGGAATCCCATGCCGGGCGGCGGAGAGGAAGCTGGCCGGGGTGTCTATCGGGCAGAAGGCGCTGGGGATTTTGAAGATTTACGGGGAGCCGACGCGCATCGAGCTGGGAGAGCGCATCGCGCCCCAGGCTCCCCAGCCGTCCCGGTCTGCGCCTTTGCGGCAGGGAGGCGGGCCGGGGCCTTTGCCGCCGGTCAGCAGGCCCGGTCGGATGAATATCACCCTTTCCGAGCCGAACAAACCTGCGGGAATGGCCCCGCCGACAGGGGGAAGCGGAACATTGCAACCTTATCCTGTCAACCCGCCTCAACTGGCGCGGCCCTGGACGGCCCAGGTGCCCCAGGACACCAAGCCGCAGGAGCAGATTATCCGGTGGATTTATCGGAAGCCGGAGGCGCTGCTGGAATTCACCCTCGACCGAAACGGGACAGTCATTCAAATCCGGGTGGTCGGCGCGAAATGGAAGGGAGCGCGCACTGCCAAAGGGGTCGCGCTCAACAGCTCATACCGCCAGGTGATCGCCCGCTACGGCTTTCCGGAAGTCCACTACTACGAAGGCGGCGTGCTGATCGCAGGCTACCCCAACCGACATCATGCCGCCTTCGCGCTCGTCAACAAGCGGGTGGCCGCCATCACGGTGGCGATGGTGGAGTAGCGCCGGCTGCCGTCCCGGTCAATCGTGACGGGGTTGGCTGGCCGTGAGACTTCGCATTTACCCGCCAAGCCGGGTTTCTCGCTCGATGGCGCGGGGGAAAAGGATGTTGTTTTCCTTGTGAATGTGGGTGTGCAGGTCGCCCTCCAGTTGAGCCATGGACTGGCAGAACACCGTGTAGGTGCTGCAAGCGTCCGCCGGAGGGACGTAATCTTTCATCAGATCGCGTATCCGGGAGAGGGCGGAGCCTGCGTTGTCATGCTCGGCTTCCATGACGCGGATGGGGTTGCTCACCGAGCCGCAGTGGAATTGAGGAAGCGTTTCCGCGCTATCCAGTTGCTTGATGAGGGGAAAGAGGATGTGTTCCTCCTTCATCATATGGACTTCCAGCTCCTGCCGCAGAGCCTCGTAAGTTTCCTGAACCGCTTTGAGCTCCGGGTGGTGTTCCCCGTGCGCCTGGTAGACCTTGGCGGACAGCCCCGAGAGCCGGGGAAGCTCCTCTTTCAGATAGGCGTGATGCGTTCCCACGATATTGTCCACCAGGTCGGAGAGGGAAAGGTTGCCCCAGTTCGCGTCCTCCTGCCGTGCTTCCCGGTCGCAGGCTTCCAGCTCCGGTATCACCTTCTCGACATCCGCGCTGGCGGTCCGGCAGGCTTCCTCCAGGGTGCGCTTCCCGCCGCAGCAGTAATCCACCTTCCACCGCTCCAGAACTCGCGCCCGTCCTGCGTTTTCGATCACCAGATCGCCGACTGAAGACTCTTTCAGAATCGTACCCATGTTAGCCTCCTTGTCTTGGAAATGAACGGGATAATTTATCCACTTTCTCATTAATATACTTTCTTTTTTGGGCGTTGTCAAGACAAGGTGAAAAAACTTACAAGGATAATTCTGTCTAATGGCGACGGCGCGGCCGCGGGCGGTGTTGTCGAAGTTGAGATAAACATCTCTCCCTTCGCCTGCCAGAGGCGCTGGTTGGCGGCCCATCGCTGGAGGTCTTTGGGGGAATAGAGAGAGCCACAGAGATGCTCGTGGCCGTGCAGGCGGATATAGGCGAAATCCGCGGTGACGAATTCGGCGTAAGGATAGTCGGGAGTATCGGCGATGCGCCAGGCGACATTATGCTCCCGGAGCAGCGCCTGGCACTCTTCCTGAAGCCAGGAATCGTGCCGGGCCTCCAGGACGTAGCGTTTGCCGGAGGGGAGCGAGGCCAGGAAAGGAGCCACCCGGTCCGCATCGAAGGCGAAGCCGGGAGGGAACTGCCAGAGGATCGGCCCCAGTTTGGGACCCAGTTCGCCGGCCATGTCCATGAACCGCTGGAGCGGCTCTTCGAAGTTCACGAGCCGCCGGAGGCGGGTGACGAAGCGGTTGCCCTTGACGGCACAGAGAAAGCCCTCCGGGACGGTATCCCGCCACTTCCTTACAGTTTCGGGCCGGGGCATCCCATAGAAAGTGGCATTGATCTCGACGGGATCGACCACACCGGCATAAAAAGCCAGCCAGCGGTGGGCGGTCAGCCCTTTCGGATAGAAAGGGCCGCGCCACTCTGTATAATTCCATCCGGAGGTTCCGATATGGAGGGAAGGCAGAGACAGCATAATACCACCTGCCGATCTGCTCCCATTGAAGCGTTGGCTGTTCGGAACGGTCTACGGGCAAATCCCTGGGCGTTCTCCGGGTTCGAGGATCGAAAGAATCGAACTCATGAAAGACCGCGCCGATCCTCTCCTGGCACATGGCGATATATTCCGGATTGGTGTCGATGCCTATCCATCGGCGGCCAAGCCCTTCAGCTACTTTGCAGGTCGTTCCGCTTCCGGCAAAGGGATCCAGGATGAGATCTCCTGGATCGGAACTTGCTCGGATAATGCGCTCGACCAGGGCTTCGGGTTTCTGAGTCGGACGGCTCAATCTCTCTTCACTGCAATAGTGGACATGCGAAAATTCCCACACATCACCCGGGTTCGCGCCGCTCATATTGTTACGCTGCCGATAATATTTCTGCGGAATGCGTATGTCTTCCAGATTAAAAACGAACCGACCTGTTTTGGTGAAATATAAAATATCTTCATGCCTTGGCGAAAAGCCGTTCTTACGGCCCATTCCCTGCGTGTAGTGCCAGGTAATCCAGCCGTTAAAGCGCAGTTTTAGATCATTTTCCATGAACATGAACAGCTTGGCGATGAAGCGCACTCCCATAAACACATAGATGGAGCCGGTAGGCTTGAGAAGCCTGATCGCTTCGGCAAGCCAATCCGAGGTAAATGCTTCATAATCCTGCCAGTTCTTCAGATCGAGATTGTTGCCGCAATCTTTCCCGAGATTGTAAGGAGGATCGGCAATGATGAGATTGGCGCATTCGGACGGCAGGGATTTCATTTCTTCAACAGCATCTCCGCATATCAGGGTATTACTATCCATTGGCATCCTCCTTGATCCATCCATATCGCCGGGCCAGGGGCCATCCTCAATCCACCCAGGCCATCCCGTCGCCGACCACGCGGCTCACGTCCTGGAGGAGGCGAGGGGTGGGGTCTATGGAGAGGCTGGCGGCGACTTTGGTGGGCCGGGGAGAGGTGTTGATGTGGAAATAGACAGGGCTGGAGCCGGGGGAGTTGGCGAGCATGGCTTTCAGGGTGGGGAGCTGGCTGCGGTGCTGGGAGGCCACGCGGATGTGCATGGCATGGACGGCCCCGTTGCCGTTCCCGTTGCCGTTGTTTTCAGGCAGCTTGAGGGGGATGACCTCCTCGCAGACGATCTCCACATCGTAGGAAACCTGGTCTTCCTCCCCGCCCCGCAGCCGGTCGCGGTGGGAGGTTTTGCCTTTGATCAGCAGCACCTGATCCTGCTGGAGATGTTTGCTGAAGCTTTCGTAGGCGGAGGGGAAGACCGTCACATTCATCGGGCCGGTGAAGTCTTCCAGGACGAGCATCATCATCTGCTGGTTTTTTTTGGTCATCACCTGGCGGGTGTGGGTGATGATGCCGCCCACCACCACCATCTTGTTATCCTCCTGTTCCGGCAGCGATTCCGCGCTGACCGTGGTGCGCCGACCGAGTTCCTGCCGGTAGCGACTGAGCGGGTGGTCCGAGATGTAGAGGCCGAGGAGGTCTTTTTCGAAGGCGAGGATCTCCTCCGGGCCGAAATCGCGGACGGAGGCGCGGGAGACGGGCTGCATTTCCTCGGCGGGGGAGTCGTCCGCCATGCCGAAAAGGGAGGTCTGCCCGGATTCCTTGTCCTTGCGCTGCCGGGCGGCAAGGGCGAGGGCGTCCTCCAGTTCGCATAAAAGCTGGTTTCGGTTGGGGCAGAGCGAGCCGAAAGTCCCGGCCTTGACGAGCATCTCGCAGACCGATTTGCCGACCGACCCGGCGGCCTCCGTGCGGGAGCAGAAATCGAAGAGGGAGGCGAACGGCCCGCCGGAGGCGCGGGCGTTCAGGATGACCTCCACCGAGCCCTTCGGCACATTTTTGATGGCGGCCAGGCCGAAGCGGATCGCCCCGCTCTCCTGATCGACCGAGAAGTTCATATCGCTGCGGTTGATCTCCGGGGGCAGCACCTCCAGGCCCATCCGCTTGCATTCCTCGATATACTCCACCACCTTCGTCTTGTCCCCGATCTCGCTGGTGAGGAGGGCGGCCATGAAGTGGGCCGGGTAGTTGGCCTTCAGGTAGGCGGTCTGGTAGCTGACGATGCCGTAGGCCGCGCTGTGGCTCTTGTTGAAGCCGTAGGAGCCGAAGCTTGCCATCAGGTCGTAGATTTTCTCGGCGGTGTCGCGGGGGATGCCGTTCTTTTCGGAGCCGTCCACAAAGGCCACGCGCAGCTTTTCGATGACCTCGTGCTGTTTTTTGGACATGGCGCTCCGGAGCGAGTCCGCCTGACCGGGGGTGAAAGAGGCCAGATCGATAGCCATCTGCATGGCCTGCTCCTGATAGAGAATGACCCCGTAGGTATCCTTGAGGATCGGCTCCATGCTCGGATGCAGGTAGGTGATCTTGGTGGACCCGTGCTTCCGGCGCACGAAGTCCTCCACCATGCCCGTCTGGAGGAGGGCGGGCCGGTAGAGCGCGATGAGGGCGATCACATCATCGATCTTTTCGGCGGCCAGGTCTTTCATCAGCTTCCGCATCCCCGAGCTTTCCAACTGGAAGACCCCGACCCCCTCGCCCCGGATCAGGAGCTGGTAGGTTTTCGGGTCGTCCAGGGGGATGGCATCGATATCGAGCGTCTCGCCGGCGGTATCCTGGATGAGCTTCAGGCAGTCCTCGATGACATCCAGGGTGATCAGCCCCAGAAAGTCCATCTTCAGAAGGCCGATCTTCTCGACGATTTTTTTGTCGAACTGGATGGTGACCCCGCCCTCGGATTCCCCGGAGCGCATGAGAGGGGCGTAGGTGGTCAGCGGCTCCTGGGAGATCACTACCCCGGCGGCATGGGTGGAGGCATGGCGGGTCATCCCCTCGATGGTCTGGGCCACATCCAGAAGGTTTTTGACCTCTTCATCCTGGCCGTACCAGCTTTTGAGTTCGGTGACGGCGTTCAAGGCGTCCTCGATGGTGACATTGATGCCCGGGTGGGCGGGGATGAGCTTGGCGACCCGGTCGACCGTGGAGGCGGCCATGTTGAGGGCGCGGCCCGCATCCCGGACGGCGGCCCGGGCCTTCATGGTTCCGAAGGTGGCGATCTGGGCCACCCGGTCGGCCCCGTATTTCTCGCGCACGTACTGGATCATCCGGTCGCGCTTGGTGGGGGAGAAGTCGATATCGATATCGGGCATGGTGATTCGGTCCGGGTTCAGGAACCGCTCGAACATCAGGCCGTATTTGAGGGGATCGAGGTTCGTGATGCCCAGCACGTAGGCGACCAGGCTCCCGGCGGCGCTGCCCCTTCCCGGCCCCACCGAGATGCCGTTGTTTTTGGCGTAACTCACATAATCCCAGACAATCAGGAAGTAGGCGGCGAAGCCCTTCGAGTTGATGATCCCCATCTCGTAGCGGAGGCGTTCGTCCAGGATGGGGGTGATCTGGCCGTACCGCTGCTCCAGGTTCTTCCAACAGAGGGCCTCCAGGTAAGACTCCATGGTGTAGCCGTCGGGAACCTCGTAGCGGGGCAGGTAGGTCTTCGTGAAGTCGAACTTCACGTCGCACATGTCGGCCACCAGCAGGGTGTTTTCCAGGGCCTGGAGCGCCCAGGGAAAGGTTTGCGCCATCTCCTCCGCGGTTTTGAGGTAGAAGGCGTCGGAGCCGAAGCGGAATCGGTTGGGGTTGTCCACCGTGCTGCCGGTCTGGATGCACAGGAGAACGTCGTGGGCCTTGTGATCCTGCTTGCGTAGAAAATGGATGTCGTTGGTGGCGACCAGCGGGATGTCCATCTGCTCGCTCATCTGCGCCAGGTATTCGTTGAGGGCCTGCTGCTCCTTGAGGCCGTGGTCCTGGATCTCCAGGAAGAAGTTCTCCCGGCCATAGATCTCCCGGTAGAGGGCGGCCACATTGCGGGCCTCACTCTGATCTTTTTTCTCGATGCAGGCGTCGGCCACTTCCCCGGCGAGGCACGCGCTGAGGCAGACCAGCCCTTCCCGGTATTCGTTCAAAATTTCCTTGTCGACTTTGGGTTTGTAGTAGAAGCCTTCGAGGTGGCCGGTGGAGCAGATTTTGAGGAGGTTGCGGTATCCGACATCGTTCTTGGCGAGGAGTACCAGGTGGTAGGAGGAGGCGTCCAGCTTGGAGTCCCGGCCCTTGCGGTGCCGGGGGGCCACATAGACCTCGCAGCCGATGATCGGCTTGACCCCTTTGGCCTGGCATTTGGTGTAGAACTCGACCACCCCGTGCATGGCCCCGTGGTCGGTCAGGGCGATGGCGGGCATATCCATCTCGGCAGCTTTGGAGGCCAGGTCTCCCACGCGGCACGCGCCGTCGAGGAGGCTGTATTCGGAGTGGTTGTGAAGATGCACGAAATTGACCGGCATGACCCTTACCCTCAAATTTTGTCGTAATGCCCGGTGAGGCCGGGGCGGAGTTCGGAGAACGGCAGGCAGTGGGGAGGCGTCCCCGGGATGAGGATGCCTTGCAAGATTGGACGCGCAACCCTGCGCTTCGGCTCGTTTTGAGCCAGTCCATTTTACAACATCCGGCCCGCCTTGTAAAGAGCCGGGGCGAAATATTTGGATGAGGCCGG
>JADLDR010000145.1 GCA_020846535.1 Armatimonadota bacterium | reverse complement strand
TCACGCAGTCCCCCAGCACCATCCCCAGGGCGAAATTTACGGTGCGGCTGTAGAGCTTGCGCCCGCCGTAGCGCATCACGGCCCCTTTGACCAGCCAGCTAAAGAAGAGGCTGGACCACGTTTTGTACATCGACCACGAACCGGCCATCGCCAGTCCGACAGGGTGAATAGGGCACCAGAGGCCCTTCCCCCGCAGGACAAAAAGGCCCGAAGCGATCAGCGCCCCGATCCCCCGGGCCGAAAGGGCCGTCGTGTTGGTCTGAGAAGGCATCGCTGTCCAGGAAGCGAGCCGCCCCCAGGGCTCGCCTCCCACCGAGGCGCATTCCACCACTTTCCCGCTGGCCGCGCCCAGGTCGTACATGGTGTGCAGCATGACCAGGAAGGCGGAAACGGCCCCTGCCCCGAGCCCCAGCAGCATCAGCCCGGCCAATTTCCCTGAAGGAAGCCTGTCCCGTTCGCCCATTTTGAAGCCTTCGAGCTGGTGCGGCATGGGATGGGAGCCGTATTCGCGGTTGAACCAGAAGAAAAGGGATAGACCCGTCAGGTCGCCTGCGCCCATTCGCTGGCTGCCCAGGGTGTTGACCAGAAAGATGTCCGGCCCGCCCAGGTACATGTCGTGGGAGGCGACCCCTGCCTCCACGCGGATGCGGGTGAGAGCTACGCTGAGGATAAAATAGAGCGCGAAGAAGGTCAGGGCGATATTCAGGGACATCCCGGCTTTAAGGGAGAAGGCCGTCAGGAAGACGCCGCCTGCCGCCAGGCCGAGGAGGGCTGCGCGGCAGCTCATCGGATCGCCGGGTTCGGGGGGCGCGCCGCGGAGGGCCTGGCGGACGGCAGAGGCCAGGTGGCGGCGCATCTGCCAGGCGTGGTAGCCGAAGATGCTGAGGAGCGCTCCGGAGGCCAGTTCGATATCGAAGGGGAAGCCGGGCAGGGTGTCCCATCCCCGGGCGGCCCCCGCCACGGCCTGAAAGCGCATCAGGAGATAGAAAAACCAGCAGGAGAAGGAGAGGTCGAGCGGCATGAGCAGCCCCAGCCCGAAGATGAAGGGGAAGATGCCGAAGGGAATCCGCGCCCCGGGAAAGGCGAGAAACGCGGACCAGGGCCGGTCCTGGGGCCAGTAGAGAGCCAGATTGATATAGCGCGGCAGTTCCGGGATGGAAGGGACGAGCAGGCTCAGACCGTTGACCAGATCGACCAGGGCGGTGACGCCGAATCCCAGCCACATCAGCCGGTCGGCAAAAAAGCCGTCCCGACGGTCGGTCAGTTGGAGGGGGAGCGCCGTCAGGGGGAAGGTGAGCCGCTGCGCCTCCGTCCAGGGGCGGCGAAGGAGGGCGTTCAGGCAGAGCATCATGCCGGCCAGAACCAGCAGAAAGGCCAGCCAGGCCGCCAGAGGGGGCAGCCAGGCCGCCAGGTTCGCCGGCTGCCAGAAGGAGGAGACGCCCATATAAAAGCCGCGGAGCGCCTCCTGATCGCGGACGGTGAGCCAGGCGGGAAGATATCTGCCGAACAGCTCCTCCCATCGGTTGCCCTGGGAGGCGAACCGGGCGGGATGGCCGATCATCGCCACCAGGAGGAAGCCCATCTCGGAATTGCTGGCAGCCGTGCCCGCGCAGAGGAGGATGTAGCAGGCGATCAGCTCGCCGGAGGACAGGGCCGCGCGGGGAAAGCGTCGCCGGAGCCAGCGGTTCAAGAGCGCGACCAGCAGCAGGAAGGCGATGACATTGCCGAACAGGGAATAAGAGGTCGGGTACGCCTGATGCCGGACAACCTCGGTATGCAGCAGCAGGCAGGCATTCACCGGGATGAGGGCCAGGGCCAGCAGGACGGCCCGCATCCGGATGCCCGGTCGGCGTTCTACGGCGGGTCGCGCCGTATCCGCTCCCGCATCGGAGCGCCTTTTGAGGGGAGACCGCACGGATCTCTCATTCCTTTCGAGCGGGGGAAGTCAGGGATGATCCAATACGAGGCCTGGAACCCTATCTTGTAGAGGCATCGTTTAGCCGTGCCTTATAGGGATCAAGATAAGGCTGTCTGCCCCGCAGGGGCGGGGTTCGGGGCTTTGATAGACTGTTACCTAACCCCCCGGCCCCCTTCCCGAAACGGGAAGGGGGAGTGGCTGGTGCTGTAGCACCGCACCATCTATCCCCCTCTCCCAGGATGCGCTCCGGCGCATCCCTTGGGTTTCGGGGAGAGGGGTTAGGGGAGAGAGGTAACCCATCCCCCAGGACCAGATGGGGCTTCCCCTGATCTGGATCCCGATGGGGCACGGCAAAACGATGCCCCTACGTCGGAAACGGCACCGGACCCGGCCAGGGAGCCGCTTGGGTGCATAAAATAGCGCGCAGGCTGCTTCTACACGATACTACCTCACCGCTAATCTTCCTCTTTTGACCGCCGCAATCACCATGCCGATGCCGACCAGAATGTTCGTTGCGAGCCAGATCAATGCCTGCCAGCCCAGGGCGGCGGCGAAGGGGGTCAGGCCCAGCGCTATCTCCCACAGGAAATTGACGATGAAGCCGGAAACCAGGGCCGCGATGAAGCCCAGGGCGGAGCGGCTGGAGGCCGCCGAAAAGAGCAGGAGCGGGAGGGCGACACTGTAGCCCAGAAGGTTCAGGAGCGAGCCGAAGCCGACCAGGCTGCCGAAGATGCCCGGCAGGAGCAGGCCCAGGATAACGGCGGCGGTGGCGGCTACCGGGTAGCCGCCGGAGATGCCGTATTTACGGCGAAGCTGGCCGATGCCCAGGCATGCCAGGCCGAGGAGGAAGGACAGGCCCGCTTTGGCGCGGCCCGCGCCCGATGCGGCCCGCGCCTCCTGGCAGGCAGCCGCCGCGTCGAGGATGCCTGCGCCGTATTGGTTGGCCGGGCTTTTCGGGCGGGCGGATTTTTGCAGGACCGCTTTCACCTCGTCTGGGTCGCTGACGCCTGCGGAGATCGCCAGGGCGGCGGCGGCGGCGACATGCGGGCTTGCCATCGAGGTCCCCTGGAAGGAATAGTAGCCGTCCGTGGGGGCCACGGTGTTTTGTAGAATGCCGTATTCCTCGCCCTTCGTTTTATCGCCGCCCGGGGCGGCGATGGCGACCGGCTTGCCCCAGGAGGAGTAAGGGGCCAGTTCGCCGGTCGGGCCGACCGAGGAGACGGCGATGCACTCCTTGTAGGCTGCCGGAAAGCCGACGCCCTCCCCCCCGCCGTTCCCGGCGGCGCAGACGATGACGACGCCTTTTTTATGGGCATAGGCGCATGCCGAGGCCACGATGAGGTCGGGGAGGGGGGAGCCGAGGCTCATATTGATGACTTTAGCCCCGCTGTCGGCGGCGAAGCGGATCGCGTCGGCGATATCGCCGTTGGTTCCGGTTCCGAAGCGGCTCAGGACTTTGATGGGCATGATGCGGGCCTCGAAGGCCAGCCCGGCCACGCCCTCCCCGTTGTCGGTGGATTCCGCGATGGTTCCGGCGACATGGGTTCCGTGGCCGTGGTCGTCGTTGGGGTGTTCGTCATCGTGGATGAAATCGTAGCCTTTCACGAAGCGGGTTTGGTGGAAGTCCTGCGCCAGGTAGCAGCGGTCGTCGTTTTCGAAGGCGACGCCGGTATCGATCACGGCGACGACCACATCCTTGCCTCGGGCGATGTCCCACGCTTTTTCGGCGCGGATCAGCTTGAAATTCCACTGCTCTTTGAAGCGGGGGTCATCGGGCGTGAAGTAAGCCGTATAGGTGCGTTCCGGCTCCGCGAATTCCACCGCCGGTTCGCTGCGGAGGGCCGCCAGGACAGACGCTTCCTGAGCCGGGTCTATCGCGGCCTTCATGAGCTTTTCTTCATCGGCGTGGACGCTGTTGAGCGCCAGATCGAGCCGGTAGCGGCTTTCCAGGTCGGCGACCGCCTGCGGGGAGGCGTCGTCCTTCAGGTCGACCACGATCCGGCCCGGATTCGCGGTGCCGGCAGTCGCCGGGGCCGGCTGCCCAGGCCCGCTTCGCCCGGCCCACAGGATCGGCAGGGCCGCCAGAACGAGGGCAAGAAGGGCAAAACGCACGAAATATAACGGGGAGCGCATGAAGGCCTCCTTTTAACGGCCCGGATCCTCTTGGCCGGGATGAAAGCGCGAGCGCAGCCGCCTCAAGAGGCGGCCCCTGCGGTGGGAACTCCATTCGGCAACCAGGCCGATGAGGCTGCCGAAGATGGAGGCAAGGATAAAGAAGGCGGGCAGCTCATGGCCGTGAAAGGGATAGTGGCGGGAGCTTGAAAAAACGACGGTGAGGCAGGCTGTCCAGAAACCGAACAACGCGCCTCCGACGGGATGGCGGGCGCACTTGCCGCTCAGCACGATCCCCAGAAAGGGAAATATCATAAAGGCCGAATCCCAGGGGTTCATGGTGAGGCCCCCTAAAACGCCCCCTGCGGTCGATAAGAGAAAGCCCAGCAGCCAGGGGCGTTTGACCGGCCTGGCGGGGGTTTCCTCCCTGGCGGCCCGCCCCGCCGTTTTCTCCTGGCGGTAGACGGCCATCGCTTTGCGGACGGCTTCCGGATCGAGGCCGAGTTCCGAACCCAACTGCACCAGGTCATCGGCGGTCATCAGGTCGGCCCGCTTGCGCTGGATCTCCGCGGCAAGGGTCATGATGCGCTGCATGGCCTCGGTATCGTAGAGGGGGTCTTCGGTTGCTTCGGTTTTCAGAATTTGATGTTCCATGGCGTCACTTGAAGGGTAGTTGCCTTGTCTGTAACCATCTTCCTCATTCCAGGTTCAGCCTCTGTTCCAGTTCGAGGCGAGCAGGGGATTTCCACCAGCGGGAGGCCAGGCCGGCGGCAGCGCCGAGGGCGGTCATGAACGGTGGAACGAGAAGCTCGATCCCGCTGTGGCGGGGCTGCCTCAGGAAAAGATACAGAAGGGAGGAGAGGAAGCCGACGGTCGCCCCGCCGACAGGGCCGTTTCTCAGCCAGCCGCCCAGCCCGACCCCGGTGACGACCAGCCACAGAGAGAGAGGGAAGGTGGAGCCGTTCGCCGCCATAAAGATGGCCCCGGCAGAGAGCAGGTAAGTCAGGAAGCGGGTGCGCCTGCGGGAACGCTCTTCCTGCCAGCGGCAGGCCTTTTCCTGCTCGTGGAGCGCGATGACCTTATCGTAGGTGGCGGTCGCCTGTCGGATCGCCTCGATATCGGGAGCGGCCAGGGGAGTCGCCGGTTTGGTTCGCTCCTGAGCGTACAGGACGACGGCCTTGCGGACAGCCTCCACGTCCAGGCCCATGTCCGCCCCCAGCCGTTCGAGATCGGCGGCGGTCATCAGGTCGGAACGCTTATGCTGAATCTCCGCAGCTAGAGAAACGATTTTCTGGACTGCCTGGGCGTCGTATAATGTGCCTTCGGAAGGGTCTGTCGTTAGGCGCTGGTGTTCCATACGAGTCTCCGGTGATGGTGTGCGGGCGAAGCCGATCCTGCCGTCAGGCTGCCTATCGCCCGGTTATCGCTGCTCGAATTATTCGATGCCCCCTCGCTCTGCGATGGAAAAGGATTCTTCCCGTCCGTTTTCAGGGGCGATATATGGGATGCCAGCCCGGTTTCGCGGTCGGATCTTTCGGCTTCGTACGCCGCGATGGCCCGGTGTACCGTACGTTTGTCCAGGCCCAGTTCGGTCTCTATTTTCTCGAGGTCGGCATCGCTCAGGGAGTCGGCCTCTTTGCGCTTTATCGCTGAGGCCAGAGCCATAATGCGATGGCCCGCTTCCGGGCTGTAGAGGGTCTTTTCATCGGTGGATGCGAGGCGCTGTTTCATGAGAACCTCCGGAGGAACGATTATGGCCCCGATCTCTCGGAGCGCAGCTCGGGATGCCGTTCCAGGATGTATTCGTAGCGGTTGTACCGCTGGCCGGTCAGTTCATTGAAAAGGGGCGTCCCTCCGGCGTAAACGGTGTCTTTGGGGTCGCCGTAAGAGTTGAGATTCTTTTCCTTGATCCAGCGGTCGATCCGCTTTCGGGTGGCGTCATCTGTTCGAGACATCGGAACCTCCTGCCTGGGTGGGGGAACGGGTTCGGGCGCGGGCCGGGGACGAAACAAGAGGGTTCCCAGCAGCGCCAATCCCACAAGAATCAAAACGAAAAAAATGCGAAATGGTTGCGCCATATTTTTATCTGCCGATACCGTTTCATATTAGTTCCCCATGGAAGTAGGAACTCCTGTCCGCGGGGGAGAAAGAAGAAGGAAAGAGTCGGTATGTTATTTTCCGGAGGTGATTTTATGCAATATCGTCGTCTGGGAGAGGGCGGTCTGGTGGTTTCGGCGGTCGGGCTGGGGTGTATGGGGATGTCCGAATTCTACGGCCCGCATGAGGATAAGGAGTCCATCGAAACCATCCGTCGCGCGCTCGATCTGGGATTGAATTTTCTCGATACCGCCGATGCCTACGGGGTGGGGCGGAATGAGGATCTGGTGGGCCGGGCCGTTCAGGGGCGCAGAGGGCAGGTCGTCCTGGCGACCAAGTTCGCGAATGTGCGGGCCTCGGACGGCTCCTTCCTGGGGATCAGCGGGAAGCCGGAATACGTGCGCCAGGCGTGTGAGGCCAGCCTCAAAAGGCTCGGGGTGGATGTGATCGACCTCTACTACCAGCACCGCATAGACCGCGCCGTCCCGATTGAAGAGACAGTCGGCGCGATGGCCGAACTGGTGAAGGAGGGCAAGGTGCGCTTCCTGGGGCTGTCCGAAGCGGCCCCGGCTACCATCGGACGCGCCCATGCGGTCCATCCCATCACGGCCCTTCAGACCGAATACTCGCTCTGGACGCGGGACCCGGAGGCGGATGTCCTGCCCGCCTGCCGGGAACTGGGGATCGGGTTCGTGGCCTACAGCCCTCTGGGGCGCGGCTTCCTGACCGGAAAGATCAAGCGGGTGGAAGACCTGGCCGAAGACGACTGGCGGCGCAGCAGCCCCCGCTTCCAGGGCGAGAATTTCCGGAAAAACCTCGATCTGGCGCGGCTTGTGGAGGAGATCGCCGCCGGGAAGGGCTGCAAACCTTCCCAACTGGCCCTCGCCTGGCTTCTCGCCCGCGGGGAAGATATCGTCCCGATCCCCGGCACGAAGCGGGCCGCCTATGTGGAGGAAAACATCGCCGCCATCGATATCACGCTCACCCCGGAGGAGATGGCCCGCATCGATGAACTGCTTCCACCCGGGGCCGCAGTCGGCGACCGCTATCCCGAGGCGGGAATGCGGAATGTCAACGGATAAACGGGCCGAATACGATAAGGAGTCAATACCCTATGCAAAGCCGTATCGCGGAGGAACTCAAATTGCGCTACCAGCCGGTGGCTGTGATCATGGCCGATGAGAAGCCAGAGGAGGCGCAGCAGTTTGCGGAAGGAAAGTGGGGCTGTGTGGCGGCCATGTTCACGGCGGCCTCGAAGGGCCGGGTGGTCGCCTTCGACCGGAAGACCTACGGCTGCCCGGGCGGAGGGGTCGGCCTGGGGTTCGGCAACCTCTATGAAAACATGCCGGGCGGGATCGAGTATTTTCTCTCCACAGGCCGGGGCGAGGGCTTCCGGGAGGGCGAGGCTTACAAAAAGACGCCGGAGGCCGCCCAATCGTTTGTGGATGAACTGCCGATTACCGATATTCCCTATCATTATGTGGTGATCAAGCCTCTGGGCAAACTCGCCACAGACGACGACCCGCAGATGGTGGTTCTCTATTGCAATCCCGATCAGCTTGCCGCCCTGGTGGTGCTGGCGAACTACCGCCGCCCCGGAGGCGACAATGTGATCATTCCCTTCGGCGCGGGCTGCCACTCGGTCTGCCTCATCCCCTATGACGAATCACTGCACGAATATCCCCGCGCGGTGGTCGGCATGATCGATATCAGCGCCCGGCCCCATGTGGACCCCGACCTCCTCACCTTCACCGTGCCCTACCGCATGTTCCAGGAGATGGAAGAGGACGTGCCGGGCAGCTTCCTGGAAAAAGAATCATGGGAGAAGGTGAAGAATCGGATCCCGGGAGGATGAGCGACCGGAGCCGGGCCGTAATGAAGGTTGAAAAATACTCAAGGTGCGGTGTTTGACGGCCCTATAGTCCCTCCTTCCTGTTGCGGGAAAAGGGGAAGCCGATGGAGGGTTAGGCAACCCCACGGGACCGGATTGTTTTGTCAACCTTCATCATGGCCCGGCTCTCAATCTCATGCCAGCATTCCTTACCCACCCCAAAAGGCCAAACGCTCCTGACCGGCCCGTTACCCTCCGTAGAAGGCTTCGCAGGCTCCCCAGAAGAAAGTCTGCACCTGCTCCTGGGTCAGGCCCATAATGTCCCGGAGGATCGTCAGGTCTTTGGCGACATGCGCCGGGGCGTTTCCGGGCAGGCTGGCCGGGTCGCAGTCCACCCCGAACATCAGGCGGCTCATGCCGCAGAAAGGAACGGCTTTCCGGAGGGCTTCCTCACGCCAGGCGTCCGGAGTGCCGCGGCAGGTGTCGATCCACATCTGGCAGCGGTCGGTTCGATACCCGGCGGCGGCCCGGAAGCGACCGAAGACGGCCAGGCATTCATCCACCCAGGGCCAACCGATATGGGCCAGGGAGAAGCGCAGCCCGGGGAAATGCACCAGCGGTTCGTACAGCACAGGCTGGCAGAAGCGGGAGCTGTCTCCGAAACCGTAGAGGATGCCCGAATGGAACTGGATGGGCCTGCCCAGGGCCTGCATCTTTTCGTAGATCGGGAGCAGAATGTCGTCGCCGGGGGACCAGTGGTCCGGGATCATCTTGACCCCGCGCAGGCCCTTCTCCCCGATGCCGTATTCGATCTCCTCCACCATCCCCGGCGCTCGCGGTTCGGCCCAGATCAGGCCGAAGATGCGGTCCGGATCCGCCGATTGCGCCCGGGCGATATGATCGATGGATTCCCGCGCATCCTTCCGGCGGAATTCCCCGCCCACAGGGGCCGGGTAGCGCGAGAAGAGGTTGATCCGGTCGATTTTGGCCTCGTCCATCCACCGCAAGACCTGATCGCCCGTCTCTTCTCCCCGGGCGTGGCAGTGGCAGTCCCAGATTTTCATGTGGCTCTCCTTCAAACGGTTATAATCGCCTCAGATAGATGATGCACTTCAAGACAGCGACCCCCAGGGGCAGGACGGTCAGGGTCAGGCCGGCCCAGGCGATGGTGTCCACAGAGACAAACGGGGCGGCGATCAAAAGGAGCAGCGTACCGGCCACCAGGATGCCGCCCGCGATCAGGATGGCCTTTCCGGCGTAGCAGTTGGCCGGATACCAGATCGCATCCGATTCCAGAGTTTTGGGAGTGCGGAAGCCGTAGATATAGTTGCGAGGAACCATGCCGCGTATCATCGGGACCGCCAGCGCCATCTCCAGCAGCCCGCCTCCCAGATAAAGCAACAGCAAGAGCATTTTGGGATTCATCACCGTGCCTCCTCTGGCGTCTAAAACGAGACGACCTTATCCGCCTCCAGCGCCCACCGGGAAAGATCGCTCATCGAGCCGATCCGAATGCCTTCGATCAGTTTCAAATCCCACAGCCCGCGCTGGTCTATGCAACTGACGCAGGCCATAATTTCGGCCCCTTTTTTCATCACCCCTTCGAGCATTTGCTCGATATGGTAGCTCCCCTGGGGCCGCTGCTGCTGGGGAACCGCGCAAAACACGCCGTCTGACAGCAGAAAGAGCCTCAGCCCCGCATCGGCCTGCGCCTCCTGCAATCCCATCGCCAGCCTGAGCGCATTGAAGGCTTTCTCCGTGCCGTAAGGGGCGTCATTGATAACGATCACAATATTCACGGTCATCGCTCCTGAAAACGTACAGGACTTTCCGCATCAAGTATGCCGCCTCAGCCCTTTCAAAAAGGCGGGTTCCTCTGCGTCCAGTTGGGGGAAGAGGCGTTCCTCGCGCATCCCGAAGGAGCGCCAGGGCTTGCGGTCCGGGGACTCCCGGTTGTCGCCGTTGTGGAAGCACCAGCCTGCCGCGCCGCCCGCCCGGGCGGCCTCCATGTCCGTTGCGAAGTCGTGCGCCTGCGGCTGCCAGTCGCCGAAATCGCGGCGGAACGGCTCCTGGTAATGAAGGGGGATCACGCGCCCGGCGGCCTCCATCCATGCGAGGTATCCCTTTGATTTGGCCTCTGTCTCGCCGGGCGAACCTACATGGCGCGGTCGGTGCGGGCAGAGGAAGTCCACCGGCACATTGATCAGGTATTCGGCCAGTTCGCTCCGCTCGATATCCCCGGCGTGGGAAGCGGTCACCAGGCGGCCCGGGTCGGCACGCCGGACGGAGTTGCGGATGACATGAAGATCCGTATAGCTGACGAAGCGGTCATCGGGGATGTTGCGTTCGTTCCCTATATCCAGATACCAGTTGCGGTAGGAAGCGAGGGCGCTGGCAAGGGCTTCCGCGGCTTGCCGGTGCGCCTTCAGGGACTGGAGCCGCGCCGGGCCGGTGAGTCCGTTGCCGCGGGAGAGAGTGGCATCGACCGCCAGCCCTTCCCGGTCGCATTCTGCGACCAGCCCTTCCAGCTTCTTGAGATATGCCTCCCGCGGGCCGCCCTCGCTGTCCACAGCGGAAACCTCGTCCTGACGAGCCGCCCAGGTGGCCCAGACGCGCAGCCAGTTGACGCCATATGCTTTCATCTCCGCGATATCCTGCCGGATCGATGCCTCCGGAGCGCCCAGGGCACCGTAGTAGGAGATGCCCAGCAGGAAAACGGGCGTGCCGTTGATCGTGAAGCGGGTTTCTTCGATGCCCAGTTGCGTCTTCATGGCATAAGGCTCCTTCCGAGCTATTTCACCGGCTTGATGGGGCCGATGTACCGGGTGCCGACCACGATATCATCGAACCAAACCCGGTTGGTCGGGTTGGGGTCGGCCACCCGGTTCTGGCGGACGGCGTTTTCGGTGACATAGTGCAGAAGCCAGAAGAAATTGATCTTCAGGTCATTTGCGCTGCGCCACCGGAAGCCCTCGAAGGGTTCGCCGCCCTCTTTCAGCAGGTGAAAGCCCATTCCGGTCCAGGGGCCTCTCCTGGCTCCGGGCGCAAAATGAGCCGCCAGTTTGCCGTCCAACCACAGGGCCAGTTCGCCGTCAGAACGATCCGGGGCGGAGTTGGCTTTCATCATGATCTCCACGCACTGCCAGCGATTGCGCGGGACGATAGCCGGACGGACGGGGTGGAGGCCGTTCCCCCAGTGTTTCCCGTCCGCCGATATCTTCATATCCTGCCAGTAGGCATAGAAGTTCCAGATGCCCGGGGCGGGATGCTGGCCGTAGCTGCCGGTCGGCTCGATGCCCGCGGTCATCCGCTCGTTCCCTGCGGGCCGGATTCCGGCCCCGCCCTGCGGGTAGCCGGTCGGCGGGTTGTAGCCCCCGATGTGGACGAAATGATGAATATACCCGGCATCGGAGGGAAACTTCACGTAAAATCGGGCAAAGGCCCTATCCACCCCGCGCTTGAGCCGCGCATAGAGGTGGCCTCCCGTATTCTGGCCCAGGGCGGCGGTCATCTGTAGGGAACGCTTGCCTGCGCTTGCGTTGGGCGTATCCGCGCTGAATGCCAGCACTTTGCCGCCCTCGTTGCTGATATCGCTCCATCGCTTGCCGAGTTCCTCCAGGCCGCCCGTTTCAAAGCTTTCGGCCAGGAGGACTGCCGGGTCCCCGGCGATGCCCCGGTCGCCCGGATATCGCGCCGCCAGGCCGAACCCCTGCGGCAGCGGGGTCGCCTGGATAGAAGAAAAAGACAGCAACAGGATAAAGAGGGCCACGATGCAGGTGAACATAAGCGGGGCTTTCGTTCGGCGTCTTGAAAGAAGCCCTATCGATGTCATTGCGAGGAGCGGCGCGGCGCGGCAATCTCTGGACTCACAAATAACCGAAGCTCTCTCGATATTCGGAAGTCTGGAGATGGCTTCGTCGCTTGCGCTCCTCGCAATGACATCGATAGAGAGGTCATTCTTAAGGTGAGCAAAATTCCTGACAAAATAACGCATGATCTGGCTCCCTCGTCCGATATGGACACCTCGATTTGACTGATTCGCATCTATATGCTATACTGTTAGCAAAAAACGGCCAGAATAGGAGGCCCTCTGATGCACTACCGGCGCTTCGGCAAAACGGATATGACGATCTCGGTCTTTACCTTCGGGGCGATGCGGATTCCGCCCGTCACGGAAGAGGAGGCCGTTGCTACTGTCCTGCGGGCGGTGGAGTTGGGGATCAATCACCTGGAGACCGCCCGGGGCTACGGTTCCAGCGAATCGCTGCTGGGCAAGGCCATGCCCCACCTGAACCGCGAAAGCCTCTATATCACCACCAAGATACCGCCCACCGAGGACGCCTCGACCATGAGGCGGTGGATCGAGGAGTCGCTGGAGCGGATGCGGATTTCCTATATCGATAACTTCGACATCCACGGTCTGAACGACCAGGAGATACTCGACTTGACCTTGAAGCCCGGGGGCTGCCTGAAAGCTGTGCGCCAGGCGATGGACGAGGGGCTGATCCGCCACCTCGGTTTTTCCACCCATGCCCCGGTGGAGATCATCCTGAAGGCCATGAAAACCGGCGAATTCGAGTCGGTCAACCTTCACTATTATTATTTCAATCAGCGCAATCACCCGGCGATCCGCCTGGCAGAAGCGATGGATATGGGGGTTCTCATCATCTCTCCGACCGACAAGGGCGGCCAGCTTCACCAGCCGACCCCGCTTCTCTCCCGGCTGACCGCGCCCCTGACACCTATCGAGTTCAACCACCGCTTCAATCTGGCCGATCCGGCCGTTACGACCCTCACCCTGGGAGCCGCCCTGCCGCACGAATTCGACGCCCACCTCACTGTCGCCGACCGGCCCGGCCCTCTGGACGAAACGGAACGGGGCATCCTGTCCCGACTGGACGAGCAGTTTAAGACGCTCGGAAGCACCTACTGCTCTTTTTGCCACGACTGCCTGCCCTGCCCCGAGGATATCCACATCCCGGAGGCCCTCCGCCTGCGGAACCTGGCCCGGGCCTTCGATATGGTGGGATACAGCCAGTACCGATACACTATGTTCGGATCGGGAGGCCACTGGTATCCCGGGGTCACCGCCGACCGCTGCACCGACTGCGGCGACTGCCTCCCCCGCTGCCCGCTCAACCTGCCGATCCCTGAGCTGCTCTCCGACACGCACCGATTGCTGAGCGGAGAGGCCGGGAAGCGGCTGTGGACAGAGGAGTAGCGCCTATTCCCCGGCCCTCAGCGCATAGATGTCCGCATCCTTCAGGACGAACCGGAAGCGCACCGGCCTGCCCGCCAGGGAAGCGATGTCATCGCCGGATTTCCAGCGGTAGGGGGCGTCCAGTTCGTCGCCGAACAGGGGAACGGCCTCCTCCAGCGTATAGCCGGGGATCGGTTCCCTCTGCTCGTCCTGGATTTCCACCCGGACGGAGCCGACGGCGGAGGTGGCGTAATTCAGGATCAGGCGCTTGCCTGAAAAGGTCAGGGGCCGGGTGGTGAACTCTCCGCCCGCGCCATCGGCGTTCATGGAGGCGAACCCGTGGCGGCGGACGGTCAGGCGGCGCAGGCGGTTGTCGGGCCAGTCGTAATGCTCGCTGATATAGAGCGAAAACTCGTCCGGGGCTGTCTGAACGATGCCCCAGGCGGTCATATTGCTTCGCTGCGTCCAGTTCCGCTCATCCGGCCCGGGGCGAACCCATGCCTCCATAAAGGCGCGGTCCCAGTGAACCCCGTCCCGGCTGGACATGAAGACGGCATCCGATACGCCCGGCTCTTTGGTCAGCTTCGTCCGTTCCGGCACGAAACGTTTGGGGAACGACAAAAGGATATGGGGCGCTCCGGGGCAGGGCCATGTGGCATTGGTATAAAAATGCTCGTAAGGGACGCCCTCGCCGTAGAGGTTGGGCTGCGGGTCGCTCCAGCGCAGGAAGTCTTCGGATACGCTGCTCTGGATGGCCCGACAACCGCCCTCCTTCCATGCGTGCCAGTAGCGCGAATAGCTGCGGTAGCGCCCGGCCACCGCGTCCCAGAACCCCACATTGAGCGAATCGAAAGCCCCTTCGGTCTGCACCGTCTCGGGACGCATCTTCTTCCAGTGGACGCCGTCGGGCGAGCCGAAGGCATAGAGGCCGCCGGAGATGCCGGCCAGGGCCTTGTAGCGTTCCTCCGGTTTCGCCTTCGGGTTGGTATCCACAAAGGGCGCGAAGTTGTGTGACTCCGATCCCCGGTAGACGATGTTGTTCTCTTTGGAGCCGTCGAAATCGAAAAGGCCCAGGTTGGGACGGGTGAAACGAACGCCGTCCTCGCTTTCGGCCAGGCAGGTCACCTGTCCCTCCGAGTCGTCCGTAGGGCAGAATCCACGGTAATAGAGGCGGATTTTGGAGCCGTCCCGCAGCGCGGTGTAATAGGCGCTGTCCTTTCCCTCCCACGGTTTGTCGGCCACCAGCACGATCTCCCGCCTGACCGGCGGGTTCAAGCGCAGGTGGGCGTCTTTTTTGCTTTCGACCAGCCATTCATCCACCAACATTTCGATGCGGGAACCGATATCGACGGCGCTTTTCATCGGAGATGCTCCTGTCGAGGCGATGGCAACGGCGGCCGCTGCGGCGCAGGCGGCCCGGAAGAATAGAGAGCGTCTGATGGGAATCCCTCCTTCTCAGTGGCCCTTCCAGAGAAACATCAGATAGACGATCAGAGGGGCGACCAGCAGGCCGGGCAGGAAGCTGGCGACTCGGATGCGCTTGAGTTCCAGAAGGTTCAGGGAGAGGGCCATCAGCATCGTCCCTCCGGCGGCGGTCATCTCGGCCATCATGCTCTTGCCGCAGAGCGGGTTGTCGAAGATGGGCTGGAAGACGCCCGCAAAGAGGGTCAGGCCGCCCTGCGCCACCAGCACCGTCCCGGCGGAGACCATCACTCCCCATCCCAGCGCGGCGGCGAAGGCCATCGAGGAGAAGCCGTCCAGGACAGATTTGACGGCCAGTGTCTTATAATTTCCGGTAAGGCCGTCCTGGATGCAGCCCAGAATGGTCATCGGGCCGACGCAGAAGAGGATGCTGGTCAGGACGAAGGCTTTGCTGAAGCTCTCGTCCCCTTCGGTGGCGAAGCGGTGCTGGAGGCTGTCCCCCAGGGCGTTGATGGCTACATCGAGCCGGGCCATCTCCCCGAGGATGCCACCGATGAGAAGGCTTCCCAGCAGGATCAGCACATCTCCGGTTTTCAGCGCCATCTGGAGGCCGATCACCATGGTGATGATGCCGATGCCGTGCATCACCGTCTCCTGCACCGGCTTCGGAAGCCGGGAGCCGAGCGCCCGCCCCAGCAGCGTTCCGGCCACTACGGTTCCCACGTTCATCAGGGTGCCGATCATGGAGCGTTGGACTCCTTTTTGACGGGTTTGAGGTGGTGATAGAGCCAGAAGAGAAAGGCGGCCAGGATGACCGCCCCGATCACGATGTCGGCCCCGTGGAAATAGGATTTGATGCTCTGCCAGTTGGCCCCGAGTTCCCGGCCCACCCAGGTCAGCAGATAGCACCAGGGAACCGACCCCAAGAAGGAATACACCAGAAAGCGTGGAAAGTTCATGCGGGCGATCCCGGCAGGCAGAGAGATAAATGTGCGGATCACCGGCAGGAGGCGGCTGATGAACACCGCCCAGTCGCCCCACCGGGCGAACCAGGCGTCCGCCCGGTCCAGGTCGTGGCTGCGGATCAGGACATAGCGCCCGTATTTTTCGATAAAGGGCCTTCCGCCCCAGATGCCGACCCAGTAGGCCACCGCGGACCCCACCGCGCACCCGAGCGCCCCGGCCAGAGACGCCAGATGGATGTCGAAGACGCCCAGATGCACCAGATAGCCCGAAAATGGCATGATCACCTCGCTGGGGAGCGGGATACAGGCCGATTCAATCGCCATCAGCAGCACGACCCCGGGATATTCCAGGGCGCTGATCTGCGCCACAATCCATTCCGCAATCGGTTTCAGAATCGCTTCCAAATATACACCTCTTTTGTCCAGCTAATAATAACCCAAGGTGCTACCCAGCCCGGGGCCCGTCCCGTTTTCCGCTGTAGGGGCGCGATTCATCGCGCCCCATGTGTATCAAGATAAGGCTGTCTGTCCCGCAGGGGCGGGGTTCGGGACTCTGATAGACGGTTACCTAACCCCCCGGCCCCCTTCCCGAAACGGGCAGGGGGAGGAGATGGGGGGGGCAAGTACCGCGCCCCATGTGTATCCAGATAAGGCTGTCTGTCCCGCGGGGGCGGGGTGCAGGCCTTTGATAGATTGTTCCCTAACCCCCCGGCCCCCTTCCCGAAACGGGCAGGGAGAGTGGATGATGCCGTCAATGACCGCACACTCTGTCCCCCTCTCCCCGTTTCGGGGAGAGGGGTTAGGGGAGAGAGGTAACCC
>JADLDR010000144.1 GCA_020846535.1 Armatimonadota bacterium | reverse complement strand
TGCGCCGGACGGAATCGCCTGCCGAACGCGCCTCCATACGGGCCATCGCTGCGCTGCACTCCTCGAAAAACAAGATGCCTATCGGTCAACAGCCTGGAAATCCTTTGTATTATACCCAACGCATCCGCCCTTTGTCAATGATAAAAATCGCCCTGCAATAAGAGAAAGCCTGCTCGATTGGAGCGATGGAACGGAATGAAGAAGGGCAGGAGGACACAAGAGAACGGTATGGAATAAGTGATAATATCAGTATATTAAGGCGAATTCGTCATGCCGACGCCTCTCTTTACTGAAGACGAGTTTATCGCCCATTGGCAATCAAGACAAGAATGACGTTTTGAGCAAGAAATGATGATTTCAATGAAGCGATATTTCTTGTGATCTGCTGAGCCGCTACCGGAGTATGTTCTGCAATGCACGCGGACCAAGACATCGCTGAGAAGGTAGGGGCGGTCCGGCGTATCCACCCCATAGCGATCCAGATAAAGTGAAACATCCTCCGCTCCTGGGGGAGGGGTGACCGCTCTCCCCTGGCCCCTCTCCCCGAAACCCAAGGGAGGTGCCGGAGCGCATCCTGGGAGAGAGGGTGCGGTACTTGACCCCCCATCTCCTCCCCCTGCCCGTTTCGGGAAGGGGGAGGATATGGGGGGTTAGGTAACCATCTATCAAAGGCCCGCCCCCCGCCCCGGCGGGACAGTCACCCTGATCTGGATCGCTATGGGGCGGACCGGCATATCCGCCCCTACCGACGATCTCTCTCCTACTGCCCGGCGATTCGCTTGGGCAGCCCGATTCGCACCACCCATACGCTGTTCGTTTCCTTCGAATCCTGCGGGATGGGTTCCCAGCCGCTCGGGATGCGGTCATAAACGACCAGGAGATTCCGGCTGTCCAGGGCCACGATTTCGGTATAGGAGGAAGTCATGGGACCGCTTCCGGCGAGGGGTTCTTCGGGCTTGCATGCGGTGTGGTGCGCCCCGATGTCGATCTTCTCCCAGCGCGTCCCCTTGCCGTCCTCGTTGATCCAGACGAAAACGCCGGGCCGCCCGCCGGAGAGGGCTGTCGTCCCGTCCGGCAGCGCAGCCAGACTCGGCTGCACGGAGAAGGGGCCGTCCATGACGACCGGCTTGGACCAGGTGCGGCCCTCGTCCTCGCTCCAGCACTGGCCGAAGGGGACATTGGAGGCCAGCCGGAAAACGCACATAAGGCGACCGTCTTTCAGCCGGCAGAGCGCCGATTCGCAGGGGCCTTCCGCGCCCTCCAGAGGGCAGGCGTCGCCGGCGATGGCGGTCAGGTATTGCCAGTCCGTGCCGCTTTTCGAGGTGACCGCTATCAGGTTGTAACGCTGCGCTTTCTCGTAGTAGCCGTAGAGGGTCGCCAGGTAAGAGCCGTCTTTCAGGCGAACGGTCTGGCCGTTGAAAACGAAGCCGGACAGCCCCAGTTCCGGGGCGAAGCTGCGGTCCGGGCGCGGCCATCCGGTTACGGTCACTTCTCCCTTCCCTTTTTCAAGCGCGTGCTCGCCTCGGGGGATGCGCTGATACGGAGCGCCCATGCCGCCGGTTCGAGGGTAAAGGTAATAGGGGAGAAGGATGATATCCCCGCTGGCAAGAGGCAGGGCGCTGTCTCCATAGGAGGCTTTGACGGTCGGGCTCCAGGTTGCGCCGCCGTCCAGCGACCAGGAGGCCAGGGCGGTCGATTCTTTCGTATGCATATCGGCGTAATCGGACATGAGAGCCAGGAGGCTGCCGTCGCGGAGACGCACCAGCGACGGGAACCAGCAGTAGCCCTTGCTGCGGGCCACCGAAACAGGCTCTGAGAGCGTGATATCGAGAGATCCCATCTTGACGATCCTTTCCTTGGCCGGCGCGGCGGCCAGAGAGGGCA
Organism: Armatimonadota bacterium; assembly: GCA_020846535.1. Taxonomy (GTDB): domain Bacteria; phylum Armatimonadota; class JADLDR01; order JADLDR01; family JADLDR01; genus JADLDR01. The sequence continues at coordinate 2,862 of JADLDR010000144.1, read as the reverse complement.
TCAGCAGGAGCCATACGATCCCTGCAATATGTCCGGCGAGGCGAGAGCGGCTCTGCAAGGCTCTCATCGGAGCGACTCCAGAAGTTCCACGGCTTTATCGGCCATCGTCTCCCCGACGCCGGGGGAGTGGCCCCGGGAGAGGGCGGAGCGCACCTCGTAACCCATATGGTCGAAGCCGTCCATCCGCTCCCAGGAGACATGAGCCATGTTTTCCTCGAAAGCTCTGCGGGTGGGGATATAGCCGATCCAGCCGTTCGCCAGCTCGGAAACGAAGGTTTTTCGGAAGGGCGAACGCTTTTTGATACCCAGTTGCAGCTCCACGAAATACTCCGCCGGGATACCCACAAAGGCGATCTCCCCTGCCCGGATCGCCTGGATCTCTGCCTCCTGATACTCGGCTGTCGCCCCTTCCCTCAGGGGGATACGCATGACCTCGCGAGCGACCGCCACGGGGCGACCGGCAAGCGGCTCCATCTGGCTCAGGGCGACGCAGGCATCGCCGGCCAGGGTTTCGCCCATCCACCGGGAGTGTTCGTGGCTGTGCCGATAGTAGGGGCTTCGGACATCGATATGGTTGATATCCCCGCAGGCCCCGTTGGTGAACAGCACGAAAGGGCGACTCTCCACCCTCTCCTGAAGTCGTCTGTCCAGATAGCCGGGAAAGTCGGCGGAGATCTCCGTTCCCCCCACATTGTCCAGGTGGCAGGCGTAGTTGACGTAAACGCCTTTCAGCCTGCCGTCCTCGCCCCTGAAGCCGAGGATGCCGACCTCCGGATCAATCGGGCCGGCAGGTTCCACGATATCGGAGTTGCCGATGCCCGGGTTGGTGCGAACGGTCCCGTCCTTCATCCGGTAGCGGCGGTTGAAGGCGATCCGGTCTTCCAGGGCCTGCCCCGCCTCGATGGAGTACCATTCCAGCGATTCCGAAGCGTCCCTGACCGCCCGGGCTGCTTTGGCCGGGTAAGCGTCAAGCCATTCTTTCGTCGGAGAAACCTCCTCCGGCAGTTGAAGCAGGCGGGTCTGGGGACCGGTATGGGTGTGGGTGGCGCATACCAGGACATCGGGACCCGCTATGGGGGATACCTTTTCGATTTCATCCCGTATCCGGGCCACCTCTTCCGCAGTCAGGCAGATGAGGTCGCAGGAGACGATGGCCGCCCGGGCGGAGCCGTCATCGAGAACCATCGCCCGGGCGAAGAGATCGTCGTGAACGGCAGTCGAAAGCCGCCGCTCGAAATACCCGGCCATCTCCACCCCCAGGCCGGGCGAAATGATGGCCTTTCCGAAACCGGCTTTGACCGCTGACATTGAGTTTCTCCTTATGAGTGGAATTGTAATGGTAACTGGCAGCCTATCCTTCGGAGCCGTTGTCCCGGGCAAAGCGGTCTGTGGCACCGGGCGTTATCTGAAAATATGTTTCCGGAACCGGATGGGCCAATCGTTTCTCGAACAACCGGTATTTTTACCGGTTGTTTATTTTTTGACAATCGCGATATAATAGGACATCATCACATATGCATCATGCCCCTCGCCGTCCTGCAGATACCCAAAGGAGGTATTGGCCTATGCAACGCATGATGATTTTTGCCGTGTTGTGCCTGGGGCTGTCTCTCAGGGCAGCCCTGCCGGTCTTCGCCCAGGAGCCGGCCTTCGTCTTTGAAACCGAACTGCTCTCTATGAATCTGTCCGGAGAAGGGCTCCTGCCCCTGGGGCCGAACTGGGGACAGGTCATGAGCCGCATCCATCTCCAGGAATCCCCCAACCTCGCTTCGACCGGGCGGGCCAGCGCCTATGCGCTGGGCAACAACCTCTACCGGGTGGACAGCTTCTTCGACGTGTTTTTCGATCTCACCCTTCAGGACGTGGATCCGACGCTGGACTTTTCCGGGCAGCAGGCAGGAGCCTCTCTCATCCTGGGAGGCAATGGGCCTGCCCGGCTGTTCACTTCGTATATCCGGCAAGCCGATCCGTCGCTGCCTCAGATGAACCTGTTTCCGCCACCGGAAGCGTTCCCCTATATCGGCTGGTTTGATTTCGCTATTCCTCTGGGAGCGGATCTGAACGGCAACGGCGAGACGGACGTGCTCAAGTTCACCTTGGCCTCTCAGACCTGGCAGGACGCCAACCGCACCTTTATCACGCTGCCGGACAGCACGGTCATCAATACCTTCGATGCCGCCATGGAATTTACCGGGGCGGTGATGGATGCAAGCCAGGATCCTCCCTTCGGACCGATTGTGCTGACGGGGCCGACCACCGCAAGCAGCCGACTCGAAGGCCCGGATCAGGTCGTTCCGGAACCGGCATCGCTATTTGTTCTGGGATCCGGCCTGGTTTCCCTGGCCTGGCGCGGTCGCCGCCGGAACCTACGGCTGCATTGACCGGGAGAAGAGGGCAGCGCAATGGAGCGTCCTCCCGGCTGATAGGCAACTCAAACAATTCCGCATATAGGGCGTGAAGGTCGTATAAGAGGAACGCTGTTCTCAAAACAGCGTTCCTCCGGGCTTTTCTCCGGCCTTAATATCCAAGCCAAAGCCCTGGAGGTCATGGCAGGGATAGTTTGCTTGTTCTTGCGATCCCGGATATTGCCGTATCACTCCGATCCTCGTGGAATTACTCGGAAGAAGATCCCATGTCCTTTTTGCGTCTTGAGGCGTACCAGTCCTGATTGACGTTGATGTCGGCATCCCACCAGCGGTAGACTTCGGATGTGCCGGGAGTGCTTTTGTCACCGCAGGTAAGGCTGTCCAGGAAGGCGACTACTTCATCCAGTTTGCCTTCGATCAGGTTGATGGCGACAGGGCGGGGCGGGCCGTCGGTCTTGAAATATCGGAGAAAGCCGTGGATCAGGCGGCCTATGAG
>JADLDR010000143.1 GCA_020846535.1 Armatimonadota bacterium | reverse complement strand
TGATCTTCGAGCAGCAGAGAGACGGGATCATGCAGGCAGGCAGCGGCGGGTTGTTCGCGCACAATGTGGCGGTACGGAACCGGTATGGTCTCAAGCTCTTCCGGGACGGGTGTATCGGGAACACCTTTGCAAACAACATCTTCATCTACAACAAGGATGGCCAGGTCGGGCTGGACAACGCGGGCGGCAGGACGCCCTGGCCCTCGTCCAACCTGATTGATTACTCGGCGGTCTATCCGATGCGCCGCTGGCTGCTGCCGACCTCGGTGTCCTCCTGGGCAGGCAAGAGCATGATCCTGAAGGACCCCCTGGTGATGGGCTATCAGTGGAACGACCTGCGTCTGAGCGCCACCAGCCCGGCCCGCAAAAAGGCCTTTCCCCTCAAAATGAACGGGGCCTACAGCTGGCCCGACCCCGGCCTCTTTCCGGCCACCAACTACACCGAACCGGCCTGGTGGTAGCCTGGCCCAACGAAAAGCAGCCCGCTCAGGGCTGCTTTTTTTGTTTATAGGGGATGGGGAGAGGTAACCCCGCTACCCGAAATTCACCCGCATGAAGGCGACGATATAGATGGAAAGATAGAGAAAGATCGTGATATAGATCATGCGATCCGCGGTTTCGGGCCTGCGGCGGCGGTAGTTTTCGAGTAAAACGACCGCCGGAGCGAAGCTGGCGATCTTCGCCAGCACGAAATGCCAGGCACCGCGATTCAGGAAATAGGCCATGATCGGGTTGGCCTCCATGCCGCCCATCGAGGTCAAGATCAGGGTGGAGACGGTGTCGGCCAGGCAGAGGCCGATGAGAATCTGGTTGCCCGGGCACAGTGTTTTGATGGGAACGCCTCCTTGCAAATGCGCCGGCGAAGCCGGGGGCAGCCGGCTTTCTCGGGCAGTGGCCGGTTGCGCCGCCCGCTCCCCGCAGGGCACGGCGTCCCAACGACGCCCTGCGGATCCTCGCATCCACTGCGCTTCAATGATTGAGCTACTCCATTATAGCAAACGGGCCGGGAAAAATCTACCCGTAAAAATACCGGGTTTTTACAGGTTGGGCAGGTCGGTGGAATTGCTGCGCTCGAAGACATCGTCCGCCACGTAGATCGGGGCTTTGGCGTGTAGGGCCAGGGCGATGGCGTCGCTGGGGCGCGAATCCACGATCAGGGTGCCCCGGGTGTCCGTTTCGATGATGAGCTTGGCGTAATAGGTGCTGCTGTAGAGGTCATCCACCACCACCCGCAAGACCGCGCCCCCTAGTTTCTGGATGAGGCTGTTCATGAGGTCGTGGCTCAGGGGGCGGGTGATGCCGGCGTGGCCGTTGCTCATCACGATGGAGATCGCCATGGCCTCCGCGATGCCGATGAAGATCGGAAGGTTGCGGCCCGCGCCGTCGTTCAAGAGGACAAAGTGCTGCTTGGCGTCGCTGTAGGCCATCTCGTAGACGCCCTGGACTTCCACGCGCTGGGGGTTCAGGCGGGCTTCGTCCCAACGGCCTCCCTCCTCCGGGCGCGGGCCGACTTCGAAGGGGTCCAGGTCATCGAATTTCCACTCGAAAGGTCCCTCTCCCTCGGACATTTCAAAAACCTCCTTCTATATCCTGAAAAGGGCCGGTCCCCCGGCCCCGCGCTCCCCCGGAGCGGGAAGCCTCTGGGCGGCGTTTCCTATATTTTACTGCAATTCTTCGGAGAGGTCAATGGGGTGAGGCCCTGGCAAAGGCCGGTTGCGTTTCCGGGCGGAATCGTTTATAATACTTACACGGGGGCGAGGGGCGCTAGTTTTCACCACCGATGAACACCGATCAGAGCGGATGAACACGGATTAAAACCGATCAAAATTCATCCGCCGTTATCCTGCCTTTATCGGTGTTCATCGGTGGTGAAAACCAGGGCTTTCGTTTTGTCCCCCGGATGAGGCGACCTGCGCCCGCTTGGAGCGCGCAGGATCGGGATATCGAATGGCAATCACCTCAAGAAACCGAGATGTGTCCGCCATCATGAGAAAGGTGCGCTCCCGCGACACCACACCTGAGGTGATGTATCGTAAAGCTTTGTGGTCAAAGGGACTGCGATATCGCAAGAATCCCACCGATATGATCGGCAAACCCGACATCGCGCTGCCCTCATCTCGAATTGCGGTGTTCATAGACGGCGATTTCTGGCATGGAGGGCAGTGGCGAAGACGCAATCTTCGCTCGCTGGAAGATCAATTTGAACACACGAAAACGAAAGATTACTGGCCGGGCAAAATCATGCGGAACATGGCTCGCGATTGCCGTGCGACAGCCACCCTTCTCAAGGATGGCTGGGTTGTACTCAGATTATGGGAAAGCCATATTCTTCATAGCTTGGAGGCGTGTGTCGATATGACTTTACAGATGGTGAGAGAGGGTTCCCGACCTTCTCCGTTTGCGCTTCTTCCTCAAAAAACATTCGCGGAATTTTTCGCCGGAATCGGCCTTATGAGAATGGGCCTTGAACGGCAAGGTTGGGTTTCAACATTCGCCAATGATCTCGATCCCCAGAAGCGAGAGATGTTTCAAGGCCATTTCAATGATCCGGACGGTTTTCTCCTGCCGGATGACATCCATCAATTGCCTGTGGAGAGCGTTCCCACGGTCTCTTTAGCCACCGCGTCGTTTCCATGCAACGATCTTTCATTGGCGGGAGCTCGATGCGGGCTGCATGGAAAAGAATCCTCAGCTTTTTGGGGATTCGTCCGCGTGCTGGAAGAAATGGAGGCCCGAAGGCCACCGCTTATTTTGTTGGAAAATGTCACCGGCTTTCTCACATCCGACAAAGGTAGGGATTTCGAAAAAGCGCTGCTATCGCTAAATAGGCTTGGCTATGATGTGGACGCTTTTATGTTGGACGCAGCGTGCTTTGTCCCACAAAGCAGGCCGCGATTATTTGTCGTCGGCGTTCTCGATGACGGCGCTGGCAGCCTCATGGATTTTACGCTCTCACCCTATGGTGAGAGCGATGTCAGGCCCAAAGCTTTATCCTCGTTTATCCGCGATCATCCTCATATTCGGTGGCGAATTCGCAGCTTGCCAGCGCAGCCTGGATGCGATAAGACGCTTGCCGATATTCTGGAAGATTTACCGGCAACATCGCCGGAGTGGTGGTCGCCCGAACGGGCGGACTACTTGTTCAACCAAATGAGCCCTCGACACCGGGAAGTGGCGGATCGCATGATCGCAGGCAATGATTACACCTATGGCACGGTTTTCCGCCGGATTCGCAATCAGAGATCGATGGCGGAGTTGAGGACGGATGGAATCGCAGGCTGCCTACGCACCCCACGTGGCGGGAGCGGAAGACAGATTTTGTTCAAGGCCGGCAAAGGCCGATATTTCGCTCGCCTGGTGACTCCAAGGGAATGCGCTCGCTTGATGGGCGCAGACGATTATCGGATAACAGTGCCCCTGAATCAGGCGTTGTTCGGATTTGGGGACGCGGTGTGCGTGCCTGTCGTTGAATGGATCGCCCGTTACTATCTGAATCCTCTGATCAATGAGCTTATTCGAGGGAAGGCCCTCACCTTGCAACTCGCAGAAGGCCGTCCATGACTCCTAAAGAGCAAGCGATCACCGCGCTCCAAGAGTGGTACAATACGCTCAAACCTCAAAGCCTCAATCAAGGGTTCCCCGCGAAAGGCACAATGATAGGATCCCTTCATGTGCTGCATCGCCTCCAGGAGCGATTTTCGCTGGAAATCGGAGATCATCTGGCGAAAAAGCACACTCAAATCACGGGATTGACCGAGTCCGGGATTCCACGCCTCTTGAAGCTCTATGGTGAAGAGCGTGGCTTTATCAAAGTGGCGCGCACCAATCGAGGATTGGTCCAGGACATGGAGGATATGCTGAACGTCCTGAAGAGAGTGGACTGGAACTCCATAACTCACCCTGAAAGATACGCTATCCTGGAGGAACTGAAGGGTTTTATAATGGCGCGCATCCGCGATTTTCTCGATCAGGAAGGATTGAAAATCGCGAGTGACATATCGAAAAGCACCTGGAGTTCTGTTCGGGATCTTTTGGAAAAGGCCCGCGAGTCGGGCAAAGCCGGGCCGGTGGCTCAATACCTTGTAGGGGCCAAACTCCAGCAAAGATTCCCGAATTTACACATCGGCAACGAATCCTACAGCACTGCGGACGCCCAACTCGGGCGTCCCGGCGATTTTCTGATCGGTGACACAGTGTTTCATGTGACTGTTCGGCCTCTGGGCGCTGTGTATAAGAAATGCGTTCAGAACATCAATAGCGGTTTGCGGCCTTACCTGTTAGTGCCTGACCCCCTTGTTTTAGTTGTGCGGCAAAAGGCCGAACAGCTCGCGCCCGATAAAATTACGGTAATCTCTATCGAATCGTTTGTCAGCCAGAATATAGAAGAGATATCTGAGTTCTCGACAGAAAAGATAGCCAAAGAGTTTTATGAGATGCTTCGCCTCTACAACGAAAGGGTGGACGCGACCGAAAACGACAAGTCTATGCTTGTCGAGCTTGCGGAAGGTTCTATTTTATACAGCGATGAACAGGTTGTCGCGGTCGCCGAAAGCGATAGTTGAGAAAGCATATCGACAGGGCTGTGTCAAAGTCGGTGGGAAAGCGCCTCACCCACCCCGGCCCACCCTCGCCTGGGCACAGAGGGAGGGGGCCTGGCGACGAAAGACGGGGAGGGCAGGCCGAACCCCCCTTCTCCTAAGCAGCCCGTCGGAGTAAGGGCGCAGTTTTCCCAGGGATCAGGCCGTAGGGGCGAACCTTGTGTTCGCCCTGCCCCAGGCTAGGCGGAGGCCTGGGCGAACACAAGGTTCGCCCCTACGGATCGGCCAAGATCGCTCCAACGCCCTGCTTAGCCTCCGAAGGAGGCGTCCAGGAGAGGGGGCAAAGGTGAGGCGCTTTCCCACCGACTTTGACACAGCCCTGGAGTATCGAGCGCAGGCTTGATTTCGCGCCCGGCCCTGATGTAGAATAATCTCTGATCTTAATAACGAGGGATGGACGCGCCGGGCGGAACCGAAAATCCGCTCGCCCGGCGTTCCCAGAGGAAAGACATGAAAGTCGGAATCATCGGTTTGCCGCAGACAGGGAAGACTGCCCTCTTCCACGCCCTGACCCGGGGGAAGGCGCAGGCCGGGGCCGCCGCGCACCGCGACCAGGCCCTGACCGGCGTGATCCCGGTTCCCGACCCGCGCTTCGATTTTCTGGCGCGGCTCTTTACGCCCAAGAAGGTGTCCCCGGCCGCCATCGAATTTCTGGACGGGGCGGCCCGGATGGGCGGGGAGAAGAAGCGGTTCGACAGCGATTTCTTCCAGGGCATCCGCTCGGTGGACGCCCTCTGCCTGGTCGTCCGCCTCTTCGAGGACCCGCTCGCGCCGCTTCCGGCGGGGGGCGTCCGGCCCTTGAGCGATGCCCGCGCGGTCTATGAGGAGCTCGTTTTAGGGGATCTGGCCCTGGCCGAAGCGCGGCTGGAGCGGATCGCCAAAGGCCGGAAAAGCCGCCGGGCCGGGGCCGCCGACCCCGCCGACGCCGAAAAAGCCTTGATCGAGCGCGTCCAGAGGGCGCTGGAGGCCGAGCAGTCGATCCGCTCCCTCGTCTTCGACCCCGAGGAGTCGCGGCTGCTCAAAGGCTTCGATTTCCTGACCGCCAAGCCCCTCATCGTGGCCGCCAATATCGGGGAAGGGGAGATCGGCCAGCAGCCTGCGGCCCTCCGGGATCTCGCCGCCTACTGCGAGGCGGGCAGGATCCCCCTCATCCCCCTGTGCGCCCGGCTGGAGATGGAGATCGCCCTCCTGGACGAATCGGAGGAGGCGGCCTACCTGGAGGCGATGGGCCTGGCCGAGCCTGCCCGCAACATCCTGGTCCGCACCTGCTACAGCCTCCTGGGGATGATCTCTTTCTTCACGGTGGGTGAGGACGAGGTGAAAGCCTGGACCATCGAGCGCGGGACCTCCGCCCTGGGGGCCGCCGCCAAAATCCACAGCGATATCGCCCGAGGCTTCATCCGCGCCGAAGTGACCCCCTACGAGGCCGTCCGCGAGTCCGGCTCCCCGGACGCCGCCCGCCACGCAGGCCGCCAGCGCCTGGAAGGCAAGGACTACATCGTCCAGGACGGCGAGATAGTACACATCCGGTTCAAGGTGTGACGGCGGGCCAGTAAAAAACCCTAGCCCGGGGCCAGCCCCGTTTCCCGCTATGGGGCGCGATGCGTCGCGCCCCACGGCCTGGCAGGGCGCGATGAATCGCGCCCCTACCCCTCAGACCTCGGGAGCCACTCGGGTTAAAAAACATCTCAAGATTCCTGCGGAAAATGGAATAATCCCTGATAGGAGGTGCGTCATGATCTGGATGGCCGCTATCGGGTATGCCTTAATCAGCGCGATTTTTTACAGCTACCTCATGCTGACTGCCGAAGACGATCCTTACGAGACGGCTCTCACCGCGGGCCAGGCCGATATCCGCCTGGAGGAATGCGAGGAGCGCCTGGCGGCGTAAGGGCTTTCGCTCTACTGTCACGGCGAGGAGCGGAAGCGACGCGGCAATCTCCAGGGGCGATATATTCGCCTTGCTGCGGGGGATGGTTTTTCCCCGCTTACCTCAGCGCAACCCCATGAAACCGAACCGGCCCGCGGAAGGCTCGATAGCCGTTCGCGGGCCGGTTCGGTTTCATAAGGATCAACTGAGGCGGCTGCGGGCCGCCGTTTCGCGCTACTTGCTGGAGACGATGTAGACCAGGGCGGAGGCGATCATGAAGGCCCAGGCCAGTATTTTGGTGAACTGGTCGAGCTTTTCCTCCAGGCCGGGCTTGCCGCGCCAGGAGGCGGAGGTTTTGCCGCCGATAGTCCCGCTCAGGCCCTCGCTTTTGGTGGTCTGGGACATCACCACCGCGATCAGGCCGATAGCGGCTACGGTCTGGATAGTCATCAATAAAATTTTAACGATCTGCATCTGCTGCCAAGTCCCCTTCCGAAGCGATCCTTTCTGTTTGCGGTACTACTATACCACAAGAAGCGGGGGAGTGTCAAGGGGGTGAAAAGCACCCCCCATAGCGATCCCGATCAGGGTGCCTGTCCCGTGGGGCCGGGGGGTTAGGTAACGGTCTCCCCAAGCCCCGCCCCCCGCCCCGGCGGGACAGGCACCCTGATCGGGATCGCTATGGGGCGAACCAATGGTTCGCCCCTACGGATCGGCCAGGACGGCCCCAGAACGGAACGTTGCCTCTAGCCGGGCCGCCTCAGGCGCTCAATCACAGTCGCAGGCGTTCCACTGGATGTATTCTCGGGTGGCGTCGTGGCCGGGGCGGGTGAAGAATTCCTCCGTGTCGCGCTGTTCCACCACGCAGCCATTGCAGATGAAGATGGTTTTGTCGGAGATGCTACGGGCCTGGCGGAGGTTGTGGGTGGCGAGCAAAACGGTCATCCGGCCCTTCAGGTCCAGGATCAGCTCCTCGATGGCGGCGGTGGATTTAGGGTCCAGGGCCGAGGTCGGCTCATCCATCAGGAGGACTTCCGGGCTGACGGCCATGGCCCGGGCCAGGCAGAGCCGCTGCTGCTGACCGATGGAGAGCCGCGTGGCCGGCTGGCTCAGCCGGTCCTTGACCTCCTCCCATAACGAGGCCGCCCGGAGCTGCGCCTCCACGATATCCGGATACTCCCGCTTGCTGTGGAGCCGCAGGTGCTTGATCCCGAACAGCACGTTCTCGTAGATGGATTTGTGGAAAACCACCGGCTTCTGAAACACCATCCCCACTCGCTGCCTCAGGCCGCAGACATCGACGGCCCGGTCGTAGATATCCACCCGGTCGAAAAGGATCTGTCCCTCGATCCGGTAGCCGGGCAGTCCGTCGTTGGTGCGATTGATCGCCCGCAGCAGGGTGCTTTTGCCGCTCCCCGAGGGGCCGATGAGGGCGGTCACCCGGCGCTCCTTGAAAGAGAGGTTGAGGTTTTGCAGCACATAACCGCTCCCGAAGCCCAGCGACAGGTTCCGGGTGCGGATGAGGGGCCGCGCTTTCTGCGCGGGCCGGAGGCGTTCTTGCTCTGCGGTCAGGGTGTTCATGCGGCGCGCTCCATGCGAAATCTGGCCCGGATCCACATGGAGGACAAAGCCATCAGGAAGACCAGGCACAGGAGGACGAAGGCCGTTCCCCAGGCGTTTTTCAGGGCCAGGGGGTTGCTGGACTCCTGGGCCAGGGTCAGGACATGGGTGGTCAGGGTCGGCACCGGCTCGCGCAGGCTGTGAGGGATGGTGACTCCGGTGAAGCAGGCGGCGGTGAACATGATCGGGGCGGTCTCCCCCGCGGCCCTCGCCAGCCCCAGCAGCAGGGCCGTCGCGATTCCGGACAGGCTCTGGGGCAGGAGGACGGACCGGATCATCTGCCAGCGGGTCAACCCCAGCGCCAGGCCGGCGTCCCGGTACATATAAGGGATGCTTTCCAGGGTTTCCTTGATGACGACCGTGACGGTGGGGAGGATCATTATGCCCAGGATCAGGATGCCGCTCACCCAGGAGACCCCCAGCTGCATGCGGGTCACGAAGAAGGCGAAGCCGAACAGCCCGAAGATGATAGAAGGCACGCCATTGAGGGCGTAGAGCATCTGGGCGACGGCCTGCCGGACCCAGGGCCGCCGGGCGTATTCGGTCAGATAGAGGGCCGTGCCCAGGGCGGAGGGCAGGGCCAGCGCCCCGGCCCCCAGCACCAGGATCAGGGAGCCGGTGATCTGGTAGAAAATGCCCCCTTTAGCCCCGAAATCCTCCGAGGCCGAGGTCAGGAATCCCCAGTGGATCGCCCCCAGACCCTTCCAGGCGATCACCCCGACCACCACTCCCAGGACGGCCAGCCCGGCCAGGGAGAGCAGCCCCACCGCGCCCAGGAAGAGGGCCTCTTTAAGCCGCCTCATCGCGCCTGCCTCCGGGGGATGACGATATGGACCGCCAGGGTGGTCAGGAGGGTGATAAGGAAAAGGAGGAGGCCCAGGCCCACCAGGGCGCTGTACTGGAGCGTTCCCATCGCCGATTCGTTCAGCTCCCTGCCGATCTTGGAGGTCATGGTCTGGGCCGGGACGAGGAGATTGTAGAAAGGCTGCGGCAGGCGGTCCAGGCTGCCGACCACCAGCATGACGGCTATCGTCTCCCCCAGGGCGCGGCCCGCGGCCAGGAGGACGGCACCGATCAGGGCGGGCAGGGCGTGTGGGGCCACCGCCCCCAGGATCGTCTCCGAGCGGTTCGACCCCAGCGCCCGGGCGGCGTCGCGGATCTCCCTCGGGACGGCTTGCAGGGCATCTTCGGCCACGGTCATGAGGGTCGGCAGGAGCATGACCGCCAGGAGCAGCCCCGCCGAAAGGAGTGTCGCCCCGTCCGGCAGGCTAAAGATGTCCCGGACGAAGGTCAGCAGGAGGGCGATCCCGATCAGCCCGTAGACAATCGAGGGAACCCCGGCCAGCAGCTCGATGAGCGACTTGGCCGCCAGCCGCGCCTTTCCGGTCAGCACTTCGGAGATGAAGACCGCGCTCCCCAGGGCGACCGGGGCTGCGCACCCCACCGCGATCACCGTCACCCAAAACGTCCCGACGAGCATCGGCAGCGCCCCGTAGGTGTCGGTGGAGGTGTCCCATTCCCGGCCCGTCAGGAAGCGCAGCCCCTGGCTTTGAAAGACCGGGGCTGCGTCTTTCACCAGGAACCCGCAAATAAGGGCCACCACCAGGGAGGAGCCTGCCGCCGCAAGGCCCAGGATGCGCCTGGCCACCTCCCACCGGAGCCGTCGCTTCCTGACGGGCCGGGCAAGCGTTCTCGCTGGAGAAGACATCTTGCACTCCTTGTCGCGGCTGCGCTATTTCACGGGCCGGATCGCCACAAAACCGACCTCTTCGGCGATGCGCTGCCCGTCCGGGCTGAGCAGGAAGGCGATGAAATCTTTGGACAGCCCCTTGGCCGGGCCGCGGGTCACCAGGCTCAGGGAGCGAGCGAGGGGATACACCCCGCTGAGGATGTTCTTTTTGCTGGCGGGGATCACTTTGCTCCCTGCCCTGACCCCCAATGCCTTCACCCGGTCGTTGGTCCACAGGTTGGAGAGGAGTCCGATGGCGGCGTTGCTCTGGGCCACAGCGGTCTGCTCCTCGTTGTTGGTGCCGGTCACCCGCCGCGCGCCGGGCGCTTTGGCTTTCGGGTTTCCCAGGACGGCCTTCATGAAGACCTCGCGTGTCCCGCGGGACGCCTCCTTATCGATGACCAGGATGGCGCGGTCCGGGCCGCCAAACTCCTTCCAATGGGTCTTTTTCCCCAGGTAGATATCGGCCAGGTCCTTGAGGGAGAGCGCCTTCACCCCGCCGCGGTAGACTTCCGCCGACACCACCGGGGCCACCGCGTCTTTCGCGACCGCGTAGGCCCGGAAATCCGCGCCGGGGAACTTTTTCTTTTCGGCAGGCTCGATATCTCGGGAGATCATGGCGATATCGATGGTTTTCGCCCCCAGGGCCGCCATCCCCTGGCCGGAGCCGGTGGGGGTGACGATCACCTGCCGCCCCGGCCTGCGCTTCATGAAGGCGTCCGCCGCTTTCGCGGCCAGCGGGGCCAGGGTGGTGGCGCCGGCCACCTTGATTCTGGTTTGCGCCTGCGCCGCGAGCGCCCATCCGGCCAGGAAGAAAGCCAGAGCGATCAAACTCAATCGTTTCATGCGACTCTCCTTTTGCATGGGATTGTTCTATCGAATAACAAAATATGACATCCCGGCATTTCAGGTTGGCTTTCAGGATAAACCGGGCTTAAATGGATTATACTCCCGAATCGAAATTTAATCAGTTAAAAAATAGAGAAAAGATCATGAAGGAATCGGATTCATCAGGCCGGGGGAGGCGGGCAGGGCGTTCCGCGCCCGGCGCGCCCGCTCCTTGAAGCGCCTGCCTTTGAGGTTCAAGAAATTTTCTCCGAAAATTAACGGTTTGACTATGGAAATAGAGAATTTAAATATATAAAATATTGTTTAATCCTCAAACTATCTTGAATGGATAAAATGATATGCTTTGATTTGAAATACAACTTAACATATCTTGAAAGGGAGTTTTTGAGCCGATCTCTTCAGATGGCGGGATATGTTCGTTCGCTGTCTTTCAGAGGCGCTTTGCCGAAAAGCATCGAATTCCGAAAGGGGACTTGAAACATGAGGAAGCGTGCGGGTTTGTGGCTTTGCAGCCTGTTGTGGATGCTGCTGGCCGTAAATGGAACATCGGCCCAGACGTTCGGGGATATCGCGCCCGATCATCCGGCCTATCGCGCCGTCGAGGATCTGGCCGCGAAAGGTCTGGTACTCGGATATCCGGACGGGCGGTTTCTCGGAAGCCGCTCCCTGACGCGCTACGAGATGGCGGCGCTGGTGCAGCGTATCCTGGCGCACCTGGGGCGCACGCCGGGAACGCAAGGCCCTCCGGGGCCTCGGGGCGAGCGAGGGGAACCCGGCGCTCCGGGCCTCTCTCCCGAGGATGCCGCCCGGATTCGGCAGCTGGTGGAGACGTTCAAGGTCGAGCTGGCCGTGATGGGCGCGGATCTGAAGCAGGCTCAGGAACGGCTGGGCCGACTGGAAACGGATGTCAAAAGCCTTCAGAGCAGGACCGATACCCTGGGAACCGATGTCCGGAATCTGAAAAACACCCGGTTCTCCGGCTATATCCAGGCGCGGAGCGTGTGGGATCAGGCGAGCCGGACAGGAACGGCTTTCACGGAGAATTTCGAGGTAGATCCGGCTACAGGGGAGATCCGGAAGGTGGTTCGCCCCGGGGCCGTGACGAACCGGAACACATTCTTCGTCCGCCGCGCCCGATTGAAAGTCGTCCATGCCGCGGGCAAAAGCAGCGCCCTCACCTTGCAGCTCGACGCCGGGGAGGACAGGGTGAGCCTCAGGGACGCCTACATCGATTTGAGCCATATCCTTCTGCCGGGAGGCCAGCTGACCATCGGCCAGTTCAAATCGCCCTTCGGGTTCGAGATCGGGCAGTCCTCTTCGGACAGGGAGTTTCCCGAGCGGACAGCGATGGTGCGGGCGCTCTTTCCCGGAGAGCGCGACCGGGGAATCAAATTCACCGCGCCCGTCTCCCGGCGACTCGCCTTCACTGCCGGCATCTTCAACGGGGTTCCGACCAATGACCGCACCTTCACCTTCCAGGATAACAACACTCACAAAGACTGGGTGCTGCGCCTGGCCGGGGCCTCCAGGAGCGTCAGTGCGGGCGTTTCAGGGTATATCGGCAAGAACGCCGTGCAGGTGGCGGGCGCTCAAAGCTACCGGAACGTAACGAAGAATCGCCTGGGGGCAGATATTCAGTGGGCCTCCGGGGAGAACGCGCTCCGGGGCGAATACATGGCCGGGAAGGATGCGGCCATCCGGAGCCAGGGCTTTTATGTGCAGTATAACCGGCTCCTCGGCGTCCGGAACACCCTTGCTTTCCGATACGATGAATGGGACCCGGACAAAGACAAGCCCTATAACAAACTGAGAACGCTCGGAGTGGCCTGGCTCTATCTGTTCGATCCCCTGACCAGGCTGACCTTTGCCTGCGAGCATCCGGACACCGAAACCGCGCCGGGCGCGACGGATCCCCGGGACGACCGCTTCACTTTCCAGGTGCAGCGCAAATTCTAGCCCGGATCGCTCCCTGCCCGTTCGCGATGTATCGCGCCCTCAAAGGCCGCAGGGCGCGATGTATCGCGCCCCTACAGGTACCGCGCCTGGCGGCCCAGGCAGGGAACTTCCGCCTCCGGAATCCGTAGTACCTATTGACCCCTGCTCCGCGGAGCGGGCCAATACCATACCGGCACCGCAGCCGGGGCTACGCTGTCCGGCTGTTTTCGATAGAGTTATCCGGAGGTGCGACGATGCGCTACTATCAGAACTGTGAAAGGGAGGAAGAAGGGGCCTGGCTGGGGCTGACGTGGGCGACCATCCTGCTGCTGTCGGTCCTGGCCTGGTGGGGCCTGTGGGCCTTCGGAAGCTGGCTTGCGAGGGTTGTTCTGTAAAATAACAAAACAACCCGGGCGGGTCCGGTGTTCCATTGTAGGGGCGCGATGCATCGCGCCCCATAGCGATCCAGATAAGAGCAAGCATTATCGGGTCATGGGGACGGGGTGACCGCTCTCCCCTGGCCCGGGTGACCGCTCTCCCCTAACCCCTCTCCCCGAAACCGAAGGGATGCGCCGGAGCGCATCCTGGGAGAGGGGGACAGAGGGTGCGGTCATTGACGGCCTCATCCCCTCCCCCTGCCCGTTTCGGGAAGGGGGCCGGGGGGTTAGGTAACAATCTATCAAAGCCCCAACCTCGCCCCTGCATAACAGGCATCCTGATCTGGATACCGATGGGGCGCGACGCATCGCGCCCCTACATCTCGAATCAGAAAGGGGATGACTCGGGTAACATTTATAGAACTATCGCTGGGAAGGGCGACGCATCGGGTCGCCCTCTATTACCGCTACTCCTCCACCCGGATCCAGTTGCTCACTTCGGCCACCACGGGGAGGCGGGCGATGACTTCCAGGGCTTCGCGGACGTTTTTTTCGAGGGCCTGGTGGGTGACCCAGACGATTTCCGCGGTAGGGACGCGATTCATCTCGTCCCATGGCTATCAAGACAAAGAAAACGCGCCTTAACCTGATACGTATGGGCGCGATTAATGCAGAAGGCGGATGTGCGGCCCGCCCCTCTTTTTACGCTGCGCTTACGGCTGAAGCAATTCGATCAGAGTATCGAGCCATTGATAGCAGGGTTCATCAATAGGGGCGACTAACGGTCGACGCTGAGCCAATGACTCCACATAGGCGGTTATCCAGCACTGAGCCAAACTTCTCTCGCTCACAGTATATCGAGATGTCCGCAGGAATTGCCGATCTACCCAGTCAGGCAAGGATAGCATTTCCAGGCATATATCGTACGCTTCGGCGATATCATGGCGGCGGGCCTCTAACTCCTGGAGGCGGGCGGGTTCTTGACTGGTCACAAAGCCCGCCAGAGAGACGCCGGTATGAAAAGGCAGCTTATCCGCCAACTCTTCCATTTCATCCCTTAAATATGTTTTGCCATATTTCGCATCCCACGCTTCGATGATATAGCCGTCTTCAATCAGTTCTATATCACCGATATTGCCGTGTTTTTTATTTGCGGATCTCATCTGAGATAAGGGAACGACAGCGGCGTTGCCCAATGCGCCTGTCTCTTGCATTGCTTGCGCTAGAGCGTGCATGGCGATTTCCATTATCCGGGCCGCATAATCCGAAGCGAGCATATGGGTTTCCACCAATTTCAAAACGGAATCTTTATCATTGAAATCGCCTTTTCCCAGCCGGATTGATAGGGCGGATAAAGCCTGCGCTGCCAACAGCATGAACTGATCGGCGTTATTCAAAAGCTTCGATAGCAGATACTGCAGCGCCGGCGCAGGCGGCATCGCGCCCGACTCGATAGCATCCACAATGGCGGCCCATTCCTTACGGCCACCTCGTATCGCCGCCTTGTAAACCGCCGAATACGGATAATTTTCCGCCAAGGAGCGGGTCATCATAAAACCGTCCCGATTCATCTTGAGCAGATTATATTTCCGAAGTGTGGGTGTGACATAAGCCCGGTCAAGCGTACGCATCGAAATGCCTTCTTGCCATGAGAAGTCTCGCGAACCGGATCCTCCTTTATGCAGCCGTATACTCTGGGTCGGCTCGATGGATTTAATACACAACTGCAACACGGTTAAGCCGATCAAGGCGCGGCCAACTTCACTGGTCATCGAACCGACCAGATCATCGATGACGCTTATATGATCAGGATGAAGGCTGTTCAGTGATAATTCTCCCGGCCTGTCTCTGCATTGGAGAATTTGATCGCTCAAAAATCCCCGATGCAGACTATCGGAGATAGTGCGGTAACGCTGTCGGGCCTCAGCGGACACAGCCCCTTCTATGAAAATCTCAGGCTCCGCTCCCGGCTTGATCAGTTCGCTACGGCCAGCAAACACCTTGAGATAAAGGTCATCCATCATAATCAAAGCTGCTTTCTGAGTTGTATGCTCCGCGGGTTCAATGTGGGGAAGGCGTAGGGAATCAAAAATACGCCTTCCGGTATCTGCGGATTGGTATTGCGGTTTCTTATCTCATAACCGATAACCCGAAGTCGCTTTAGATAGGGCAGCAGGGCGCTGTCGTCCATATCCCAGCACAAAGCTAGGTCGCTCTCGGTGCATGGCCGGGCTACTCCCTTGCCTTCGATCACATGGCGCAGAATCTTCCACAGCGTATGCTCAGGCGGTACGCTTGCCAACTCCATGACAGCCTGTATTTTGGGCCGGTATTGGTAGTAACCGGAAAGTTGAACAATATCCGCGATGCCGTATGCTTCGGACAAGATTTCTTCTAAAGCTTTCCATAAGCCCGTCAACAATGTCGGATGCCAACTCGTTGCCTGAAGCCTAACACAATCCTCGGACAAGGGCCACCGCCGCCTGCGCTTAGGAGACAGAGTGATGGTATAACAAACGGCTTCGCTCCGTTCCTCCTCCATCTGCCCTTGAATATTCAGGGTTCTGTCAGCTCTCTTCCACTTTAAGAAGATTCCGGTAGCTCCCGGAAAATCGTCGGTTTTCCAGGAGAAGGTTTCGTTGATATAGCGGAGGCGCGTCTCTTCATTATCCTGTGCAAAAAAGTTCTGATTTTCTTGAGAGCGGGCATAGAGGTCACGGAGAGCGGAGGCTGCCTTGACTGCGTATATTTTGGTAAGCTCATGTTTTCGCTGTCGGAATCGAAGCGGCTTATTCTCGGGTAGATAGCGCATGGGGAAAGGAAGGCCATAGCCGAAGACCTGGTTTGAAATAGCAATCGCTAACATCCGGGCGATTTGGGGAGGGACAGAGTTGCCTATCAACTCCATACTTACCTTGCGGCTTTCAGGCATCCGGTATCTATCGGGAAACGTTTGAAGCCGTTTCAATTCGGGGATGGTGAACGAACGGTTCTCCCAATGGAACGGCCCGCTGTAGGCCCCGACCTGAGCCTTCAGCGTTCTGACCGGCGTTTGCGGATCGGCCTTATAAAGAAAATCGGAAAACTTGGACCGCCAGCTAAAGACCGGGTTAGGATGTCCCATTTCTTCAGTGTAAAAACTGTAATTGAGGCCGGGCGGAATATCGTTCAGCAAACCGCCGAATCTTCCGCCGATGCCTTCTGTGATCTCAGATGTTTCCAAACCGTCGATAGCTTCCGCCGATGAAGTCAACGGATACTTCCCGATGGAATCCGGGCCGTGTGTGGGTTGGGGGAAAAGAAAGTTTCCCTCTCGAAGCCCTACAATAAAAAGGCGTTCTCTATGTTGCGGCACTCCATAGTCAGCCGCGTCGAGTATGCGGTGAAAAATTGAATATCCCGCTTCTCGAAACGCCGCCTGTATTTCCTCCCAGGCATTTCCCCGCTGAGCGCCTGTGACGCCATAGACATTCTCGAACAAGAAACCGACGGGACGGAGTGTTTCGAGGACGCGCACATAATCCAAAAACAGCCTTCCCCTGGGGTCGGAAGTGCCCTGCACCCCAGCCGCTCTTCGTCCGGCTGCCGAGAAGGATTGGCAGGGTGGCCCGCCGATAATAAACTCTACCGCGCGCGAAGTATCCGGATGGTAGTCCCGGATATCCTGGCAGACAACGGTGGACCCATCGAAAAGACCTCCATCCTGGGCGTTGATTCGTAAGACCTCCGCGTATTTGGGATCGATTTCCACCATCTCGACGATCTGAAACCCGGCGTCATGAAAGCCTACGTCCAATCCCCCTCCGCCGGAAAATAAGCTGAGCGTTTGAATAGGGGGGTATCGTTCACGCAGCCAGAAGCGCAATGAATCTCCGAAACGGTCGCCCCATCCCGGGCCTTGCGATATACCCAGGGATATGAGTATTTCAAGGAACCAGGCGTCATCGTTCGGCGGGTCGGGTGTAGCGCAATCGAATAGTTTTGCTTGCGCTGACGGGGATTCGGAAGGATGACGGCGCTTGTCTCCCTTTCCCCGTGATCCGGGCAAATCGCTCCGCCCGGATGGTTCAGGCGGCCCGAACAATGACATTTGATCTTGTTCCGACATAGCTTTCCCAATATCGGCAAAGACAGAGAGGCGAGTATACATCTCGCCCCCCTGTCGGTTCACTCCTCCACCCGGATCCAGTTGCTCACTTCGGCCACCACGGGGAGGCGGGCGATGACTTCCAGGGCTTCGCGGACGTTTTTTTCGAGGGCCTGGTGGGTGACCCAGACGATTTCCGCGCTCTCGCCGGTGGGGACGGCCTTCTGCACCACCGATTCCACGCTCACCCCGAACTCCCCGAAAACCCCGGCGATGGTCGCCAGCACCTTGGGCTTGTCGGAGACCTTCATGCGGATGTAGTATTTGGTTTCGATGGTGTCCATCGGGATGACAGATTTGTTCTCGAAGCAGGTGCAGGCGATCCGCCCGGCGCTGCCGAACCGGATGTTGCGAGCCACCTCCAGGATGTCCGCCGCCACCGCGCTGCCGGTGGGAAGCGCGCCCGCGCCGCGCCCGAAGAACATCACCTCCCCGACCGAACTGCCGCGCACGAAGACCGCATTGAAGACATCGTTCACTGAGGCCAGGGGGTGCGCGAAGGGCAAAAGGGCCGGATGCACCCGCGCCTGGATGCTCCCGTTCTCCTGCCGCCCGATGGCGAGGAGCTTGATGGCGTACCCCAGCTCCCGGGCGTAGCGGATATCGCCGGCGGTAATGCGGGCGATGCCCTCGGCATGGATGTCCTCCGGGTCCACCCGGCTCATGAAGGCGATGGAGGCCAGGATGGCGATCTTGTAGGCGGCGTCGTAGCCTTCCACATCGTTGGTGGGGTCGGCCTCGGCGTAGCCTTTGGCCTGGGCCTCGGCCAGGGCCTCGGCGAAGTCCTTGCCCTCCTGGGCCATCTGGGTGAGGATATAGTTGGTGGTCCCGTTGACGATCCCGACCACCCGCTCGATGTGGTTGGCGGCCAGGCCGATCTTCATGGCCTGGACAATCGGGATGCCCCCGGCCACGCTCCCCTCGAAATAGAAATCGAGCCTGTGGGTGGCGGCCTTGGTCAGCAGTTCGTGGCCGCCCTTGGCGAGGAGTTCTTTGTTGGCGGTCACGATATGCTTGCCGCTGTCCAGGGCGCGGTCGATATAGGATCGAGCCGGCTCCACCCCGCCGATGAGCTCGGCCACGATGTCGATTTCGGGGTCGTCCATCACTTCATTGACATCCCCGGTGATCCATCCTGGCTCCAGCGGGACAGGCCGCTTCTTGTCCGGGTGGGCGACGGCGATCTTTTTGATCTCCAGTCTGGCCCCGATTTTTTGTTCGATATCTTTTTTATTTTCCTGAAGGGTCTGCACCGTCCCGGAACCCACCGTTCCCAGCCCCAGAATGCCGACCCGGATGACTTCTTTCGCCACGTCTAACCTCCTGTGTCCACGATCACGAGCGTGTCGCCCTGCTGTATGAGCTGGCCGTTTTTCGCCACCACCGCCACCACACGGCCCGCCACCTCAGAGGGGATCTCGCTGTAGACCTTCATAGCCTCGATCAGGCCGATGGTCTGCCCCACCTCGATCTCCTCCCCCTCCTCGATGAAGGAGGGCGCGTCCGGGCGCGGCGCCCGGTAGAACACCCCCACCATCGGGGCGGCGATGGTCGCATGCCCCGCCGGAGGCCCGGCAGCCGCCTCCCGCGCCTCCGGCGCAGCGGCCCCGACCGGCTCCGCCTCCGAAACTTCCGCCGGTTCCGGCTCCGCCACGGGCGCGGTGCCCCGGGCCTTCAGCGACAGCTTCAGACCCTTCTCCTCCAAGACCAGCTCATCCAGCCGGTGCCGCTCGAACAGCGCCACTAGCCGAGCCAAGTCGTCCCATTTCGTATCCCAGGAAGGCATATCGTCACTCCGAAGTCGGTCGCCCGGCCCTCTTGTTGGAAAAGCGCCCCTCTAAGGCCCCCTTGCTAAGGGGGGAGGCGGCGCTGGCACTTGGTACTTAACCCAAGTTGCCACCTAGCCCGGGGCCGGTTCCGTTTGCCGCTGTAGGGGCGCGATGCATCGCGCCCCTACCCCCGTATAGACCTCAATTCAGGTAGGTAGCAACTTGGGTTAAGATAGGACTTGCGCTTGGGTAGGGGCGAACCCATCGGTTCGCCCCAGGCAGAGGGCAGACCTGCGTGTGCCCCTACCGGTCGCCCCATCCGGGGGGCCAAGCGCAAGTCCTAAGACTCTCTCAAAGGCCCCCAAGACCGATCCCCCCGCCGAAGCCCAGCAAGGCGGTTGCTGTTCAGAAAGGCTGGCTCTCTGTTTCGATCAAAACCTCTTCTCCGTACAGCTGGAAGCGCCATTTGAGCAGGCGGTTGTCCGGGTCCCATTCGCGCAGCCGGTCGTTGGTGGCGATGGGGCAGCCGCGACGGGCGGCCTCGCGGACGATCATCTCATCGGCGTCGATGCCGGCGTCGGCCATCACAATCTGTTCTTCCTGCACCCAGCGGCGCACGGTGTCCGGGAGGCTGCTCTGGAAGACCAGGGCCGCATCGATATAGACCACCACCGGAAAACATCCCTTCCGGCGGAGGGTCTCGCGCAGGAGGAGGATATGGTCCAGGTCGGGCGCGTCTCCGGGGCGCTTCCCGTGCCAGGCGGCGTTGCTGCCATCCATCACCACCGGGGTCAGCTCGGGAGCGCCCAGCACGACCTTGCAGGAATCGTCCAGGCCGCCCACCGTCTGAAAAAACTGGCGCACCCAGGCCGGGCTGTCCCGCCGCTTGGCCCTCAGGTCGGCCCGGACGGCCTCCACCAGAGCCTCGTCGTTCCGGTCCACCGCCCGGACGATCTCCAGCGCCGAGGCCCGGTAGCGCCGCCCGCCCCACAGGAAGGCTTTTTCCGGCCCGAAGGGCCTGCCCTGATGCCTGGGGGCCTCTCCGGGCGGCCGGGCGGCGGCCCGGGCCCGGGCCCGGGCCGCGGGCGACAGGGGCCACCTGGTAAGCCAGCCCTCGACCCGGTGCAGGAAGGCCGCGTCCGACCGGCGGGCGGCCAGCAGATCTTCCAGAAAAGCTTCGATCTTCGGATGGCGGGGGTGGCGATCCCAGGCTTCGCAGGCCAGGCGGAGGGCCTGGGAGGGCATCCCGGCGTCCAGAGCCTGCTGCGCCCGCTCCAACTGCTCGGAGACGGCCTCCCCGGTTTCCGAAAGGGACTCCAGGGCGGCGATATAGTATTCCCGGGCCGATTCTCCCAGGGCGTTCTGGCGCTTGAGCGTCCGGCAAAAAGAGGCCACCGCGCCCGCCTCCCCGCTTTCCAGGAGGCTCCGCAGGGCGTTCAGGAGGACCCTTTCCGCATCCGGGCGGGCTCCCAGGGCCTCCTCATAGCTTTTTTGCAGGCTGTGCAGGCTTTTCGCCAGATCCCGGACTTCCTCTTCCAGGGCGTCCCGGGCCGATTGGCCGCGCTCCACCTGCCGCTGGAGCCGGTCGGCCTGCTTCTGAAGGCGCTCTTTCTCTTCATGGGCCGCGAGGGTCAGGCGGCGCATCTCCGCGATTTTCGCTTCCGCGGCCCGGGCCTCGCTTTCCGCTTTTTCCCTGGCCTTTTGCTCGGCTTTCAGCCGGTCGGCTCGCTCCCGCAAGGCTTCTCGCTCTCGCCGCTCGCTTTCCCCCTCCGGAGGGCTGCCCGCCGGGGAAATGCCCGCCGCCTGCGGGATATCCGGCTCCTCGGGCGCGGGGACGGGCGCTTCTTTGCCGTTCAGGCACAGGGCCAGGCGGACCGGGCGGCTGCCGAAGCGGGCGGCAAGCTCCGGCAGGGCGTCTTTTTCGCCCTCCGGCAGGGCGGCGATCTCCTCCAGCAGCCCTTGCCGGCGCTCGCGCCAGGCGGCGAGTAGTTCCTGCGCCATATCGGGCGACTCTTCCGCCGCCTTCAGGAAGCGAGGCCGGACGGCAGGCGAAAGGAGGGCCTCCGGGGTGGGGCGGAAGCCGAAAAAAAGCTCCGGCTTCCGGGCGGCGATCTTTTTGACCAGGGGCTTTGCGGCTGCCCGGCCCAGGTCTTCCAGCAGATCGGGCAGCATCTCGGCCCACCGCTCCGGCAGGGAGGATTCCACATCGTCCATTGCTTTCCTTAGAGACTCTAAAGCGTCTATCCCTTTCCAAACCGAAAAAGGACGCCCCGAAAGCGTCCCCTTTGAAACAAGCTATCTAAACATACCAGAAATCAGAGGGAAAAGTCAAAACGGAAGGCGAGGAAGCGGGTAAAAGCCAACCGCCGCCCATATCGATCCCGATCAGGGTGCCTGTCCCGCCGGGGCGGGGTGCGGGTCTTGGGGAGACCGTCACCTAACCCCTACTCCCCCTGCCCGAAACGGGCAGGGGGAGTGGATGGGGTCATCATTGACGGCACCCTCTCTCCCCCTCTCCCCGGAGGCGCTCCGGCGCATCCCCTGGGTTTCGAGGAGAGGGATCAGGGGTGCTTTTCAGGGCCAGGGGGCGCTCTTCCGCCGGATGCCTGCGTCATAGGAAGAGCGGGCGCTTTTTGTTGCGGCTCTTGCCCTCCAGCCGGGGGCGCTGGGGGTAGCCGGAGTCGTCCAGAAGGTAGTTGAGGCGGGAGCGAAGCTGGGCGCAGGTGATTGTGTAGTTCGCGGCCCGGATCGCCTGGAGGGCGAAACAGGTCATGGCACCGTGGTAGGCGCCGCCGATGAGGGCGTCGTAGGAGCATTTCCTGTCCGTGCTGCCGCTCAGGAGTATCTCTTTCATGCGGGATTCGGGGCGCTTCACACGGCGCTTTGGCGCGGCCTTGAAGGGGTCTTCGAGGACGGGCAGGCCGCGCAGGGCGGGACTCAGGAAGCACACGCGCCGGTCGCCGGGGACTTTGATGTCAGGCAGGTTGTCCATCGCCGCCGCCCGGGTCACCGTTCCGGAAAGGCAGGAATCCGAGATAACGGTTAGCCGGACGCCCTGCGGCAGGCCGGCGAACATCTCGCGCAGATCGTCGTCCGTCAGGGCGTTGTCCGCCACATCGTAGGGGCAGAGGATCTCGCCGTACATCGGCTCGTCCCCGCTCGTGTCGGGGATGCAGGAGCCGTGAGAGGAGTTGGTGAAGGCCAGCGCGTCGCCGGACTGCGCCCCGGCCAGCAGGTGGTCCTTCAGGGCGGACACCATCGGCGCCTTCGCCGCCGCCGCATCGAGGATCAACCGCACATCCCCGTCGGCGAAATCGTAGTGATCGACCAGAAGCCTCGCCCGCGCCGCGGCGTCGTTGACGCATCCGTTCAGGTCGCTGCCGTCGTAGGGGTAATCGTTGATCCCCACGCACGCCGCTTTCTTCGCCATGTCGCACCCCGCCTTTCGGGTAATGCCTCATTATAGCAACAGCGGCTTCACCTGTCAAGAGGTATCCGCCGCCTCCATTCTCTCTGCAATGATCCGGCGGCGCATGGCCTCGATCATCAGCCCCCCGATGTTGCCCACTCGCCCGTGCGCCATCCGCTCCGCCAGCAGCGGGCTGCTCGCCCGGCAGCGCGCCTCCGCCTCCGCCCGCACCGCCGTCTGTTCCTCAGCCGGCAAGCCTTCCCAGAACCGATCCTGCCGCCGGACCTGGGCGTCCGCCGCCTCCCGCCGGGCCGCCTCCGCCGCGGCTTCCGCCTCCGCCCGCATCTCCGCCTCTCGCGCCGCCAGACGCTTCCGGCAGGCCGCCGGCATACTCCACTCCTCCTCGATGGCTTTCACCAGCGCCCCTGGCGGGTCGTGCGCCTTCCGGTAGGCCAGCCACCCCGCCTGCTGCCGGATCCGCGACTCCGGGTGCGCGCAGGCCAACTCCCGCGCTCGCGCCCGGCTCACGCCCGCTTTCACCAGGATATTTATCATGGCCTGAACAACCGGCTCGGAGGGCGCTGTCGCTTCCATCTCAGCGGGAGGCGACCCGGTTGCAGGGATCTCTGTGGTTTCCCTTGAGATATTCTCTGTAGTGTTCTCCTGTACAGCGGGCCGGTTTTCGGGCCGCTGGCAGAGGGTTTTTGCGTCCGCCGGTTCGGGCTTTTCCGCCTCGCCTGCGGGCGGGTTTTGCCCTGTTCGGTTCGGGCATTTTGCAGAATCAGGAAGGGGCGTTTCCCGATCCCCGGTTTCGGCCTTTTCCTCCTGCGGGCCGGGGGCGGGCGTTTCCTCTCCGCGCTCAGGGCCATATGCGCCTTCTTGCGCGGCTGCCTGCGCCCAGGCGGCTTGCAGGACGGCCAGATTCACCCGGAAGTGCAGCCGGCGAGGCAGGCCGTGCAGCGACTCCTCCACCAGCCCCCTCTCCCGCAGCTTCCGGCGGGCGGTGTTCTGCTCGCATTCGGTCAGGGCGGTGGCCGCCGTCAGCTCGCGGGTGGTCTTGTAGATCCAGCGGTCGGGGTGGCGCTGCTTGCCCTCCCAGAAGAGGAGGTGGCAGAGGAGGACGCCGGGAGCGAGGCCGCCGGCGATGTGGCAGAGAGGGGGATAGAAGACGGCGGGAGACCCGACCTGAGGGAACGCCTCGGAAATGTTCACGATAATAGCCTCCGGGACAAAAGGTGTATAACAAGCAACTTGATTTTATTATATCACGATATATAGATAATGTCAAGAGGCGATATTAATATTGTTGTGAGAAAAGCAACCGGTTAAAAGCCAGCCGTCCCTCCAGCCCCCCGCCAGACTTCGGCGGGGGGGTTGGAGGGTGTTTTTGAGAGCAAGGGAGGCTGAAGGGGCTTTTCCAGCAGGGGGGGCGAGGGGCGCTTTTTCCGCCATCACCACGGCAGAGGCAACTCCAATTCGCGGCAGACCCGTTCGATGGACTTCTGGTGTTCCGGGCCGACCGGGACCCCTTCCCTCGCCCACTCCTGCGCTCGCTCCCACTCCAGACTCCCCGGAATGTCC
>JADLDR010000142.1 GCA_020846535.1 Armatimonadota bacterium | reverse complement strand
TCGTTCTTCTTGCCATCACCGCCGCCGGAGCCTATCTCTATGCCCGCCTCAATCCCCCGCCCGGCCCGGCGCAGGCCAGCGAAAACCGGCCCTTCGCCGCCTACGCCCGCCCCATCCCGCCCGCCAGCCCCGGCCTCACCGTCCTATCCGATCTGGAAAAGGGGCGGGCCGGGTGGGAGCCTGCCCTGGGCCAGACGGCCACCGGCTTCGGGGAGCTTTCCGTCCAAAAGGGGATGGCTGCCGACGGGTCGTTCTGGCTGCGGGCCGGAGGCATCCGCTTTCACGGCGACTGGGGTCTGGAGCGCGGCGGGGTCTACTACAACCCGGACAGCAACGACTGGAGCCTGCTGGGCAATGTCGTGCGGGCGCAGCTCTATCTGCCCCCTGCGGCCCCGCCCGCGCTCCGGGCCAGGCTGGGCATCCGCAACACCCTCGGCCAATGGCTCTGGATGCCCGGCCCCGGCGCTGCGCTGCGGCCCGGCCGGTGGAACCTCGTCCAGTGGAAAGCCGATGTCCCCGCCCTCGCGGACGTGAGCCGTCTGGCCGTCGTCCTGGAAGGCAAAAACATCGCCTACTCGGGCGCGTTCGGAGTGGACGGACTTACGGTGACGCGAAAATAGGGCGTATCCTTTAGGGCGTTTTTACGTTTGTTAATGTAGGGGCGCGATTTATCGCGCCCCTAAAGACAGAGGGCGCGATAAATCGCGCCCCTACATGGGTTTATCCGTACTCTGCGATACAGCCCGCATCCACCCACATTTTTCTTGAGCAAAACACAGGAGGGAAACGATGCCTGATTTGAAAAAAGACGCCAGCGAGATGGCCGACAAGGCGGCCAGCGTGCTGGGGCGATTTATCCGGAAGAGCCGGGAGACCATTTCGGAGGTCACGCAGACCAGCAGGCTGAAGCTGGAGATCAAGGAGTTGGAGGCGCGCCGGGACGAAGTGCATATGGAGATGGGGAAAAAGGTCTGGGCGCTCTACGAGAAGGGGCTGATCAAGAACGCGGACCTGCTCTCTTTATGTCAGGATATCGAGCGGATCGGGACCGATATCGGGGCAAAGGAAAAGGAGATCGAGGAGATCCGCGCCCGCCGGGACGAGGAGGAGGAAGAGGCCGATGTGTCCGAAGAGGAATCGGGCATCGATTCCGAGCCGGAGGCCCCTGCCGCCGAACCCGCCCCGCCCCAGGAGCCCAAGCGCCCCGAATCCCCGGAAAAGCCCATCATCCCGATAGAACTGGACGAGACGCCGGGACAGGTGTAGGATGCAGGGGCGCGATCCATCGCGCTCAACGGCCTTCAGGGGCGCGATGAATCGCGCCCCTACCTCGTTGCCTCGTCTTCTTCTATCGTTTCCGCTTCCTCCCCGAATTCCGTCAGGCCCAGCTCTTTCTGGGCGAAAACGCGGCGTGCTTTGACGTTCAAAATATCGATAATCCGCGCCCGGATTGGTTCCGAAGCCATCAGCGCGTTCTTCAGCCTCTTCGCTAAAATAATGCGGCCTGCAATTCTTCCTCCGTCTGAGTCTCACCGGGAGAGCCTGCATCATGAGGCTCGAATCGAAATTTCGAGCCGATCAGATAATCCTCCTGCAATTCCATGGCGATCCACCGTCTGCCCGCTTTTTCCGCCACCCATCCGGTCATATTGGAACCGGCAAACGGATCGAGGACAAGGTCTCCTTCCTCGGTGCAGAGGTTGATCGCAAATTCGGGCAGGGCCGCCGGAAATCGCGCCGGGTGAGGCTTTACGCCCTCTTCCCGGCAGCGTTGCAGGTAGTAATCGTTGGAGGATGTATTGGAGGCGGCGATGACATTGACCGGTAGAGAATCGCCTACGTCATAGCGGAAATCGCTGTCTTCCAGAAGATTGGGCGGGATCGCTCCCCCGTTGTCCGTTCCGAATTTCTCGCTGATCTGATGCTCGGACGGCCCGAGCTTCGCCTTGTAACCATTTTTCATCAACTGCTTCTGGCTTTCGCTGTAGGGCTTCAGAACGCGGCGGTTGTTGGCTTTCGGGTGTTCCCCGGGACTGAGCCACCAGACCGTGTTGGCCGCATCCTTGACGCGCTCCCTCCTGACCGTCACCCACTCCGCCGGGGTCGGCAGCTTGGCCGGATTGTACCAGCAACCCAAGTTGCTACCTCCGCGAACTGAGGTCGGAAGGGTAGGGGCGCGATTAATAGCGCCCAACGGCCTGGCAGGGCGCGATGAATCGCGCCCCTACAGCGGCAAACGGGACTGGCCCCGGGCTAGGTGGCAACTTGGGTTACCAGTATAGTTCTTGCGCCAGAAAGAGGCCGCATCCGCCTTCACTGACCGGCTTGCAGAGGGTCAGCACCAATTCGAAATGATAGAGGCTCCTGACCGGAACGCCCTGTATCCAGGTTCCCCCGATATCGATCACCATCGAGCCGTTCGGTTTCAGAACGCGCTTGAACTGGCGCGCAAATTGTAGAAACCACTGAATGTATTCCTGTGAGGAAACATTGCCATACGCCTTTTTCCGGAGAAGCGCGAACGGGGGAGAAGTGCAGATCAAATCAATAGATTCAGGCTCCAGCTTTTGCAAAAGTTCGAGGGAGTCTCCCAGATAAGCGCCGCCCCATCGGGTCGTATAATAGGGATCCGCATTTTCGATAGTGCCGCCCATCGCCTCTTCTTTCCATACTTTCATTTATCGCTTCTATATTATACCAGAAGAAAAAGATTTTTACAAGTCCCGCGCCCTTCAAACGCCGAAAAGGGACAGGCTATCAGCCTGCCCCTTTCAGATGTGGTGGCCGGTATACGAGGGCGCTTACCGGATCTGGCGGCGGTCGGTGGTTTCGCTTCGCATGAGCCACTCCACGAACTGGAGCGCCTCGCCCTGGTCGTCGGGCATCAGCTCCCGGTAATACTTGACCAGGCGGGCTTCGGACGAATCGAGGCGTTCCTCGATCCCGACGGCCTGACCTGCGGGCTTGCCGCGCATCAGGGTGGCCTCTGCCTTCCCGCAGACGCAGATCGCCGCAATGGATAGGAAGCTCACCAATGAGACTGCCAGAACGGCACTGGTTGCATCCACTACGTTTCCTCCAATCCCCTCGGACCGATAAAGTTATTTTTTCTTGGACTGGGCCATGCGCTGAAGCCGCCTGGCCTTGAACCGCTCTTCCCGGCGCTTGCGGTTGCGCTTGATTTCGCGCTGTCGCTCGGTTGACATCTACTGACCCCCCCTAAGAACAAGGACTCTTATTATTACACAACGGTTCAATGGTTCAATGGCCGGAAAGCATTTTCCTTCTTTTTGAACCTCGTAAAATTACTTGTTTTTGTTTTTCGCCAGCATGTCGACCGCCTTCGCGCCGACCCGAACCCGGTCCGGGGCGCTCATGCCCTGCTCCTTCAGGAAATCGCCCAGATCGCTCCCCGGTTCCACCGAGGGATTGGAAACCACCACCGCGCCTCCCCGGTAATTCACCTGAAGCCTGGCTCTGCCGATCAGGGACATCCTGCACCCGGCGGGCAGTTCGGCCTCCGCGCCGCCTTCGGTTTCCCTGCTTTTATGATTATGACTGCCTTCCGGGACTTCCGGTTCCATATTTTTCTCGTCGGGCATCTCCAGAGGCAAAATAACCGCTTCCTCCTCCCGGACGGCGGCTTCGGCCCCTGAAGCGGCGCTCTCCGCCTTCAGGGCCGGTTCGGGGGCGGCCTTTTTCGCCTTCGGCGGCCTGGCGGGAGGCTTCTCCGGAACGGGGCCGGAGGCCGGTTTTTCTGCCTCTTTCTCCTTCGGGGCGCTTTTCGGGGCCGCCTTCGAGCGGGCCGACGGCATCTGCTTCAGGGCTTCCAGCAGTGGCGCGAAAGCGTCGTTGGGAGGCAGATCCAGCTTTTTGAGGTCGGCGTTCAGGGCTTCAAGGCGGGCGGCCTGGGCGTGGATCTGTTCCAGAACCTTCCCCTGCTCCTCCCGGATCGCCGCCCCGGCTTTTGCCTTCTGCGCCTCCAGCTCCTTTTGCAGCCGCGCCAACTCCTGCTGCTTTTTCAAAATCGCATCGATATCGGACACGTCCGGTCGCCTCCCTGTGGTGTTTCCTCTTATATTACATATGGAGAGAGATTTTCCTGCTGAGGCGTAAGAGGGATACCCGATGAACGGTGAGAAATAACCCCTCAACGCCCCAACTATTCCAAAGGAGAACCCGTCATGAAAATCACCGATATCAAAAGCTACGCCCTGCCCTGGGGATCGCTGTTCGTGAAGGTGGAGACCGATGAAGGGCTGTGCGGCTGGGGCGAATGCTCCCCGATGAACGCGCAGGTCATCCGGGGAATGATCGAGCGCAGCCTGAAGGGGCTGGTCGTGGGCATGAATCCCCTGGAGATCGCGCGGGTGTGGGAGCGGATGTTTTACCTTATCTTGATAGCTATGGGGCGCGATGAATCGCGCCCCTACCGCGGCCAATGGGACTGGCCCCGGGATAGGGGGCAACTTGGGTTATTTTAGGGCGATCATATCCGACTCCCTAGGGGCGAACGATTTGTTCAGCCCATAGCTATCAAGTAAGGCTTTGGGGAAGCCGGGTATTTCCAATGCCCGGCGGATCCGCCACCGGCTGATGCCCCTTAACTGTATCCCTATGGGGCGGACAAATGGTTCGCCCCGCCGGGCTGATTTCAGGGACAAGCGCACCCTTACTCCACTTGCGCTCGCAGGGACATAAAGCGCAAGAAGGAATTCCCTCCCTTGATCGAGAAATGAGAAGCAGCTAAAACGCTTAAGGGGGCTGTTGCGGTATTATGTCCATGAAAACGCGCCCGGAGACGGCTACGGGGGCCGACGAAGGGGCCGCAGAGGCCAGGCCGGGCATCACCGGGCGGGCCGCGCTGCTGGGATCGCTTCTCATTTTCGCCAACGCCTATGCCATCATCAAAACGGAGGTCATCTGGGCCTCCATCCATGCCACCATTCTCTCGCTCTTTTTCAATGTGGTCGGCACGATCTTTGCGCTGACCCTCCTCAACTTCGCCTGGAAGCGACGCTGGCCCGCCTCCGCCCTGAGCCAGCCGGAACTGCTGGTCGTTTACATCATGCTCTCCGTGGCGACAGGGCTGTTCGGGGTGGACATGCTGCAAATCTTCATCGCCCTGATCGGCCACCCCTTCCGCTTCGCCTCTGAATCCAACGGGTGGGCGCAGTCGATCTTTCGCCAGATCCCCCGGTGGCTCACGGTTTCCGACCCCGGGGCGCTCCGGGGGCTTTATGAGGGCAACGCCTCCTTCTTCACCCCGGCCAACCTGTCCGCCTGGGCGATTCCCCTCCTCTCCTGGTTTGCGTTCACGATGGCGCTGCTCTGGATGTGCCTCTGTCTGAATGTCCTGGTGCGCCGGGAGTGGAGCGAACACGAGCGGCTCAGCTTCCCCATCATCCAACTGCCGATGGAGATGACCCACCAGACCTCCGGCTTTTTCCGTAGTCGCCTCCTCTGGGCCGGGTTCGCGGTGGCCGCCTTCCTGAACCTCTGCCGGGCCGGCCACGAGCTGATCCCCACCTTCCCGAACCTTATCACCAAAACCGACCTGGGGCTGTATGTCGCCACTCACCCCTGGAATGCTCTGGGCTGGATGCCGGTCGCCTTCTACCCGTTCGCGATGGGGCTGGGCTTTCTCATCCCCCTGGACCTCTCCTTTAGCTGCTGGTTTTTCTACCTCTTCTGGAAGATTCAGGTGGTGGCCCGCGCCGCGGTCGGCTGGGAGCCGCTGGCCGGGCAGTATATGGGCGACCAGTCTTCCGGGGCCTGGGTGGGGATCGGGGCGCTGGCCCTGTGGGGCAGCCGCAGGTTCGTCAAGAGTGTCTTTCGGAACGCTTTCCGCAAAAGGAGTTCCCTGGACGACGCAAGGGAACCGTTGAGCTACCGGGCCGCCATCCTGGGGTTCGCGGGCGGGATGGCCGGCCTGACCGCCTTCTGCCTGGCCGGGGGGATGGCGCTGTGGGCCGTCGGGGTCTTCTGGCTGCTCTACTTCATCCTGATGCTGGCCGTGATGCGGATGCGGGCCGAGATGGGCGCTCCCGCCCACGACCTCTACTACGGCGGCCCGGACCGGATCATGACCGCCACCCTGGGAACGGGAGTCCTCTCCCCGGGCACGCTGACGATGTTTTCCCTCTTCTACTGGATCACCTACAGCTATCGGTCCCATCCCATCGTGCATCAGATGGAAGGATTCAAGCTGTCCGAGCGCCGCCCCATCTCCATGCGGAAGCTGGCCGGCGTGATGATGCTGGCCTCCGCCATCTCATTCATCGCCTGGACCGCGCTGTCCCTGGGAACCTGCTACCACTACGGCTTTTCCGCGAAGATTCATTCCTACCTGGTCGGGGCCTCCTGGGAGTCGTGGAACCGTCTGGCCGCCTGGGCGGCCCGCGCCGACCAGCCCCTGGTGGCTTCCTGGCGTCAGCTCGGGCTGGGGTTCGGCCTCACCCTGGGGATGATGGCCCTCCGCAAAAGCTTTCTCTGGTTTCCTTTGCATCCCGTCGGTTACGCCGTCTCCGGCAGTTGGACGATGAGCTGGCTCTGGTTTTCGATGTTCCTGAGCTGGGGCATCAAGTACCTGGTACTCAAACACGGCGGCCTGAAAACCTATCGCAAGGCCCTCCCCCTTTTCTTCGGCGCCATCCTGGGCGACTACGTGGTCGGCGGGGCGCAATCCCTCATCGGGGCCCTGTTCGACGTCCCGATACATGGGTTCTTTCCTTAAGGGCGACCGCTGAAGCCTTCCCGCCTATCGCCGCGCGGTCGCTCCCGACAAGGGGCGGTTGATGGCGTCGAGGGCGGCGCAGGCGGCGGCGCGGTAGGGGTCGTCCTCCACGAAGGAGGCCCCGAGCAGGCGACAGGCCCCGTGGGAGCGGCCCAGGACGATCACGGCGCTGATCATATCGCGCAGCATCGGAGGGGCGGATCGGTGAACCCCTTCCACCACCGCCTCCCACGCGCCGGGGGCCAGTTTCCCCACCGCGTCCAGAGTGGCCTGGACGACCAGGCGCAGGCTGTTTTCACCCAGGTCCGGCCCGGAGGCCAGGCCGATATAGGTGGCCTGCCGCTGCTGGAGTTCCACCTGCACCCGCGCTTTGCCGTCTCCGCAGGAGAAGGTGATCCGCAGGAGGCGCGGCCTGCGGCTTGCGGCAGCGGCGGGATCCTCTGCGGCCCCGGCCTTTTCCGCCTCCTTGCGCTCCTCCTCGACAAAGGCTTCGGGGACGAAGCCGCCCGCATTCCGCGCTTTTTCCTGGGTGGATTCCCGGCTGGCGAGGTTGATCAGGTCATCCACGGTGGCTTCGTAGTGGGTATGGGGCCTGACCTTTTCCCGCAGGCCGCCCGACACCCCCACCGAAGCCCGCACCGACTCCTCAAGCCCTTCCACCTGCATGGTGCGAATTTTCTCGCGGATCAAAGACGCGAGCTGGCGGGCTTCCGGCCTGGGGCGCGAGGTAACGATGGCGAATTCGTCCCCGCCGAACCGGGCCGCGAAATCGCTTTCCGGCTCGATCAGTTGCTCCAGGAGCCGCGCCACCGCCACCAGAACCCGGTCCCCCACCACATGGCCATAGCGTTTGTTGAAGACCCCGAAGCCGTCGATATCGATAAAGAGGACGACCGGCTCCTTGCCAGCTTTCAGCAGATCCACGCACCGCTCCCGCAGGGCGTCCGAGGTGGGGAGGTCGGTCTTGGGATCGGTCGGATTCGCCAGTCGGGCGAGGATATCCATTTTGGCGATCACGCCTGCCAGAAGATCGCCCTCCACCACCGGCAGCCAGACCGCCCCGGCCTCATCCATCCGGCGGACGGCCTCCTGAAGGCCGGCCTCCGGGCTGACGGAGGCAAACGACCGAGCCATCACCTCGGATACGGGGCGATCCTGGCTGTGGCCGTAGAGGGCCGTCGCCTCCACGATGCCTGTCAGTCGACCCGACTCCACCACCGGCAGGCCCGGCGCTTTGAACCGCTGAAGCAGCATCATGGCAAAAGCCACATTGTCATGGGGCGAGCAAGCCACCGCCTCGTCCTGCATTACCTGGCGAACCGTTTTCATCTTTTATGTCTCCCGACAGCTTTGTCCGGGCGCGTTTCCGGCACGAAAGCGAGGAACCTTATTATACATTAATAGTATAACCTTTTCGAGCCAGCAATGGTATTGGTAAAAATACCAGATTTCACAAAGAAACACCCCCTTGACTTTGAAGCGCAAATTGGGTACAATCCCTAATGGAAGCAAGTCGGGCGACCGCGGGCGCTCGCGTCCGAGGAAAGTCCGAGCTCCGCAGGGCGAGGGTGCTGGGTAATCCCCAGTCAGGGCGACCTGAAGGAAAGTGCCACAGAAAAGAAAACGCCGCCCCGCGCGGCAAAGCTGAAACGGTGGTGTAAGAGACCACCAGCGCCGGGGAGACCCGGCGGCTTGGTAAACCCCACCCGGAGCAAGGCCAGGTAGGAAGGGGCTTGAGGCTGCCCGCCGACCCTTCGGGTATGGCCGCTAGAGGAGCCGGGCAACCGGCTCTCCAGATAGATGGTCGCTGGGAAAGCGTCGCTTTCCCACAGAACTCGGCTTACAGACTTGCTTCCGCCCTCTGCGCCCCGCCCCAATCTCCCTCGCCTTCGCCGCCCATCCTCTCACCGCCGCCGCTTGCCAAAAGTGAAACGGGCATGGTATCATAAATATGACATTGACGACCTGTGAAGGAGTTTATCCATGATAGTAGAGATGAAGCGCAAAGCCTCCCGGGAGGACATCGAGGGAGTTATCGCTAAGGCGACGAGCATGGGCTTCGGCTACCAGTTGAACCTGGGCACCGATAAATCGGTGGTCGCCATCCTCGGGGACAGGACGGGGCAGATCGAGACCGACCATTTCGCCGTGCTGCCGGGGGTGGAACGGGTAATCCGCATCATGCGCCCCTTCAAGCTGGCCGCCCGCGAGTTTCACCCGGACGACACCACGGTGGCCCTGCCCAACTGCGAGGTCGGGGCCGAAGCCCTCACGATGATGGCCGGCCCCTGCACCATCGAGACCTTCGACCAGGCGATGGAAACGGCCCGCGTGGTGAAGGAAGCCGGGGTCGGCGTCCTGCGGGCCGGGACCCGGAAGCCCCGCACCTCTCCCTTCAAGTTCCGCGGCCTGTCGCTGCATGAATCGCTGGACATCCTGGAGGCCATCAAAAAGGAGACCGGGCTGGCTGTGGTCAGTGAGGTGGTGGAGGTCAACAACGTGGATCTGGTAGCCGAGCATGTCGATCTCATCCAGATCGGGGCGCGGAACATGCAGAACTACGACCTGCTGGAGGCCGCCGGCAAGGCGGGCCTGCCCGTCTTGCTCAAGCGCGGCCTGGCCGCCACCATCGAGGAATGGCTCCAGGCAGCCGATTACATCCTCTCCACCGACAACCCCAATGTTATCCTCTGCGAGCGCGGCATCCGCACCTTCGAGACCGCCACCCGCTTCACCCTCGACGTGGGCGCGGTTCCGGTGGTCAAGAAGCTGAGCCACCTGCCCATCATCATCGATCCCAGCCATGCGGCGGGCTATTCGGAATTCGTGGGCGCGCTGGCGAAGGCAGGCGTCGCCGCAGGCGCGGACGGCCTGCTGGTGGAAGTCCACCCCTCCCCCAAAGACGCCCTGGTAGACGGCTCTCAATCCCTCACCTTCGCCCGCTTTCGCGCCCTGGTCGAAGAACTGAAACCCATCGCCTGCGCGGTCGGGCGGGATCTGTAGAGAGAATCCATTGACCTTCAAAACAGCGATTGTCAATTCCAGCAGCTTCGGGCATTATTTTCCGGAACACCTCCGGCGGCTGGCGGCTCTGGGGGAGGTGAAGCGATTCGATTTTCCGGTCGATATCGACGGCGAGTCGCTGGCGGAGGCCCTGACGGGCTTTCCGGCCATCATTGCCAGCGTGAAACCCTATTTCCGTGAGGCGTTTTTCGAGCGCAAGGACAAAACCCTTGTCATCGCCCGGCACGGGATCGGATACGACAATGTGCATATCCCCAGCGCCACCCGTTGCGGCGTTGTCGTGACCAAAGTGGCGGGCTGGGTGGAACGCGAGGCCGTGGCGGAGATGGCCGTTACCCTCCTTCTGGATGTCCTGCGCCAGACGAAAGAGGCCGCCGAAACGGTGAAGGCCGGGGAGTGGAGCAAACGCGCCCGGTTCGTCGGCTGGGAGATCAAGGGCAAGACGGTCGGGATCGTCGGGATCGGCAACATCGGCAGCCGGGTGGCCGAAATCCTGCGCGGCGGTTTCGGAGCCAGAGTGATCGCCTGCGACCCTTATCTGGCCCCTGATACCGTCCGCGAGCGCGGGGCCGATCCGGTCGATCTGGAAATCCTCTTGGCCCAGTCGGATATCATCTCCCTCAACGCCTCTTTGAACGCGCAAAATCGTCACATGCTCTCTCATGAGGCATTCGGGCAGATGAAGGCAGGCGTCTTTATCGTCAACACCGCCCGAGGCGAGCTGATGGATGAGGATGCGCTGGTGGCGGCGGTGGAGTCGGGCAGGGTGGCTGGGGTCGGCCTCGATGTGGTGGAAGGCGAACCCATCGATGAAACTCACCGCCTTCTGCGCTACGGACAAATCCTGGTGGTTCCCCATGTCGCGGCCTATACCCGCGAATCGCTGCGCCTGATGGGGGAAAAGGTCGTCTCCGATGTCGAGCGCGTCTTCCGGGGCGAACCCCTGGAAGAAGTGGTCAATCCCGAAGTTCTGCGCTGAAAAGAGGAATATTCGCGAAAAAGGCGAATAGACGCGAAAGTAATACTTATTCGCGTCTATTCGTTTTGCATAAGAGGAGATAGTATTGCGACCTATTGATCTTGTGCTGGCTGTGGATGTGGGAACCACCAATATCAAGGCCGGGGTGGTTTCCGACTCCGGAGGCGTGCTGCGACTGTCCCAGCGCGAGCTGACCGTGGAGGGAGGGGAGGACGGCAGGGCAGAGCACGACCCGGAAGCCCTTTATCATGCCTTTATCGAGGTCTGCCGGGAGGCGGCCTTCGGCTATGAAGGCCGGATCGTTCTTCTGGCGCTGTCCACCTACCAGCTCGGGATGTTGCCGGCGGACCGGGGCGGCCGGCCGCTCATGGGCATGATGACCCTGCTGGACACCCGGCCACAGGCAACCTATGCCCGGCTTCTGGGGCGGATCGATATCGCCGACCTCTATGTCCGAACGGGCTGCCCCGCCTTCTTCCACTACCCGTTCTCGAAAATATTCTGGCTCAAAACGCAAAAACCCGACCTTTTTCAGAAGGTAGGTTGCTTCCTCGGCTCGAAAGAGTTTTTTATCCGCCGGCTGACCGGCCATCTATGCACCGAGGCCAGCCTGGCGACTGCTACCCAGTTGATGAATACGAAAACCTTGCAGTGGGACGACTACCCGCTGGACACGCTGGGCCTGACACGGGCGCAGTTGGCGGAGCCGGTTCCCTCGGACAAGATTTTAGGAACCCTGACCGATGAGGCGTCCGGGGCGCTGGGGCTGCGGCGCGGGACGGCCCTGCTGCCCGGGGTCTATGACGGCGGGGCGGTCGGGATCGGCATCGGGGCCATGGAGGAGGGAACCGGGATCATCAATATCGGGACGACCGGGATGCTGCGCGTGGTGGACGCCCGTCCGACCCTGGATTTCAGCCCCGATATGCGCCTTCAGACCTACTACCTGACCGGCGGCAGGTGGTTTCCCGGGGCAGGCGTCAACAACGCCGGGGTGGTACTCAAATGGCTGCGGGACAGCGTGTTCGGCCTCTCCTATGACGCTCTTACCGACGCGGCGCGGTCCGTGCCCGACGCGGCGAATCTCTTCTTCCTTCCTTTCCTGAGCGGAGAGCGGAACCCGCAGATCGGAAATGTGGCCTCCGGCGTCTTCTTCGGGCTGAGGGGCCGCCACACGAAAGGCCATATGGCCCGAGCCGCGATGGAGGGGGTATCGTTCGCTCTCCGGCTGGTGCTGGAAGCCCTTCAGGACAACCGTGTGCCGATGGAGCGGATCCGGGTCGGCGGAGGCGGGGCGCGATCCGCCTTCTGGATGGAGACGATGGCCTCCGCTCTGGGCGTTCCCCTTCAGGTCACCCGCGTAGAAGAAACGGCCCTGATCGGCAGCGCCATGATGGGCTTCGTCGCCCTGGGCCGCTTCCACGATTTGCAGGAGGCCACCCGGGAAATGGTCCAGGTCGGTCATCTCTACCTGCCCGACGCCGCCCAAGCCGAAGCCTGCGGCCAGCGGTTCGAGTTCTTCAAATACCTGATCCACCATCTGGCAGACGCCTACCGAAAGCACAGCGAACTGGATGGGTAGGGCGGTCGGGATTTGCATTAAGCAACCGCGGCCCTGCCTCCCGGCTTGCTTAAGAGCCGACCGCCCCCAGCCCCCGCCAGACTTCGGCGGGGGCTGGGGGCCTTGGGGTGCTTTGAGAGACTTGTCAAGAGAACGCACGATCTCAGCCCCCCCGAAGCCGGGGGGGTGGGGGACGTTTTCCAAGCCGTTATTTTCAGGAGGCATATTCATGAGTTATGTGGAAGAGCTTTTTTCGGTGCAGGAGAAGATCGTTCTCATGACCGGAGGAGCGGGGATTTTGTCCGGGGCTGTCGCGCAAGGGCTGGGGAAAGCGGGGGCCACCATCGTGCTGACCGACATCGCGCCTCTGGAGGCGCGGGTCCAGGCGTTGGAGCAGGAGGGAATCCGCGCCTGCGGCTACGCGATGAATGTGATGGAAAAGGCGCATATCGAAGAGGTGGCCGCGAAGGTGGGGCGAGAGGTCGGGCCGG
The DNA here is from genome assembly GCA_020846535.1 of Armatimonadota bacterium. Lineage (GTDB taxonomy): Bacteria > Armatimonadota > JADLDR01 > JADLDR01 > JADLDR01 > JADLDR01. The sequence goes on along the minus strand of JADLDR010000142.1, from coordinate 2,523 downwards.
TGGATATCCTGATCAACACCGCCGGAGGCAACTCGCCGGAGGCGACCGCCTCCCCTGAGCGCCCCTTTTTCGATCTCCCGATGGAGACGCTCCAGAAGGTGGTTTCCCTGAACCTGTTCGGCGGGGCGATCCTGCCGAGCCAGGTCTTCGCCAAAGCGATGGTGGCCCGCGAAGAAGGCGGGGCGATCATCAACTTTTCGTCCATGTCCGCCTTCAAGCCTCTGACGAGGGTGCTGGGCTACTCGGCGGCGAAGGCGGCGGTGAGCAATTTCACCCAGTGGCTGGCCGTCCATATCGCCCAGGAATATTCCCCCAGGGTGAGAGTCAACGCCATCGCTCCGGGATTTTTCCTGACCCGTCAGAACCGATATCTCCTCCTGGACGACCAGGAGAACCTGACCGCCCGCGGTCAGGCCATCATCTCGCATACGCCTATGCAGCGGTTCGGCGTTCCCGAAGACCTTGTGGGAACCATCCTCTGGCTGGTCTCCCCGGCCAGCGCCTTCGTCACCGGGGCCGTCGTCCCTATTGACGGCGGGTTCAGCGCCTTCGCGGGAGTGTGAATATGGGAGGCCGTTTCGACACGCCCTCGATAACAGCGGCTCTCGCTTCTATGTAGCTCTCGACGCGCCTGCGGCAAAACGATGCGGTGGGAGCGCCCCCTTACAGGAGAAGATCATGCTCGTCAAAATTCTCGGTTCCTCGGCTGCCGAAGGGTGGCCCGCTGTCTTTTGCGCCTGCGACGTCTGCCGGAAGGCCCGCGCGCTGGGCGGTAAGAACATCCGGACCCGCGCATCGCTTCTGCTGAACGGCGCGGTCAAGGTGGACCTGCCGCCGGATACCCTCTACCATGTCCACAAATACGCCCTCGACCTTTCGGGGTTGCGTCACCTCTTCTTCACCCACACCCACGAAGACCACTTCGCCGTCTCAGAACTGCAATACTGGGTCGAACCTTTCGCCTACCGGGACATCGCGCCTCTCGATATCTGGGGCAGCCCGGACGCGACGGCGATGACCCGGGCGTTTCTCCGCAGGATGGAGGTCGGCAAAGACGATCTTTCCCCCTTCCGCCTGCATTCCCTGAACCCGTTCGAGACCGCGGAGGCCGACGGCATCCGGGTTACCCCGATCATCGCCCATCACAAGGACAACGAGCTGTGCTTCAACTATATCTTCGAGCAGGCAGGCCGTTCGTTTCTTTACACCTGCGATTCCGGCTGGTATCAAGATCCGCGCACCTGGGGCTACCTCGAAGGCGTCCGTCTGGATATGCTCCTCTGCGAATGCACCTACGGCCCCGCCTCCGCCCCATGGAACGGCCACTTCGGATTCGGCGACGTCCTCCGGCTCCGCGACAAACTCCGGAAACTCGGAGCCTTCTCCGACGGCAGAGTGATCACCACCCACTTCTCCCACGGTTGCAAGGCGCTTCACGAGGAGCTGGAATCGCTATTCAATCCTAAGGGCGTCGAGGTCGGCTTCGATGGGATGGAAATAGAGCTTGCGTGAAAGGCCCCTCAACCCGGGGGAAAGTCCCCCCTTCGAGAGCAGACAGAACGACTCTTGTGGAGAATGCCTGATGGAGGCGACGCCCGGCATTGCCAAAGACGCTCCTGCAAGGCTGCCAACCCCGCCTGTGCTGCGCGTGCAGCCGGAACAGGTCGAGGGGGTGCGGGAGCCGTTGCAAGGCTACGGGCAGGGCGATGCGCCCACGTTTCAGCGGCGGGAGCAGCGAGCATGGGGCCTGCAATCCCGGCGAGGGCGGCTGAAGACGACCGCCCACTACGTCACGCAACCGATGGCCCGGCGTTAGGGGAAGCCCACGGGCGCTGTCTGCAAAGCTTCGTCGGGGCGTCGCCCTGGGAGGAACAGGCGCTGCTGGAAGAACCCCAACGGGCGGGGTAAGAGGGGTTGGGGGGCGAAGGCGGGCAGGGGCTTGCCGGTGGGGCGGGATTGCCGTGCCCAGGCGATACCTCGGTGGGGGTGGCCCGCCCATCCTGTAACCAGCCAGGCAAGATCGGCAATGGCCAGGTGGGGGGGCTGGCCGCTTGCGCCCGTGGGAAAGGCGATACGCTGTTGGATCGGCGGTTGTATATCCCCGATGCGTGGTGTGGGGAGGACTATGCCGCCCACCGGCAACGCGGTGGCCTCCCGGAAGAGGTGGCTTTTCAGACGCAACGGGCGTTGGCTTCCGCGATGCTGGCGGGGTTGGGCCACCGTAAGGAGGTGGCCTTGCGGTAGGTGTTGGAGGATGAAGCCGTTGGCCGGGACCGACCTTCTTGGATCAGAGCGTAGTGCTGGGCCAGCTGTCTGTGAGGGAAACACCCCACGACACACGGGTATGGCCGGAGCAGCCCCCTATGGAGGGGCCGACGGGGTGCGGTCAGGGGCGACCTCCCCATCGGCAGCCTCTGGAACAGGGGGCCTTGCCCTCTGAGCGCGCGCCTAGGCTGGTTCAGAGCCTTTCGGCCCCCGCGGGAGCCGCTATACGTTGCATGAAGGTAGCCAGGGCCCCTGGGT
>JADLDR010000141.1 GCA_020846535.1 Armatimonadota bacterium | reverse complement strand
TGGCGGCCTTCGCGGGAGGCGTCGTGGAAGGCGTGCATGGTGTCCAGGACGTGATAGGCCAGTTCGCCGCTGGCCCGGTGCGGCCTGCCGGAGCGCAATGCGTAGGCCATGTCCGCCACCCCGATGCCGCGGGATTGGCCGCCATAGCGATGGGTGAGAGGCGTTTCCTGCCATTCCTTGTCGTCGGGCCGCCGCAGGCGCACCGGGCCGCCGAAACCATTGGGGTCTGGAACGGCCAGGGTTCCCGCACTGCCGTAGATTTCGATGCAGGGCACGGAGGCGGCCCAGACATCGAAGCTGGTGATGATCGTCCCGACCGCGCCCCCGGCAAAATCCATCACCCCGGCGATATGGGTCGGGACCTCCACCTGGATCTTCTGGCCGCTTTTGGGCTGGCTGGTGATGGTTCGTTTCGGGAAGGTGATGCGGGCGGATCCGGTGACCCGGCTGACCGGCCCGAGGAGACTCACCAGGGCGGTCAGGTAATAAGGCCCCATATCGAACATCGGCCCGCCGCCGGTCTGGTAGTAGAATTCAGGGTCGGGATGCCAGCTCTCGTGGCCGTGGCCCATCATGAAGGCGGTGGCGGCTACCGGCTCCCCTATGGCCCCGTCATCGATCAGTTTGCGGCAGGTCTGAAGGCCCGCTCCCAGAAAGGTGTCCGGAGCGCCTCCCACCCGCAGGCCCTTCGCTGCGGCCAGATCCAGAAGCCGCCTACCCTCCTCCCGCGTGATGGTGAGGGGTTTTTCGTTATGCACCGACTTTCCGGCCTCCAGGGCCGCCAGGGCGACAGAGGCATGAGCCTTCGGGATGGTCAGGTTGACCACGATCTTGATCTCCGGGTCGGCGAGCAAATCTTCCACTGTGCAGGCTTTCGGAACGCCGTATTGCTCCGCCTTCGCCCTGGCCCGCCCGATGTCGAGGTCCGCGCAGGCCGCTATCTCCAGCACCTCAAAGGTCTTGCAGACCTGAAAGTAGATCCCGCTGATATTGCCGCAGCCGACAATGCCGATCTTCGTCTTTTGCGCCATTCAAAACCTCCTGAGAAGCGATATCGGTTGATCTGACGATCAACCTCGCTATTCTCCCGTCGCCGGATGTTTTCCTGCCAGCGCATCACCCCTTGCAGGAAGGTAAAATCGATTTTGGCGCGAAAGCTACCTTGCTTTATCCAGCACTCTTATAGGAGGAATAACGATGTCAGTCGCCACGGCTATTAACGATCACGCCGTTCGGTATACGCGCCGGGAGTTGTTGTGCCAGATGGTCGTCTGCGCGGTCGCCCTGAGCGCGAACGAGGCCGGAGCAGCCCCGGCAGCCAAAGCGAAGAAAGGCCAATCTCAGATACAGACCGTGCTGGGGCCTGTTCCGGCTTCGAAATTCGGGATGGCTCTGACACATGAGCATGTCCTTTGCGATTTCATCGGGGCGGACAAGACGGCCCGCAGCCGGTGGAACGCGGAGGAGGTGATTCGCGTGATGCGGCCCTATCTGGAGCAGGCCAGAGAAAAGGGCGTTCGCGGCTTTGTGGACTGCACCCCGGCCTATATCGGGCGCGATCCCCTCCTCCTGAAGCGGTTGGCGAAGGAAACGGGGCTGCATATCCTGACCAACACCGGCTATTACGGCGCGGCGGGAGACAAATACCTCCCGAAGCATGCTTTCACGGAATCCGCCGACGAGTTGGCCGCCCGGTGGATCCGCGAGTGGGAGCAGGGCATCGAGGGAACCGGCGTCCGGCCCGGTTTCATCAAAATCGGCGTGGACCCGGCGGAGAGCAGCCCGCCCGGGCTGTCGGAAGTGGACGCCAAACTCGTCCGGGCCGCCGCCCGCGCTCACAGGCGCACCGGGCTGACCATCGCCAGCCACACGGTTCAGGGGCAAGCCGCCTTAGAGCATATCCGCATCCTGGAATCGGAAGGGGTCGATCCGAAAGCCTATATTTACGTGCACGCCCACGGAGAGCCTGACCAGAAATACCACTTCGAGGCGGCGGCCAAAGGAGTCTGGATATCTTACGATGGCCTGAACGCAGGCGACCAGGATCAGCATGTTCGCTGGACGCTGGCGATGCTGGCAAAATACCCGGACCGGCTTCTCCTTTCCCATGACGCGGGCTGGTATCAGGCCGGGGAGCCGGTTCAAAAAGCGCGCGATTTCAACTACCTGATCGACGGCTTCCTCCCCGCGCTCCGCGAAGCCGGAGCCTCGGAAGCGGACATCCGCCGCCTGACCGTTCTGAATCCGGCAAAGGCGTTTGCGGTGAAAAAATAAACCAAAAGAAGGAAGGAATAATTAGATAACTATAGAATATAAAAGAAAAAACAGGTGAATGCATATGGAAAACTCTCAGTTGTCATTGCTGTCGCCCATCGGAGAATTGCCGGGACACACAATAGATAGTGTTTTTTTATCTGACTCATCGGTAATTCTACACCTGGGGGATACTCTGGAATTTCTACGAACAGTTCCCGACAAAGTAGTAACTTTGGGCATAACCTCTCCTCCTTATAATATCGGAAAAGAATATGAGACTCGACAAAGCATCCATAACTACCTGCAAGAACAAACGAATGTTATTGATGAGCTTATACGCATCCTTAAGGATAATGGAAGTATATGCTGGCAGGTAGGTAATTATGTTCAGGAAGGAGAGGTTTTCCCCCTAGATATATTCTATTACGAAATATTCAAAGAGAGAGGTCTCAAACTCAGGAATCGGATTATCTGGTTCTTCCGGCATGGGCTACATGCATCAAAGCGGTTCTCAGGGCGCTACGAAACATTGTTGTGGTTTACCAAAAGCGATGATTATAAATTCAACCTGGATGCAGTACGAGTGCCGGCAAAATATCCCGGTAAAAGGCATTTTAAAGGAGCCAACAAAGGAAAGCTTTCATCCAATCCTTTAGGGAAAAACCCATCTGACATCTGGGAGATCGTGGCCCAGGATTGGGAAAGCGGTATCTGGGATATTCCCAATGTCAAAGCCAACCATCCTGAGAAAACAGTTCATCCATGCCAGTTTCCCATAGAACTTGTTGAGAGGTGCGTCTTATCGCTTACGGATGAAGAAGACTGGATTGTCGATCCATATTGCGGAGTTGGCTCATCATTGATTGCAGGTATCAAAAACAGCCGAAAAGCGATGGGATGCGATAAGGAGTCTCGTTATATCACCATTGCCAACGAGCGTATTCAGGATTATTATCGAGGCAACCTCAAGATACGGCCTCTAGGAAAGGAAGTTCATGTGCCGTCAGGCAAAGAAAAAGTTGCTCAGATCCCCGATGAGTGGAGAACGCAGCCTACACAAGAGGAGGATTCCCTCCTATGATTATCGCAGGCCGATATTCTTTCAACCGGGGGGAAGAGTATATCCAGGCAAATTATCCCACCTTACTGCATGAGATAGAAGATATAATATCACGAATTAATGTGACGGCATGTAAGACGAAAGAAAGCAAAGAAAAGACCATGACTGGGAGGATGCTTTTTGACCCTAAAATGTTGAATCTATTCTTTAAGGTCGAATTCTTCCAGAGGGAATGGAAAAAGCAAAAGGTTTGGTGTGAATACCCAACCGACTTCTATACCCCCGACCACCGTTCCAGGGCGATCATGAAAGGTGCTTTTCGAGAGATGGATTTTATTAAAGACGATGTAGGGGTAGAAGTCCAATTCGGCAAATATTCTTTTATGGTTTATAATGTTTGTGCCAAGATGACCATCTTCAATAAAATGGGCTTCATCAAGGCTGGCGTGGAAATCGTTCCCATCAAACAATTCGCTGATGAGATGAAATGTCGACCGGAGTCTCTTACTTTGAGCAGTTTCTATGGGATTTGATTCATAGAGGCGTTTCCGATATCGATATTCCGGTTCTTGTGCTGGGTATCGATGCGGAGCCTTGTGAAAATATCGGCCCTTAATCCCTCGGGCATAACTTCCGCATCCGCTCGAACGTTCTTTTCGCTTCCTCAAGAGGCTGGTAGGGCATGTTGAAAAGGAAGCGGGTATCGGGCCGGGCCATATCGAGCATCCGGCGGCAGGCATCCTCGCCCATCCAGGCGGCCATGAACACCGTCCGGCCTGAGAAGGCTTCGATGGCCGGGTGCGGGCCAGGGGACTGGAAGACCCGGTTTTAGGCCGCGCAGGTCGGGGATTTTTTGAAATTCTCATACTGATAGTCGGCGGTGGCGCAGCAGTGCATGAAAAGGCCGCCGAAGCTTTCGCTCAGATCGGCCAGCCAGGGAAGGCAGAACTCCTCGAACATTCCGGTGGAGATGCAGCCCGCCTCATCCTCCGAAAGCCAGCAGCCCAGGCGCGGAGGGGCCCAGGCGATGGGGCAATGACAGAGGTTGCATTCCGGGAACTCTCTTATAAATTCGTGCCAGAAGTTTTTTAGAAGCGCATGGCATTTGCCGACCAGCCTTTTGACTGCCTCCGGGTTCTCCACCATGGCGATATAGAAATCCTCTTTGCGCCAGACAAGGGCGGCGATATCGAACGGGCTTTGAATGTCGGGAACGCTGATCGGCGTTTCCGGCCCCACCCGCTCCCGCACCAGGCGGCCCAGTTCGAAGACCCGCGCAAGGGTAGGGGCGTCCAGACCGGGAACCTCCAGCCGGTCGGCCTCCTCTGCGGTGGAGACCAGCGGAAGGGCGCAGGCCGGGGAATCGGGGTAGATATGCACCGGGCAGCCGAAGGCTGCCGCGAACAGCCCGGTCCCCGTGCCGAGGGTGGCATAGGGAACGCTGTCATCGCCGATTTCTTCGAGCCAGCGTACTTTGGCCTCGTATCCTTGCAGGACACCCGGCAGCCAGTCGCGGACGGGCCGCTTCGAGACCGAGAAATCGTCCGGCTCTATCGGCGTAGCGCCTTCGGAAGTCATGATAACCGCATGGCCCCGAAATGGACCTGAGAACAAATCCGTCAGAAAATGACGGTTCCCGGCTTCCTTCGCAGTCATAGGCGTCTCCTGGAGCATGAACACAGGGGCAGGCGCGGGCCTGCCCATACAAGGCTCTACAACGATTGAACTTCGTAGAGATGCACTTCCAGCGGCCCCACTGTTCCCGCTATCCGCCCTTCCTGCGCGGACAGCCCCGATAGGCGGTTGGGAAAGAGCGGTTGAATGGAGCGAACCGCCTGCCCGGGCGCTTTCAAGCGCACCGGGCGGGATTCTTTGTCCGAGGTATTCACCACACAGACGACGGTTTTGCCGTTCAGCGTCCAGGCCCCGGCAAAGACATCGGGCCGGCTGGTTTCGATGCTCGCCAGCCGACCGGTCAGAAGATAGGGGGCAAGAGCCTGGATCTCTTGGGGCAGAGTTCGCATATCGGCCCAGAGCCGGGGATGGTCGGTGATTTTGAAGCCATTGTCGGCATAGGTGTAATAAACAATCCCTTTGACACCGGCGAGGAGGGCCAGATAGGTCATATTGCGGCATTCCTCGAAGGTGGGAACGCGCCAGGGGCCTTGCGGGTAGCCGAAGCACTGCAAGACGCCCCAGACAGGCCGCCCGTACTTCCGGGCCTCCGCGCTGGCTGCCCGAAGGTTCATATAGACCGCCGAGGTCGGGGATGAGGGAATCGGATAGATGTCGGGAGCGATGATTTCCGCGCAGTGAGCGTAGCGGGCGTAGGTGTTGGGCACGCAGAGTACCATATAGGTGGGGTGGGAGGGGTCGGCGGTTTTGAAGCGGTTGTAGCGGGCCAGCATCTCTTCCGGCGAAATGCCCTGCCCGTCCGGCTCGTCGCCGGGGTTCCAGGCCATCACGGATGGCATATTCTTATAGCGCCGGATGACCGGGATAGGGTCTGTCCCGAACTCTGTCACGACATAGACCCCCAGCCGACCGGCCTCTTTCAGAAACGGCTCCCATTCCTCCAGCAATTTCACGCCCGCATGAACGGTGTTGAAGCCTCCTGCCGCCACATCCTGCAAAAAGGCCATCCGCTCCTCGGCGGTGAAGCTCCACGAGACGTGATACCAGCCGAAGGGAAAGAAAGGCTTGCCGCCGATCTGGATCGCGCCGTCGGGCCGGATCGCCACGCGGGGCTGTGGGTGACGGCTGAAATCCGCGCTGGCGCTCCCCAGGACTTTGCCCCGCAAGGCCATCTCCAGCCGGGCGCGATGGCTGCCCGACGGCAGCCTGGAGATATCGATCCGGTATCGCCCGGCGGGTTTCGGGGAACGGAGGGTCAGGAAGGGCTTCTCGCCGATGAGCAGCCGGGCCGTGCAGTCAGCTAGCCGTACTCCGGCATCCGGTGAAAAGGCGGTCGCCACTTGCAGGGATCGGTCGGCAGGATAAAGATGGCGGTTCCGGATATCCAGGGAGACCATCGAGGGAACCTCCTGCATCCTCTCCAGACTGATCCGATCCGAACCCTTGCCAGCCAATTCCAGGATAAGCAGGAGGCTGCCCCGCTTTTGGATCGTATAGGGCAAAGCGAGGCGTGCCGTTCGGCCCGGCTGGAGGGTGATGGAAGACTGCGCTGCGGCCCGGGGACGGCCGCTTCCCCACGCCAGCTTCAGCGAGGCGCGGTAGGCGACCGGCTGATCGGAGGCATTGCGAAAGGTGAGAACGGCCCGATGGCTGCCGGGAGCGGCAGGCCCCGGCCTGAACTCACTCACCGAAACGCCGCTCCGGAGGCCGAGAGTGTATGTCCTGAGATTTTCCAGCAGGCCGGTCGCCAGCGGCTCCCACATCGGCCCCTTGAACGAATAATAGCTGGTGACCAGAACCGCGCCCCTGCCGACCGTGCGGTAGACCATCAGGTCTTTGCCGTCCGCGCAGGTGACCAGGCTTTCCCAGCCCTTGCCCCGGCTTTCCAGATGCGCCCAGATATTGCCTTTGGCCCGCAGGAGAGGGGGAATCTCCTGCGGAACGTGGAGCAGAGGATGGTTCGGGTCGGCGGAGATCGCACCCGATCCGCCTACCTTTCGGGTATAGGGAGCGCAGCCCGCACTGGTCAGGGCGAAATCGCTTCCCAGGCGGCCCATCCACAGGCCCAGCGCCGGGTCATAGCTGGCGTCCACGATCATAAGCGCCCCACCGCGCTTCAGGAAGTTAAGCCAGGCGTCCCGGTAAGGGGCCATATCCTGCGGATTCTCCAGGTTGCCCACGCTGGCTGAAATCACGATATCGAACTCGTCGAGCCGCCCGATCCACCGGGCGATATCTTTGTTCTCCAGCGCCTCCAAAGGCCAGCCCAGGGCCTTCAAATGCGAATCGAACTCCTCTTTGAAGGCGTTCCCGCCCCACGCGCTGTAGACTACCGCCACCTTCGGGGCGGTGAAAGCGGAGGCGCAGGCAAGCGCGAAGTAGAATACGAGCAACCACTTTTTCATAAATAACGACTCCCACAGCAGTCGTCCTCTATTCGGACGGAAGTTCTCGATCTTATATTTGGCTGAGCAAGCGTTAAGTCCTTTTGGCGATCAAGAAGAGAAGGATTTCCCCGCCATAAAAGCGAATCAGGGAACATTCTGGCTCAAGACACCGGTTTTGAAGGAGATAAGCATGGACGATATCTGTGCGCCTCTCGCAAAAGAGGATGTGGTGGCCGCTATCGAGCGGAAAAATCCGTGCCGGATCCCGATGGTGATGGCGAAATGGTGGGGCGAAGGGCTTTGGGAGCAATACGGGGAAAGGCTCTCGTATTTCAATCGCTACCCGGACGATGTGGCAATGCTCTGGGCGGGCATTGCCTCGGCGGATACCTCCAGGCTCTCCTGGTATCGACCGGGGGAGACCGCAAAGCGCGGCTACGACGCCCGCTGCCTCCTGCCGGACTGGAAATACCTGGACGAGTTCATCGAAAAGATGCCCGACCCCGAAGCGCCCGGCCTTTTCGATCCGATCTATCAGGCCGCCGAGGATGCCCGGCGGGATAACCGCTACCTCATTTTTTGCGCCTGGGGCCTTTTCTTCGAGCGGCCCTGGGGCATCCGCGGCATGGAAAACTTGATGATCGACTACTACGAGCATCCCGATATGGTTCACCGCCTCCATGATGCGCTCTGCGCCCAGTATGAAAAGCTGATCCTCCGGGCTGCCCGCGAAATTCAGCCGGACGGCTTCTGGACAAGCGACGACCTGGGCCACCAGACCCAGTTGATGATGAAGCCCGCACACTTCAAGGAACTGCTGAAGCCCTATTACGCCCGCATCGGCAAGGTCTGCCGGGAAACGAACATGCACTTCTGGCTCCATAGCTGCGGCAATAACACTGACGCTATGGAGGATCTGATCGAGGCCGGGGTGGACGTCTTTCATCCCGTCCAGAAGCACACCATGGACGAACGAACCATCGCCCGGCAGTTCGGGGAACAGATAACCTTTCTGGCCGGTTTCGATGTGCAGCATGTTCTGGTGGAAGGCTCCCCCGAGGAGGTGCGGGCCGAAGTGCGCTTCCTGATCGATACCTTCGACCGGCCCGGCGGCGGGATGTGCATGGCCTCCGGTAACGGCATCGTCTCCGGAACGCCTTTTGAAAATATCGATGCCTTCCTGGATGAATCGATCCGCTACGGGGCCGAACACCGTAGCCGGCAAGCGGCGAACTGAAGGGGCGCTGTCATGAGCTTCAAAATCTGCACGGTCGGATGCGGCGGGATAGCGACCAACGGGCACGGGCCGTCCTACGCCCTTTACGCGGCCACGCATCCCGATACCGAACTGGCCGCCTGCTGCGATCTGGTCGAGGAGCGGGCCGTCCGGTTTCAGGAGAGATTCGGCTTCCGGAGGCGCTATACCGACCTGGACCGGATGCTGGACGCCGAAAAACCAGAGGCTGTCTGCCTGATGTCACCTGTGGAACTGACCTGTAAGCTGTCCTGCCACATCCTGGAAAAAGGCTATCCTCTTCTGCTGGAGAAGCCGCCCGGCACGACCACCGGGGAAACTGACCGGATGATCCGGGCCGCGGGCAGCCTGCCCCATCAGGTGGCCTTCAACCGTCGCCACATGCCTCTGATCGCCAAAGCCAGGAGCCTGCTCGGGGGACTGCCCGGCATCCAGCATATCCGCTACGATTTTACCCGCATCGGCAGAACCGATCCCGATTTCTCCACCACCGCCGTTCACGGCATCGATGCCGTCCGCTTCCTGAGCGGTAGCGATTACCGGCACGTCCGTTTCCGCTACCAGCCGCTGCCGGACCTGGGGCCGACCGTGGCGAATATCTTCATGGACTGCGAGATGGAATCCGGGGCTACGGCCCATCTGAACTTCTGCCCGGTTTCCGGCGTGGTGGTGGAGCGGGCGACCCTCTACACCCACGACCATATCCTTTTCCTGAATACGCCCATGTGGAACGGCTTTGACGCCCCGGGCCGCCTCCAGCATATCCACCAAGGGCAGGTGATCGCCGATATCGCCGGAACCGACCTCTCCGGCGGCGAGCAATTCGAGATGTGTGGCTTCTATGCGGAAAACGAAGCCTTCTTTGAGGCCGTCCGCCTGGGCCGCCGCCCCGAACCGGACTTGACCGCCTCCCGCCAGTCCGTCGAAGTCGCCCAATACATGCGAGACCGCAAAGCTGAGTATATGAATCCGTAGGGGCGAACCTCGTGTTCGCCCCCTGCTTTCCAGGAGAAACCATGAACTCCGATACCTTCCACCTCGCCCTTAGAAGCCAGAAGCTGACTCAAGATGTACAGGGATGCAGCGTCTGGAAAGTAGTCGAAACGCCCGCCGTCCTGCCTGCCGCCGATACGGCCCTGCTGCTCTGCGATGTGTGGGATAACCACTGGAGCAGAGGGGCGGCCTTGAGGGTCAATGCGATGGCCGGGCGCATGAACCGGGTCGTTTGCACGGCGCGGGAGCGGGGAGCGCAGATCGTCCACGCGCCTTCCGATACGATGGCGTTTTACGAAGGCAATCCGGCCCGGCAGCGTATGAAGGCAATCCCTCGCATCGAGCCGCCGCCCCTGCTGGAACATACCGACCCACCTCTTCCCATCGACGATTCCGACGGCGGCTCGGATACGGGAGAAGCGTCCTGGTATACGGCCTGGAGCCGCCAGCACCCGGCTATCGAGATCGATGAGAGCCGGGACGTCATCTCCGATAACGGGGAGGAGGTCTACAGCTTCCTGCAACACAAGGGCATCGGCAGCCTGATCATTCTGGGCGTGCATGCCAATATGTGCGTCCTGGGCCGTTCCTTTGCCATCAAGCGGATGGTGCGCTGGGGCATGAGCGTCATGCTGGTGCGCGACCTGACGGACACCATGTACAATCCGGCGAAAGCGCCCTATGTGAGCCACGGCGAAGGAACCCGGCTGGTGGTGGAGTTCATCGAAAAATTCTGGTGCCCGACCATAGGGAGCTACGAGCTGGGGGCAGGGGATCATGGATAGCTCGCTGTCCTCTGCAATCACCTGCGAGGAGCGCGTCCTGACGGCCTGCGCCTTTCAAACGCCCGACAGGATCCCGCGCTTCGATTCGTTCTGGGAATACCCGCAAGCCTGGCAGGACCGGCTGGGGCCGCCTGACGGCCTGACCGATATCGATATCCGGGTTCCCGATGAGGCTGCCTTCCCCACCCGGGCGCGCTTCATCAAGGAGGAAAACGGGTGGAGCTATGCGGTGGACAGTTGGGGCCGCACGGTGCGCTCCCGGCAGGGGGCCTATTTTCTGGAAACTCTGGAAGTCCCTCTGCCCCCCGGGACCGATATCGATGCGGTAGATTTCGACCCGCCCGGCCTGGAAGTCCGCTACCGGCAGGGCGCTGCCACGGAGGAGGAAGGGGTTGCCCTCATCGAACGGGCCAAAGAGCGCCACTGCGTTTTCGGAAAGACCGGCGGCCCCTACCTGCGGACCACTTTTGTGCGCGGTGAGGAGCAATTCCTGATGGATATCGCCTCCGATCCGCCCCTGGCGCGGGCGCTGGCCGATAAGATGGGAGAACACCTCTCCGCCGTCGGGGTGGAGGAAATCCGCCGGTGGTCGCTCCTGAAAACCGGCATCTGGATCTATGACGATATGGCCTACAACGACGGCCCGATGTTCAGCCCCGCTTCTTTCGAGAAGGTCTTTCTGCCTGCCTACCGGCGGATGATCCGGGCCTACAAGGAGGCCGGAGCCAGATACGTCTTCCTCCATTCGGACGGCAACATCCTGCCTGTCCTGGATATGCTGGCCGATGCCGGTATCGACGGCCTGAACCCCCTGGAGTGCCGCGCCGGTATGGACATCGCCCTGATCCGCCACCGCTACCCTAAGCTGGTCCTGACCGGCGGCATGTGCAACACCGACACCCTCCTGAACGGCCCGGTCTCGAAGATCGAGGCCGAGGCCCGGGAGATCATCGATCTGGGACGAGGCGGCGGGGTGGTGATCGGAACCCATTCCATCAGCCCCGAAATCCCCCTCAACCACTTTGCCGCCTATAGCGAGGTCTGCCGTACGTATGGGTCATTCGCATAATTTTAGGCGTAATGTCATTGCGAGGAGCGGAGCGACGCGGCCATCTCCAGCGTAATAAATGCACGCGAAGACTCTGTCCGTAGGCGATAGACTGGAGATTGCTTCGTCGCTTCGCTCCTCGCAGGCTGCATCGATGATGTATGGATTTTAGAGAAAGGTTGTCATGAACGAATCCTTGAATTTTGCCGATTTTTACGGCGGTGAGCCGCCCGGAGAGCATACCAATGCCATCCGCTGGCTCCAGAAGAAGGTTCTGGAAAAGGCGCACAAGCTGCCGCAGGCGTTTCGCTGCCGGGCCGAATGGGAAGTATTCCGGGACGATATGCGCGCAAGGCTGCCCGGCGTGATCGGCATCCCGGCGTTGCCGCCGCTCAGGGAGAGCTATACCCGCGCCCGCATCCGGGTCGGGGAAGACGCAATCTGCGAGCGAGTGGATGTCTATATCGATGACGATTACGCCATGCCGGTCTTCCTCTTTCTTCCCGCTACCCCGCCCGATGCGCCGATGCCTGCGCTGGTCTGGAATCCCGGCTGGCCGGAGGATAAATGGAAGCCCGCTTATCAGGCGTTCGCCGTCAGGATGGCACGGCAGGGCTTCGCCGTCCTGATTCCCGACCACGCGCCTTTCGGGGAGACCTCTCCCTTCGAAAACAAAGCGGGCCGGGGGATGGTTCTGATGATGGCGATGGGAGAGGTTCTGGGGATCAGCCAACTGGCCCTGAGAGCGGCGGAGACGATGCGGGCCGGGGAATACCTCCGCTCCCGCCCCGATGTGGATGCCTCCTGCGTGGCGGTGGCCGGCCTGTGCCAGGGCGGCATGGATACCTGGCTGGCCGCAGCCCTGGACGAAAGTTTCTGCGCTGCCGCCCCGCTCTGTTCGGAATCCACTTTTGCCGTTCACATGCATGAGATGGCGTCCTACCACTCCAATGCCGACGCCTCGCCCTTCCCGTTCGGCATCCTGAATGTCTGCGATGTGGAGCATCTCCACGCCGCCATCGCTCCGCGCCCTCTCCTGGTGCGGGCCAACCTTCCCGACCAGTGGTGGCCGGTCAGCGGCTTCCACAGGGTCGAACATCTCACCCGCCAGGTCTACCGCCTTTACGATGCCGAAGACCGTCTCGGCTTCCGCGCCGAAGTACACGAACACAACCTGACCGGCCCCTTCGCCGATGCGCTCGAAGCGTTCTTGCTGGGGATAAGGCAGGAGGGATAGAGCGCATCGTTGTCCTGCATCCCATTGAGGAGGTGATTATGGTTCGGCAGGTCGAGATCGACTTTTTTCGCAATGAGGGATACCTGGTCGTCGGGAGCATTCTGGATGACGTCCGCATCGGGATGCTGAAGGCATTGATCGACGAGCAGTTGGAACGCGCCCGTTCTCCGGAGACGCGGACGCAATGGGATTTGATGGAGGAGGCCGGCGGGCAGGCCGTTTTTCGGCTGTCTCGTGTGATGGAAAGGCATGAAGCCTTTCAGTCGGTGGCGACCGATCCTCTGGTGGCGGAGTACGTGCGGGCGCTAGTGGGGCCGGAAGCCGGGGTCTGTGTCAACCGCCATAATATGATGGTGGTGAAAGCTCCTTATGTCGGGCGGCAAATCGACTGGCATCAGGACGGCGCGAACTGGGGAACGGCAGCCATCGTTTCCCTGATGGTTTTCCTGGAGGACGCCGCGCCGGAGAACGGCTGCCTGGAGATCATTCCGGGAGCGCACCGGCGGGGTCTCTGGCAAGCGGCGGCCAGCGAAAGGGTCGGGCTCGGTCTGAGCGTCGAAGACCCGGAGCAGGCCGCGCTGATCCGCCAGGCGGTTCCCGTTCTCTGCCGCGCCGGGGATGGCGTCTTCTTCCACTGCTGCCTGCCCCATTTTTCGGAGGCAAACCGGTCGGGCCGCAGCCGGCGCAGCTTTACCTTTGCCTATATCGTGCCGCTCGATGTGCAGCCGACCTGTCCTACGGGCATGGCCCCGGTCGAGATCGTTCCTCTGCCGCAATAAACCGGATCGGCCCTATTGCTCAAACGGAGGTGATATTATGGCAGCCCGTGCGTTTGCCCTCAGCGATGATCTTCAGCATCGATTCAATGAAGAGGGTTATATCGTTTTGAAAGGCTTTCTGGATCCGAAGGATATCCGGGATGCCCGCTCGGCAATGGAAGGTCTGGTGGACAGGGAAGCCGAAAAGCTGATGGCGGCCGGCAAAAGCGAGGGTCCGCTGCATGGGGAACCGCTGGAGACCCGGCTGCTCCGGCTCTACGAGAACCATATGGAGGAGATCCCGATTCTCTTCCGCCCTGAACTGCATCAGGAAGGGCTGTTCGACCTCTTCTTCCATCCCGGCCTGCTGGATATCGCCGAGGCGATTCTGGGCGGGGAGATCCGGCTCTATCCCAACTATTCCGCCCGCCCCAAACTGCCCGACAACGCACGCACCGAAGTGCTGTGGCATCAGGACGGGGGCTATACGGGCGGGGAAGCGGGCGACCTTCGCATGGTCAATGTCTGGACTCCGCTTGTCCCAGCCCGCCGGGAGAATGGCTGCATGGAGTTCATCCCGGGAACGCACCGGCTGGGGCTGGTCCCCCATGAAGGGCGCGAGTATTATCTGGAGATCGCCTCCGAATACCTTCTGCCTCGCAAAAAAGATGCGGTGGCTATCGAGATCGATCCCCAGGATATCGTTCTTTTTCACAACCTGCTTTTCCATCGGGGACTGCCGAACCGCTCCGCAAAGATCCGCTGGAATCTGGACTGGCGCTATCAGGACGCCACCCAGCCGACCCTGCGGCCTCAACAGGGCCATATCGCCCGCAGCCGCCTGCATCCCGAAAGCGTGGTGCGCGATGCCCGGCAGTGGGCGGCCCTATCCTTCGAGTAGAGAAACAGGCATAATTTATCTGCCATCCCGGCGGCCTCCCGGCCTCGGGTAATTCTTCGAGGCGTCATCCAGCGCCAGCACCCAGTCCCGGCCTGTGCTGCGGACGGGCGGCGTAAATTCCTTTGCGCCTTCGGGTTTATGCTGACCGGCGGGCGTCGCTTTCCCGGTGCTGGGATTGAACCACCATGCCTTGATCCGGCTGCCAGCCAGCCGGCCCAGGGCCGCCCTGATAGGTTTTCCGGTCGAAGTATAGATCAGGGCATAGCTTCCATCCGAGGATCGGGTGGCGATGATATAGTCCGGGCCGCTGCCCGTATTCCCGGCCAGGAGCGGCTGATCCGGGATGCGGCCCAGGAACGGGCGAGATTCGATAAGGGCGCGCAGGTGCTTCATCTGTATGGCTCCCGGCGCGTTCATCGAAGTCTTCCATGAGCCGCGCTGCCCCGGGCCTTCCGAGAAGGGCACGACATGGCCGGGATATGAAGGCTGATGGAACCCGTAGATATCGTTATGCCCGTAAGTGTGCCCGAACGCTCCTGAAAAAACGGCCCAATAAGCTTTCTTCCTGATTGCGGCAGCGTCCGCCCGGGGATGGTCGATATCCCGGTAAACCCAGACGCCGTCCGGTGTGTCCTCATAGAGGGGTTCTCCATCCAGGACAGGCTTCACCGGATGGAGGGTATAATCGTGGGTGATCAGAGCATAGTTCTCCGCAAGCCCGTAGGCCGCGCAGTCGATCATATGGGCCGATTGCAGCATATTGAAATCCAGCCACGACTCGGCATGGAAATCGAGCGATGACGTGCGGGCGTTCCCCGGATGAATCGTCATGATCTGCTTGCCGTGGTGGGCATCCCGCAGCCCCTTCGCCGCCGCGACGAACAGGCGCTTCTGCGCCATACTTATGGGAATGCTGAAGTTGTTGACGGCATCGTATTCGCCGCTGACGATCCACAAGACATGGCTGTAGTCCGCGTAACGCCTGCCCAACCATAAGCCGAACCGATATACCTTTTGTTCATCGGCTCCGAAAGCTCTGCCGTATTCATCGCCCCACATCGGGACCAGGGCAATGTAAAGCCGATGCTTCAGGGCTTTCTCCACAATGGCATCGATATGCCGCCAGTAGGCGTCATTGGGCGCATCCGGATTATCGTTGAGGAACGGACGGTTTCCGGCATAATCGGTATGTTTATAGCCGCAGTGTACCTGGATGATATTGAATCCGTGGCGGACTCGATGAGCCATATAAGTATCGATATCGTCCGGCGGTAATTTGAACATCCGCCAGGCCGTGTCTCCCAGCCAGAAGAACGGCTGCCCGTCTTCCGTGACCAGAAAGCGCCGGTTCGCGCTGATCTTCAACCTGGGCAGGCCACGAGCCTGAGCCGTAGCGGCTTCAGCGCAGCTCCCCTCGTCCGAAGGCAGCGCCATCAGGCCGGCGGTAGCGGCGGCCAGTGCCATCAGGATGGCTGGGATCCCGCCTGAGATGCCGAGGGTCGTAGGGTTCATGAGATCTCTCCTGGTTCGGTGATTGCCGGGTTCCCGGGCGATACAAAAAGCCCGTAGGCCAATCATTCGGTATGATCCGCATGATTCCTTCATGCAGGAATGATGGCCGAAGAAGTCTGTGTCAGGATATCCTGCGCCCAGGCAGGAAACAGAGCGCCGCTGCCGAATTCCTGCTATTCGGGATGTATTTTCAAAGCAAGCTGCCGGGAGGATCGATTGTGTGGACTGGTATTTTCATAGTTGGCTGTATTGCGCTGACACTGGGGATTTCGGCAAGTTCGGGATTCTGTTAGCAGGCAAAAGGGCTGCCGGGGCTGATAGGGGTTGAAGCGGTCTACGTCGATGCCGAAGCGACCGGCTACACCGCCTTCCAGAGCCACAACCAGAAGATGGCCGGCAATCGGAAGGGCATCTTCATGACCCATATCCGGTCCCGCGACGAACCCTATACGGCCCAGCAGTGGCGGCTGTCCCGGAGCGAGGGCAGGGGCAAAGCCTTCACAATCATTTTTGAAGCCACCCATGCGACCAACCCGCCGGTGGTCGAAACAGACGCCAGGGATAATATCTACCTTATCCGGCCCGACTTTCTGGATGGGAGCGCCTATCTCTACCGCTTCCTGGCCTCCGAAAACTATGCCCGGCCCCACATCTCGACCGTTCCGAGCGGCTCCGCCGGTAAATACAGCATGATTTATGATGCGAAGCGAAAGCGGCTCTGCTACTTCGCGCACAACGATATGTTTTTCATCATCGGACCGGACGGCGCGGTAAAAAGCAGCTGGAACCTGCTGAAGCCGGGGCCAAACGCGGTTGTGCAGTACCCATTGCTTTTCCTGGAGCCGGACGGGACCCTTCATGCAGCCTGGACAACCCAGAAAAACGGGGTCTATCTCTACTGGGATATCCACCACATACTTTCCCGCGACGGCGGGGTCACCTGGCAAAAGATGGATGGAACGCTACTGGCCCTGCCGGTCATCGCCGATGAAACAGGCCCCTCGGAGCGTATCACTCCGGGCGACAAGTTCGATGTGCATACCTGGCTTTTCAGCTTGATCGCCAAAGGCGGGAAGGCGCACTTTTTCTACTCGGCGCAGACTTCCCCGCCCCGAGAGCATTATATCCGCTACGATAGCCGGACAGGCCGCCGGGAGATCGATCTTTTCCCGAAGTTCGGCGGGCAGGCGATCTTCCTGATGAACCTGGACGGGTTTTCGCCGCGCGCGCCCGAGTGCGGAAAACGACCCTTAACTGCGGTTCCCTGTGGGACCGGCGAATCGTCTGCACCGCCAGCGATGACAACGGGCAGACATGGTACGATTACGCAGTCAGCGAGGAACCGGTCGAGCCTGGAACCTATGCCATCGGCGGATGCCGCGAGCTGATGGCGGACGGGTTCATCATCGGGTTTTTCACCATCCAGCCCCATCGCCCAACCGGGCGTTTTTCTTCAAAATCAAAGCCGGGCTGAGCGCGGCCCGCGCCACGGGCTTTCGCTATGAAGAAGGAAGAGCGTCTTTGAACTTTTCTGATGTCCGCGGCCAGCCCGAACGGATCAGGCTGGGAAGCGCGGGGGGAAGGTGGACAGGATGGCAGCCGTTCGAGACGGTGATGACCCTGTCCGTTCCCTTCCGGCCTGCACGGTATCAGTTGAAAAGCAGGCTGGGCGTTATGAGCGATCTTCTTGAAATTCCCGCAAAGGAGGGCGGCTCTTGAAAGCTTTACGATTCGGCTGCATCGGGTGCGGCGGGATGGGAACGCTGCATGTGCTGAACTCCAAATACGCGCCGGGTATGGAAGTGGTGGCCTATGCGGACGCCGTGGAGGAGAGGGCGCGGAAATTCCTGGCCGATTTCGGCGGGGAATATGCCACCGGCGACGCCAGCCGCCTTTTTGCGGATGCCAGCCTGGACGGAGTGCTGATCCAGACCGGGGAGAGGCATCATCCGGCGCTGGGCATCGCTGCAGCAAGGGCCGGGAAGCATATCTTCATGGAGAAGCCCATCGCCGTCACGGTGGAGGAGGCCCTCGAACTGGAAAATGAGGTGCGGAAGGCGAGTGTGAAATACCTGATCGGCCTCTGCAACCGGCTGGCCCCTGCCGTCCTGAGGGCGAAGGAACTGCTGCCCGATCCCTGGATCACCTTCGGCCAGTGTACGGACACCGTTTCCGGGCAGGCGTGCCACAACCTCGATCTGATCGTCCACCAGTTCCACGATGCGCCGCTGGTCAGCGTCTATGCGACCGGGGGGCACTACTATGGGCTGGACGGCCATCTGCCGGCAGACAGCTTTATCGCCACCCTCCGTTTCGCGGACGGCTCCCAGGCGTGCTACATCCAGCACGGGCGGGCCTACAATGCGCTGATGTCCAAGTATTCATTTCAGCTTTTCGGGCAGGATAAATGTGTCTACCTGTCGAAACGATTCAAGGAATGCCACCTGAGTACCGCGCTGGCGGCCCCGGACTTCTCCACCATCTTCTCCGGCCCGGATTTCAGCTCCCCGGACGCCAAGAGCCATTTCAAAGATGTGCGCGGCCCGCACGGCTATATGGGCCATTATGACGAACTCGCTGCGCTCTGTCAGGCTATCCGCCAGGACACCGACCCGCCCATGACCGTCGAGCATGGCCGCCATGTCTTACAGGTGGAAAAGGCCATCTTCGAGTCTGTCACGACCGGGCAGATAGTGGATTACGGAGAGTTTCTGGCCCGGTGGGGGGCAGGCCAGCCGAAGCGTTGAGTTCGACAGGAAATCAAACCAGGAGGAACGGATGTTTCAGATCAGGATGTTCAAGGATGCCGATATCGAACCGCTGGCCGAAGGCGTGCTGGAGACGCTGGAGAGGGCTGGCATCCTTTTTCAAAACGAGGAGATACTGAACGCGCTGGAAGCAGCCGGGGCAAAGGTAGATCATGCCGCCCAGAAGGCGTATTTCCCGCGCCGAATGGTACTCGATTTTGTGGATGGTCTCCGGAAAGAGACCGCCGCCGTGAAAACGGATGAGCAGCCGCGTTTCCAAGCGCCTGCTCACTCCGTTCTCAGCACCCAGGTTGCCCAGTTTTATCATGATTATGCCAAAAAAGAACGGCACCCCGGCAACAGCAGGGATTTCATCAGCCTCATCAAATTCGGGGATGCGCTTCACCGGGAGGAGGGGATGGGCCATGCCCTCCTCCTGACCGATGTGCCGCCGATCATGGAGCCTCTGGAGGCAGCCTTGCTGCTGGCCGAATACGCCCACAACCCCGGCCCGGCCTTTGCCTGGAATGTCAGCCAGGTGGATCATCTCAGAGAGATGGGCCGGATTATCGGCATCGATGAATGGTTTACCTGGGGTTCGATCTGTATCGCCCATCCGTTCCGGTTCGATAAGGATGTGGCCGACAAGTTTGCCCGCCGGGTGAAAGAAGGCGTTCCGACCGGCATCACCGCCATGCCCATCGCCGGTGTCTCCACTCCGGTTACGATTGAGGGATTTGTAGCGGTCTCCAGCGCGGAGCATTTCGCCGCCTGGATCGCCGCCCGCGCCCTGAACCCGAAAGTCGGACTCGGGGGCAATATGTGGGGCGCGACCATGGATATGAAGAGCGGCCAGGTGAGTTACTCTGCCTACGACTCGATGATCTACGCCTTTGCCTGCGTGGAATTCATCCGCCGGTGGAGCGGGTTGTCGATTCCGGTGGGCGGAGGGGAATACTGCGACGCCCGGGAGCCGGGCCTTTACGCCGCCCTAGAGAAAGCCTATAAGGCATTGACCATCGCCGCCTTCAGCGGGGTTCATCCGCAAGTCGGCGAGGGAATGGTGGAGGACGGCAAGACCATCAGCCCGGTGCAGCTTCTCCTGGACAGGGAACTGAGCATCGGCCTCAGGCAGTATGAAAAATCGTTCGACCCCGGCGCGGACAATATCGGGATGGAATCCATTCTGGAGGTGGGGCAGGGAATCAAGAGTACTTTTCTCCAGAGCGACCACACCCTGGAACACTATCGCGAGTGCCTCTGGCTCCCGCAAATCTTCGACCGCTCCGGCTGGAACGGCTTCGAGTTCGAAACCCAGGTGCTGGACAGGGCGCAGGAAAAGGTGGATGCCCTGATTGCATCCTACCGGAAGCCCGAAGGCCGTGAGGACAAGATCGCTGCCATGCGTGAGGTGG
Source organism: Armatimonadota bacterium (assembly GCA_020846535.1). Lineage (GTDB taxonomy): Bacteria > Armatimonadota > JADLDR01 > JADLDR01 > JADLDR01 > JADLDR01. Next base: position 62,948 of record JADLDR010000141.1, on the reverse strand, counting down.
TGGACCGTGCGAGAAAGCGGCTTGTGAAATAGCAGGCTCTCGCTGGGGGAGGGCGACCCGGCGGGTTGCCCTCCCCCAGGACTGTTTCAAAAGCACCTCACCCTCCCCAACCCTCCCTCTCCGTCCAGGAGAGGGAGGGAGTCTGGCGACCGGGAGCGGGTATGGTAAGTCATCTCCCCGTAGGTATCTAATAGATAAATCAACTAAACATCGCACATTCATCCAGAGGGCCTTGCCCCTCTGCCCCGGCCGCTCGGAGTCAGAGCGTGAAACCCCTGGGGCCAAGAACCGATGCGGGCAGGCTCCGCAGGACAGATGGTGCGACCTTTATTGGCTTCCTCTGTAAGCCCCCCTTAGCAAGGAGGGTTGGGGGTGCTTTTTAAGCAAATAGTATGTTCGCCCCCCAAGCAAAAGCCCTGGTGTCATTTCCCCTCGGCCACCGGAACCCGATCTTTTCCATCGAAGAGAGGGCCGAAGATGGAGAGGCCGCGCATGGGCTTTTTGCCGACCGCTTTGACCCCGTGTACAACGCCCGGCGGGATGATGATAAACTCTCCGGCCTTCATACGCCTGGTTTCATTGCCGAGGCGGGCGATGCCTTCCCCGCTCTGGCAGTAGACCACCTCGTCATGCTCTCTGTGATAGTGCAGAGCCAGATCGGTGGAGACCTGCCAGACGGTGACAGTGGTGTGTACTCCCGATCCGACGGTGGCGATATTCCTGCCGGTGGCCGGATCGATGGGGTTGGCTTTGACGATATTGGCCAGCTGGTGAACGGAGATATCGGGCTGCGCTTCCCGGGCGATGAGAACGGCTGCCGCAAGGCCCAGGCACAGCGCGGCTGCGATGGGCAGCAAGCGCCGCATGATTAGCCTCCTTTCAGTTCCACGGTAAATTCTCCCGATATCCGGCTGCCGTTTTTCAGGACGACCGGCCCGAGCCAGCAGTCGGAGAGGATGTGCAGGTGGGTTTCCTGTCCTGCCAGAGCCGTACGGACATGGGCATCGCCGTCGGCATAGACCCGGACTCCCGTATGGTTCGGGGCCAGCAGCGACGCCTCGTAGATGTGGAACTTCACGCTGCGGAAATCGGCGGTTCCCCGGTCGGTCTGATCGAGCTGCCAGGGCCAGGAGGGAGGGATTTCCGGGCCGTCGCCCCATTTCGGATCGCGCCGCGCCTGCGCCGAACCTTCCGTCCGGCTGATGTGTCCGGCGGGGAAGATATCCCATTCCGACCACCGCTTCCACGTGAGCCTGTCACATTCTCTTCGGAGTGCCAGCTTGATCCCGATCTCACGGACGCTCAGATCTTCACCGGTGTAGAGGTAATCGTAAGCGATCTTGCCCTTCCCGGTTTTATCGAGCCGCCAGCGCAGCGTTCCGGCAAAATGGGTGTAGCGATCCTTCACCAGGATTTCCAGTCCGCCTTCCTGACGGGAGATGCGGACATCCTCGACAACGCGGGTGGCGGGATCGGGCAATTCGCCGTAGGGCGGGGCGGTGGGGATGAGGTCCCCGAAATCGAAGTGCGTCAGGTGCAGGGCCGGAAGGCGCAGGAGGGGCGAGGAATGCGCGGGATCGCTGGCGTCCAGTTGCCCGGCTGCCATGCCCATCGCCAGGCGAAAGCGGTTGCCGGAGATAAAGGTTGAGGAGCCGTCTTCCCGGAGGCCGGGCGAGCCGGAGCCTAGAACAGGCAGGGGTGGGCGAACCGCTTCACCCAGGTGCAGGCCGATGGTGTTGATGAGTTCTTTCCGGCGGTTGATTACGCTCAAAGTCATCATATCGCCGGGCCGGGCCTGCGCGGGAACCGGTACCGTCAATTCCCCGTTCGCTCCTGCGGGCAAGCTCATCTTGATTCTGCCCTGAGTTCCCCGCACTCTCCAGATGATATCCATCTCTTCCAAATCAGTAAAGCTATATCGATTTTCGACCGAAACCTGGACCGACTTCTGTCCTGAAGCGAAAGGAACCGCCCGCTTAGGGAACCAGACAGGGGCGTAGATCAGCTTGCTCAGCCACCATTCAGGTTTGGTCTGCTGCCTGCGCCATGCATCGAGGACGCCCCAGAAGCCGTGAACCCAGGCATAGCCGGCCTGCTTACCACCGGGCAGGTAGAAGGGTTCGTCCAGAGCGGCCCATATCGCGCCGCCGATCACCCGGCCCGAACGAACGATATGGCTCCACGCGCCGGGAGCGGCTCCCGGGTGCATGAACGACCCCTCGAAGCTAAGGGCACACTTTCTTGCCCATTCGGTGGAGGGGTCGCTGTGGCCGTGCCCCCAGAGCTCGCGGAGGCCGGGGTTGATCTCGGCATCGGTCTGCTCGTGGCAGATGGGGTAGAAATATTCTCCCAAAAGAAGGGGGCGAGGGTCGTCTTTCATGACCTCATCATAGGGCATGGGCGGGTAGTGAGCATTAGCGATATCGCAGACACGCCGGGGATCGGGGTTGTTGAAAGTGGTGGGACGCGTGGGGTCAAGCGATTTGACCAGGCTGTTGGAAACCTCGAAGCCCTTGTTGAAGGCCGATTCGTTCGCCAGAGACCAGATGATCACACTCGGGTGACTGTGGTGGTAATCGATCATGGCTGAGGTGGGGACCAGGATTTCCTGGAGGTAGCTCATATCCTCCTCGGCCGGCACCCAGCAGAAAGGGGCTTCCACCTCTACGTACATCCCCAGCCGGTCCGCGCAGTCGAGAAGCTCCTGGTTGGGCGGATAGTGGGAGGTGCGAACATAATTAAGGTTTGCGCCCTTCATCATGGCGATATCTTTTTCGGCCCATCGGGAGGTGTCGGCGCGTCCGGTCAGGGGGTGAGTCTCATGATGGCAGGCTCCGGCCAGCTTGATGGCTTTGCCGTTGAGCAAAAGCTGGCTGCCCCTGACCTCGATCTTCCGGAAGCCGACCTGCCGCTCGATGCGCTCCGAAAGATGACCGTTCTCCAGCACGTCGATCACCAGCTTGTAGAGATGTGGCTTCTCCGCGCTCCATTGCAGAGGATTTTCGATCTGCGAGGCCACTTCCACCGTTTTGCGACCTGGAGCCAGAGGGCCGACGGCCACCGCCGGGGCGCTGAGGGCCGCTCGCTTCCGGTCCGGGCCGTAAAGGGAGAGGCGCAGGGAAAGGCCGTCGGTCGGCTGGCTTCCGGAGTTTTCCAAGGTCAGCTTCAGCGCCAGAAGGCCGTTTCGATAGGCGTTGTCGAGATCGGCGTTCAGGTGGAGATCGCGGACATGCACAGGAGGAAGTGCGAAGAGGCGCACCGAGCGGTCGATGCCGCCCAGGTTGTGGAAGGCGTAGCCGGAGGCGAAGGAGAGTTTTTCGGAGACGGTTTCGACTTTCATTTCCAGATCGAGCCGGTTGGCCCGGCCCGGCAAGGCGGATTCGGTAATATCCCATTCCACCGGGGTATAGAGGTTTTCGCTGTAGCCCAGCAGCCGTCCGTTCAGCCAGTAGCGAGTTCCGGCATGGATGCCGTCGAAGCGCAGGATGATGCGGTGGCCCGCCCATTCCGATGGAACCTCGAACTCCTTCGCCATCGCCACCGCGCGGTCCATCGGCACATCGAACCCCTGCTGAAGCCACTGGCCGGGAACGGCGATGTCTTTCCATCCGGGATCGGCAAGAGGCCGGAGGCGGGCGTTTTCTTCCGGCGCGGGATCGATCTTCCAGACGCCGTTCAGAGGCAGGGTGGCCTCTTTCATCCCGCCGATGCGGGCCGGGGCGGGCCGGTATCGCACCGGCTCGAAATAAAGCTGGGATGCCGGCACTCGCCTGACGATATCCTGCCCTTCGTATCGGGCGGCAAGCTCCAGGCCGCCTTTCGAAAGCGCCTCGAAAAGCTTTCGCTCGAAGCGAAAGGAGCCGTCCGGGGCCGTGAGGGTTGCGGCGATCTCTTCCGCCGCGCCCTCGCGCCGGAGGGCAACCGGAACGCTGGACACGCCTTCAAAGGAAATGTCCAGCGCCCTTCCGGTCAGGTCGGTGAAAAGGCCGGAGATATCGGTCAGATAGAGAATGTTCGGAGAAGGGGCTTCCGCCCACAGCTCGATGGCGGACACCACCACATTCACCGGCCCTTCCAGGTCGAAACGAAGGGTCAGCCTGCCCTCCCGAACGGCCTGAGCGGGCAGCCGGAAGAGAAGCCGCTCCGAGCCGCCCACAGGCAGAGGGCGGGGGCCGTGGAGCGTCACCGGCCCGGCGGCCAGGCTCTGGATGCGACGGTTGAAGGTTTCGCTGGCGTATGTGACGGCCAGCACATAGGTAAGATTCGGATTCAGGTTCTCGTAGACGGCTTCGATGCGCTTTTCATGCCAGGCGACGCTTCTTGCCTTGATATCGGCATTGCAGTCCGTTTCGCTGTAGGTGTGGAAGCCTCTGGCCCGCACGTGCGGCTGGCGCTCCGGAGCGCCGCAGTCATCCATCACTTGCAGGCGGTAGCCTTCCGGCAGGGCGTCAATGGCATAAGGCATGGCAGATTCTCCTTTCGCGGGCGTATAGGCGACATAAATGAGTATAAAGAGTTGTATAAGTTTCAGGTTTTTTATTGTACGCATTCTTTTTTTATCCTCTCCACCACCACCTGCGGCAGAAAGCGTTCCACATCCTCGCGGTAGCATTCGGCGGTGCCGGGGGTAATCAGAACGGCGGTGGCGATGGCGGTCGCCAGCCGCAAGCCTTCCGCCAAAGGACGGCCCTCGGAGAAGGCCATCGCCAGCCCGGCGACCATACCATCGCCTGCGCCTGCGGCGTTCACCACCTCCACGGAAAGGGGCCGCACCCGGCAAGATTCCGATTCCGAAACAGCCAGCGCTCCCATGTCTCCGAGGGAGACGACGACATGCCGGGGACCGCCGCGCAGGAGGGCGGAAGCTTCGCGGAGGATATCGGCTTCTGAGGAGACGGGCTTTCCGACCAGCTCCTGAAATTCGTGGAGGTTGGGTTTGATGAGAAAGGGACGGGCGGAGAGGCCGCAGCGCAGAGGAGCGGCGATGCAGTCGAGAAGGGTGATGGCACCGGCCCGGTTGGCGGAGGCCACGAGGTCGGCGTAGAGGCCGGGAGGGCAGCCTTTCGGGAGACTTCCAGCCAGGACCGCGACATTCCCCGGAGCGGCGGCCAGGAGCTTGGCCTTCAGATCGCCGACGGCGGCCTCGGGGTCGTCCAGGTAGAGCGAGTCGGTGACCAGCGTACTCTGGCGGTGGGAGGCGGTGTCCACCAGAACATGGTTGACGCGCGTTTCGCCGGAAACGTACGTCCAGTCGGTTTTGGCTCCGGCCTGGCGGAGCATCTTGTCCATGAGTCGGGCCGCGTCTCCGGCGGCGAAGCCCAGGGCCAGGGTAGGGACGCCCAGAGAGCGCAGGATCATCGAGACATCGGTGGCCTTTCCGCCCATCGCCACCGCGGCGCGCTCCACGGGAACGCGCCGGCCCCACTCGAAGCCGCTCACGAAGAGGACGCGGTCAATCCCGGTGTTCGGGGTGACGGTGATAATCAAGGCATTCCAGGGCCGCGCGGGCGATGAGGATATGGGCGCTCCCCTCGATCCGCTCCAGGCAGTCATAGGCGTCGGAAAGGTCGCGTCCGACGCACACGATGCCATGCCTGGGAATCAGGCAGGCGATGGCGTTTTTGGCGAGATTCTCCCTTTTCCTGTCCAGGGCGACGACCACTGCATCGGCCAGGGCCTGGGAGTGGGCTTTCACCTGATCCGTCAATTCGATCTCCCCGAACTTATCGGTCTGTTCGCTGGTGGGGGGGATGGGGCGCTCCGCGCTGGCAAAGACCATCACATGGAAGGGGTGGGCGTGGACGACCGCGCCGGCCTCCGGAAAAGCGCGGTAGATAGCCAGGTGCATTTTGGATTCCCGCGACAGCTCCCCTTCCCCTTCCTGCACCTCCCCGGCCTCGGTGGTTACGATAAATTCCTCCGGCTTCAACTGCCAGCGCCGCTTGCTGCCGCTGTAGCGTGGGGTCATGTAGACCAGGCCGTCGCTGCGGACGCTCATATTGCCACCGGCGCTGTCGGTCAGCCTCCGGCCATAGACCAGGCGGCAAATCTCGATCAATTCGGAACGGGGATCGCTCAATCATGCCTCCTCGGGTTGCGTGAAGTGCCTTAAGTCTAGCATAAATGGGAGAGGATGTCAAGAAAACAGAGATTTCGCTTGCGCTGAAATTCAAGTGCAAGCAGCAGGGGGACCCATCGGATTGCCTCATGTGTATCACAGTCAGCCTCTTTGGAGGAGAGCGAACAGGGCTGCGTGCCGCAGCCCGTGCGCCCGCCACAGCCCACCCAGGCGTCCGGCAGGCGGATCACACCCCTCAAGCCCGCCCCCCGGTGGGCCCTCTCGCCCCGGTGACTCCGACTCTGGGCCAGGCCCCCAAGACCGGTGCCGGGCCGAGCCCCGTGCCACTGCCTCCGGAGCCTGCGCTGGCGGCGAATGAAGTCGCTCTCTCGCCCCATGCGGTCGGTAAGAGAGCGCGGGAAAGAGGGGCGGGCTCTCCGGCACATAGGAGTGCTTCTGGGCGTCATGCCGGCAGGCGACCTCCAGTTCCTCCAGGAGCCGCATGTCCAGGGAAATGGTCTTGGCCGTGACCTCGCAGTCCCGGGCCAGGATTCCAGGAGCCAGATGATTTTGACCAGGCGCACGGATTGATGGAGCCGATCCTGGGTGGGTTTGTTCATGGCGATACTCCCAGAAACGCCGCCAGGTCCCGCCAATGCGTTTCATCCCAGAAGCCGCTCGCGGCCCCCGATGTGGACGGCAGCGCCCATAGCCGCGTCTCCCCGATCCGCTCCTCCTGGATCCCGTAATCTACGGGCCGCCTCAGGAACTCTTTGGCCGCTCTCTTGCCATTGAAGGCCAGCATAAAGGGGGCGTGCCGGGTTATCTTCGCCTGAAGAAGCGCGCGATCCGGATCCGCAGGCCGGATCGCCCGGTCAGGCCCGGAGGCGGTTTTGACCAGATCGGTCAGGCCGATGCCCCAAGAAGGGAGCAAGGGAAACTGATCGGGCCGAAGCGGATACGGGGTCAGGCCGATCCTCTGAATGACCGCCCAGAACTTGTTGCCCGGCCCGGCGTAGTATCGGCCCAGCAGAGCGGACCGGCTCCCGGCGGCCATGCCGCAGAAGACCACGCGCAGGCCGGGGGCGAGGAGGTCGGGGAGGATGGGGGAGGCCGTCGCCGGAGGCGGAGCGACCATAGCCGCAGCCAGGGCACGAGCCGCTGTGTCAGGATACAGCCAGGGGCAGCCGGATAATGGGAATAGAGGGGTGTTTAACGACATTTATCACCTGCAACGGCCCGTCCGCGAGGAGCCGGCCCGATTCGATGCCCTATCGCTTTCGCAGCTTGCCCGTTTTCTCCTTTCGATACCGGAAATATTTTTTGCAGAGAGGAATGTCGCGTAACGGGGCGAGAAGTGTGCCTGCCCTGCTGATACAGGCGGTTGCCGCGTGAGGGGGTTGCTCCACACGGCTTTTTATGAATGACGACCGGACCTCACATCATTGATGTTTCGGCTTCATCGTTCCATCAGGGTGGTCTTCCCTTTTCTCCTAAATCCCCAGCACCCGCGTAACCTCCTCAACCGTTGTCTGGCCGTCCAGGGCTTTGATGATGCCATCGGCCAGCATGGTGGTCATGCCCTTGCGGACGGCGGCTTCCTGAAGCTCTTTGTCGCTGGTTCGATTGCTGACCAGGCTGGCGAGTTCCTGATCCATCGCCATAATCTCGTAGACGCCCATCCGGCGGAAGTATCCGGTTCCACGACAGCGGTCGCATCCCTTTCCCTTGAAAAAGCGAGGGGATTCGGGCCAGGACAGGCCGCCCGCTTCGGCCAGGGCGCGCCAGTGGGACAGCCTCTCCGCGCTGTAGGCGGCCTCTTCCTTGCATTTCGGGCAGATGCGCCTGACCAGGCGCTGGGAAGAGACCATCAGCAGGGCCGATGAGAGGGTGAACGGGTCGAGGCCGATGTCCAGAAGGCGGTGAACGGCGAAGGCCGCATCCCCGCTCTGGATCTGTGTGATGACCAGATGGCCGGTGATCGCCAGCTTGAGGCACTGTTCGGCGGTTTCCCGGTCCGGCAGGTCGCCCACCAGCACGATATCGGGGTCGGAGCGCCAGACGCCGTTCAGGGCGTCCGGGAAGAGAATCCCGGCCTTCCGGTTGACGCTCACCTGCGCCGCCCCGGGAAAGCGAAATTCCACCGGATCCTCCACGGTCATAACGGCGTAGCTTGGTTTGATCAGTTCCAGGAGGGCGGCGTACATGCCGGTCGTCTTCCCGCTTCCGGTCGGGCCGCTGTAGACGATCAGCCCGCACGGGCTTCCCATACATTTCTCGATCCGCGCCCTGTCGGCGTCCCGGTAGCCCATCTGATCGATTCGGGCCAGCCCGCCTGAGGTCAGGATGCGGAAGGTCACTTTCTCGCCGTCCAGGGTGGGTAGGGTGGTGACCTTCAGTTCGTAATCTCTGCCCTCCTCGCGGGCTGGCAGCCTCCCGAACTGGATGCCGGTCTGGCTGGAGGTGTCGAGTTCGGCCATCATCTTGAAGCGCGTCACCAGAGGGGCGTGAACGTTTTTCGGCAGAGAGAGGATATCGCTCATCACGCCGTCGTTGCGGAAGCGGACCCTCGTTTTTTCGAGGCCGGGGTCGATGTGGATGTCGGAGGCCCCTTCCGCGATGGCCGCCTCGACAATCTTCCGGCTCAGTTCGACCAGGGCCGATTCCTCGGCTTTTAACACGTTTTCCTGCCCGGCTTGTTCTTGCAGGCTCATCTCAATCTCCTTTGCTGTGCGATGCCTTCGCCTTCCGGATCCGCTCGTCCAGATCCCGGACAGCGGAGGCGACCGCCTCCAGATCGATCCCGGCTGCGGTCGGGTCTTCGTACTCCAGGAACTTCCGGAGGTCGCTGCGGTAGAAGCGCCACTGGCGTCCTACCTTGAATCCTTTCAGGCCTCCCATCCCGACCCACCGGTACATCGTCGGCTTGGTTGTCTTCAGGAAGGCCACCGCCTCCTCCAGATCCAGCACGTCATCCGGCCCGTCCTCCCCTCCGGAATATTGCGAAAGAGGATCGTTCGTTTCCTTTTCTTTGGGCAAAATCCGCACCTCCTTTTTATTATTGATTATCATTGAGTTTAAAAATATTTTATGATAATATTATAGGCCGGTCTCCTCTTTGTGTCAAGAGGGCAAGCAGCATTTTGGGAGCGCAATTTTCCGCCTCCCGGCAGGCCGAAATTATCTCTTGCGAAAACCTACGTTTTTATTTATAATAGGATTGCTGGCAATAGGCCGCCTTCTTCCGTCGATCAAGGAGCAGCGGATTGGCTTCACCGGTAGACCAAGAACTCGAAACATTGATCCGGGCGCGATACCCGATCATCTATATCGTCTCCTGGGAGGAAAAGCGGGTGGAGGACACCCTCCGCGAGATCGCTCAGAACCGGAGCAAAAAGGTGTTCGTCTGGACGATCACCCAGGGGATGCTGGGCGCGAGCAATGTGGCCGTCAACCAGGCCACCCGCGACCCCATCTCCGCCCTGGATTTCGTGCTGATGTCCACCGAACCCGCCATCTTCATCCTCAAGGATTACCATACTTTCCTGAACGATTCGGTCGTGGTGCGCCGCCTGCGCGACCTGACGACCGCGCTCAAGACGACCTACAAAACCCTGATCATCCTCTCCCCCATCCTGAAACTGCCCGCGGAGCTGGAGAAGGATATCACGGTCATCGATTACTACCTGCCGACCATCGAGGAGCTAGGGGAACTGCTGGACGGGGTGGTACGCTCGGTCAAGGAGAACCCTCAGATCGAGATCGATCTGGCCCCGGAGATGCGGGAGCAGATTTTAAAGGCCGCCCAGGGCCTCACCGCCAATGAGGCCGAAAACGTTTTCGCGAAATCCCTGGTGGAGAAGCGGAAATTCGATGTAGAGGTCATCCTGACGGAGAAGGAGCAGATCATCCGAAAATCGGGGATACTGGAGTATTTTCCGGGGATCGAGAACATCAGCAATGTGGGCGGGCTGGAGATTCTGAAGGAGTGGGTGGAGAAGCGAGTGCAGGCGTTCACTGACAAGGCCCGCCAGTTCGGGCTGCCCGAGCCGAAAGGCATTCTCCTTCTGGGGGTGCAGGGGTGCGGGAAATCGCTTGCCGCCAAATCCATCGCCTCGGTTTGGAAGCTGCCGCTCATCCGGCTCGATGTGGGCAAAATCTTCAGCGGCATTGTCGGGTCTTCGGAAGAAAATATGCGCCGGGCCATCACCATGTCGGAATCCATCGCCCCCTGCATCCTCTGGATCGATGAAATCGAGAAAGGGTTCGCAGGCACGCAGAGTTCGCCCTTCTCGGACGGGGGAACGACCTCCCGGGTCTTCGGCTCGTTCATCACCTGGCTTCAGGAGAAAACCGCTCCGGTCTTCGTGGTCAGCACGGCCAACGAGGTCAATATCCTCCCGCCGGAGATGCTCCGCAAGGGCCGCTTCGACGATATCTTTTTCGTGGACCTGCCCTCCGAGCGGGAACGGCGGGAGATCTTCGAAATTCACCTCCGCAAGCGGAAGCGTGATCCGGCCCAGTTCGACATCAAGCGACTGGCGGGCGGCTCGGACGGCTTCAGCGGGGCGGAAATCGAGCAGGCCATCATCGCCGCCCTCTACGAAGCCTTCGATCAGGGCCGCGATCTCACCACCGACGATATTCTGGGGGCGCTGAAGCAGTCGATCCCTCTTTCCCAGACCATGCGGGAGAAAATCGATTCCCTGCGCCGCTGGGCCGCCGACCGCGCCCGCCCCGCCTCCGCCCCACCCACCGCCCGCCGCGCCAAAACTAAAAAAGCGGAAAGCGACGGCCAGGAAGAGGCACCGGAAGCGTCTGAGGCTCTGCTGCCTGTGCGGGAGCCTTCCCCTGCGGTGGAACCGCAGCCGTAGGCCGAACCTTTTGTTTGCTCCCCCGGCAAGACATAGTGTTGGGCCAGCGGGCGACCCGGTGGGCTGCCCCAAGAGGATTCAATGCCGGTCAATCGCTTCAATTATCTGGAACTGGAGGAAACCCCCGCCCGCGCCGAAGAGGTGCGGCAGATAGCCCCTGCTCCGGAAGGCGTTCCTCCGGGCAGGCAGCTTGTGGTAGCCGAGGTGATCGGGGAGCCGGGGGACGGGGCGGGCCAGCTCTGCTCTCCTTTCGGGCTGGCGGTCGACAGAGCCGGGAACCTTTACGTCGCCGACTCCTACAATCACCGCATCCAGAAAATCACCCCTGCGGGCGATGTCTATGTGTTCGGGCGCAAGGGAAGCCGGTACTGCCAGTTCCTCAATCCCCAGGGAGTGGCGGTGGATGCGGAGTATTTCATATACGTGATCGAGCAGGGTAACCACCGCATCCAGAAACTGACCCCGGATGGCCGCTTCATCAGCGTCATCGGGAAGCACGGCTCCGGCAGGGGGGAATTCAATTCACCGACAGGGATCGCCGTCTCGCCGGAAGGTTGCATTTTCGTGGCCGACACCGGAAACAGCCGGGTCCATCGCTTTTCGCCGGACGGCTACTGCGTGGACACTATCGACGGCACACGCTCCGAAACGGGGCGCTTGACCAAGCCCCAGGGGGTTGCCGCGAACGGTGCGGGCAAGTTCTATGTGGCGGACACCTTCTCCCACCGGATCGCCGTTTTCGACCGGAGCTGCCGGTGCGTCTCCAGCTTCGGCGGCTGGGGCAGCGAGGACGGCCAGCTCGGGGAGCCGCAGGACCTGGCCGTGGACCGCCGGGGCGATATCTATGTGGTGGAATCGGCGAACAACCGCCTTCAGGTCTTCGTGCCGGAGGGCCGCCCGGTCTGCTCCATCGGGCATCTCGGCCCCAAGCTCGGCGAACTCAAAGCGCCCGCAGGGATCGCGGTCGATGACCACAACAATGTTTATGTCGCGGATACGAAAAACCACCGCATCCTGCGGATGGAATGGCATTGAAACATCCGTAAGTGAACGCAGGCAAGCGCAGGGAGTCTATCCTGTAGGGGGATACGGGCGCGGCATGGCGCTTGCTTGCGGATCGTTTTGTGTTTGGCATAACGCCATAAGGGAGAGGCCGCCTGCATGTATTTGAAGCGACTGGAGATGTTCGGATTCAAGACCTTTGCGGAGCGCACGATGGTGGAGTTCGCGCCCGGGGTGACCTCGGTGGTGGGGCCGAACGGGAGCGGGAAAAGCAATATCTGCGACGCCCTCCTCTGGGTGATCGGCGAGCAGAACGTGCGCTCTCTGCGCGCCCTCCGCACCGAGGATATCATCTTCGCCGGAAGTGAGAAGCGCAGGGCCTTAGGGGTAGCGGAAGTCTCTTTGACCATCGATAACTCCTCCGGCTGGCTGCCCATCGAATACTCTGAAGTCACTATCACCCGCCGGGCCTATCGCTCCGGGGAAAACGAGTGCTTCATCAATAAAACCCCGTGCCGCCTGAAGGATATCTTCGAGCTTTTCCTGGACACCGGCGTGGGCCGGGAGGCGTACTCCATCGTCAACCAGAACGAGGTGGACTGGGTGATCACCGCCCGGCCCGAAGAGCGCAGGCTCTTGCTGGAAGAGGCGGCGGGTATCAAAAAGTACCGCCACCGGCGTAAAGAGGCGCTCCGGAAGCTGGAGCATACCGAGCAGAACCTCCAGCGCATCCAGGATATCGTCAGGGAACTGGAGCGGCAACTGGTCACCCTGGAGCGCCAGGCCGCCACCGCCAAGCACTACGCCGAACTTTCCCAGCAGCTCAAGACCCTCGAATCGGGCCTGCTGCTGGCCGAGTGGCACCGCCTGGATAGGGATGTCCGCAAATGGCAGCAGGTGCTTGCTTCTTCCGACAGGGAAATGGAGAGCCGGGAGGCTGAGATTGCCCGGCTGGAGGCGGCGGAGGCGGAGCAGTCGCAGCGTCTGGAGGATGTCAACCGCCGGATCGACGGCCTCCAGAACGAACGGCAGGAGATTTTGACCTGCATCGAGCAGGCGATGGGCCAGGTGTCGGTCATCCAGGAAAAGGAAGAATCGGCCCGGAAGATGCAGGCCGTCCTCCAGGACGATCTCTCCCGGCTGGGCGGGCGGCAGGAGGCGCTGGGTCAGGAGATCGAAGGCCACGGCGCGGAGATCGCCCGGCTCCAGATCGAATCCCGACGCCTGCGGGACGAGGGCCGCAGCGAGGCCGCCGAACTCTCGGAGATGGATGAGGCCATCCGCCTCCTCATGGAAAGCGCGGAAGCCCATAAGGGCGATTACGTGGAGTTCGCCGGGCGGCTGGCGGCCCAGCGCAACGAATTTACCCAGTCGCAGAACCGGCTCGATCAACTGGAAGCCTTCCTGAAGCGCCTGGAGTCGGAAAAAGCGGCCCGGGAGCAGGAGACCGCCCTCCAGAATCAGGCGCAGCTGGCGCATGAGGAAGCCATCACATCCCTTTCGTCGGAACGGGAGGAACTGGAAGCAAAGCTACAGGCCCTGGCCCAAACCCGGCAGGAATTGGAAGGCCGGATTGGGCAGGACAGGGAGGCCCAGAACCGGCTCCTTCAGGAAATGGCCGACCGTTCTTCGCGGCGGGCCGCCTTTCAGGAGATGGAGGAGAACTTCGAGGGCTACTACCAGGGCGTGCGGACAGTGCTTCAGGCACACCAGTCGGGCAAGCTGGTCGGGCATTACCGGATCGTCACCGACCTGATCGAAGTGCCGCAGCCTCTCGAAACGGCGGTCGAGGTGGCGCTGGGAGGCAGCGCTCAGGATATCGTCACCCACACCGAGGATGAGGCGCGGGCGGCTATCGAGATGCTCAAGCGCCAGCACGGGGGCAGGGCGACCTTCCTTCCCCTGTCGCACCTGGAGCGGATGCGCTCCGCCGCCCGCGAAATCGCATGGAAAAACAATCCCGACATTCTGGGCATCGCCTCGGAGATGGTGTCCTTTGAATCGGCCTACCTGCGGGCCGTCGAGAGCCTGCTGGGGCGGGTGCTGGTGGCGCAAACCCTGGAAGGGGCGGTGGCGGCGGCCCGGAGGCTCGCCGGATGGGGCAAAATCGTCACCCTGGAGGGGGAACTCCTCACTCCGGGCGGCGCGATCACCGGCGGGAGCCTGAAGACCAGGGGCAGCCTGGTCAGCCGGAAGGGCGAGATGAAGCGCCTGACCGAGCGCATCGTTTTTCTGGAGGAGGAGGCCGCCGCGCTTAGCAGGCGGCTCAAGACCGCGCAGGCCGATCTCAAGGAAGCGCAGGAGAGCCTGGCGCGGCTGGAGCGAAGGCGGCAGGCGGCCACCCTGGAACTGGAGGGCAGGCGCAAGGACAGGGAGCATCTTCAGCGGGAGATGGAGCGGCTGACCGAAGCGCGGCGCAAATCGGAAGAGGAGCGTAAGGAGGCCCAGAGCCTTCTGGAGCAGGAGCAGGAGAAGCACTGGAAGCTGCGCCTGAACCTGGAAACCCTCCAGCGCCGGAATACCTCTCTGGACGTGGAGATCGCGGCCCTGGAGGAGCAGTTGGACGCCTTTCGGGTCGAGCGCGAGAGGAAGGCGGGTCGGATCACCCAGGCGCGGGTTCAACTGGCGACCACCGAGGAGAAAATCGCCGGGCTGCTGGCCGCCCGCTCCCAGGCGGAGCGTTCCATCCAGGATATGCTCTCTCAGGTCGACCTGAAGCGATCTCAACTGGAAGAACTGACGAAAAGCAGGCAGTCCCGCGTGCAGCAGATCGAAGAACTGGAGTCCCGACTGAGCGTTTTGAAGGACGAAGAGGGCAAGCTGCGAGGGATCGTGGAGCGGGAGCGGGTGCAGAAGCAGGGGATCCTCCAGGAAGCGAGCGCGCTTTCCGAGCAAAAGAAGGCCGCGCAGAAGACACGGGAGGATCTCCTGGGTAAAAAGCACCAGGCTGATCTGCACCAGGCCCAGGCGGAGATACAGCGCCAGCAGGCCGCCAACCGGCTTCTCCAGGAATACGAGGTCTATCCCGCCGAAGTGCCCGCCGTGCAGGCACCCAAGCTTTCTGACCCCGGGGCCTCCCAGACGGAGATTCACCGCCTCAAGCGGCAACTCCGGAATCTGGGGAATGTCAATCTAGCCGCCGCCGAGGAATATGCCGAGGCGAAGGAGCGTTTCGATTTCCTTCACAACCAGAAGCATGACCTGGAAGCCGCCCGCGACGACCTGCACCGGGCTATCAAGGAGATCGATGCCTCCACCCGGACCACCTTTGCCGAAACATTCGAGTTGGTCAACGCAGCCTTCCAGCAGATGTTTCGGGAGCTTTTCGGCGGCGGGCGCACCGAACTGGCGCTGACCGATCCGGAGGACATCCTGGAAAGCGGCATCGAGGTGGTGGCCCAGCCGCCTGGCAAGAAGCTGCAAAATCTCGCCCTCCTCTCCGGCGGGGAAAAGGCCCTGACTGGTCTGGCCCTCCTTTTTGCGCTCTTCAAGGTCAAGCCCAGCCCGTTTTGCGTGCTGGACGAGGTGGACGCCCCCCTGGACGATGCCAATGTCGTCCGCTTTGCTTCCACCCTGCGCCAGTTCACCGAACGCTCGCAGTTTGTGGTCATCACCCACAACCGCGGCACGATGGAGCTTTCCGACTGCCTCTATGGGATCAGCATGGCCGAACCGGGCGTCTCGCGCATCCTGTCGGTCAACCTGAGCGACCTGATCGAAGCCCCAGAGGTGGACGAGGATATGCTCCTCCACCGCGAGCGTTAGGAGGTTGCGGCCCGTGCCCTGGCTCTGGCTGATCCTTCTCTTCGGCGCTCCGGACGTTGCGCCCGATTTTTCGCCCGTTCCGCAGGCGCGGCTTTCGGCAGCCTACCTGTGGGTGCAGGTGCGCTTCGAAGGGCAGGGCCGATGGACGCCGGGACGCCTGGGCAGAGACCTCCACCGCGGCGACCGGGTGCGAACCGGAAAACGCTCCCAGGCGGAGCTGAGTTTCCCGGACGAGAACCGCCTGCTGATGGCTCCTTCCACCGAAATCCACCTGGATAAAGAATCGGTTCACCTCTCCCGGGGGCTTCTTTACGGGGAATGCTTCCGGCCCGGCGCGGTCTACGGCAGGCAGGCGGGTGTCGTCTTCAAGTCCGCCTGCTTCGAATACCGCGTCACCCGCTCCGAAGAGAGGATTCGCTGCTTTTCGGGGGAGGTGGCGGTGGAATGCGCCGGCTCTCCGGCCTTGATCCTCAAAGGCGGGCAGGAAGTCCGGTTCCGCTCCGGCGATGTAGCCGACCCTTCCCCCCAACCCGCTTCCTCCGAAAAATCCTTTCGGATGGCGATCCCTTCCGGCATGGAATTGCTGACCTATCCCGGTTCCCCGTCGCACACCCAGGCCCGCGAGTCCCGGACGCTGCTGCGGGCCGGAACCGCCCTCGGCCTGGGCCGCACACCCGCGGCAGCCCCTTACCAGCCGCGCTCAAGAGGAACCCTTTCCCTCGCTATCGAGCAAATGGGCGCTGCCGGGGAATTCGGCCCGGTCTGGGGCCAGCGAATTCGAGTCGGAGCGGATATCCATCCATCGGCCCGCATCACGGTGGCCGGGCGCAGGCTGGAACGGGGCGGAGGCGACAGGAGCGATCTGACGGAAGCCTATCTGGAATATTCCGGAGAATCCTCCGGCGGCTGGAAGGCGGGGCGCTTCCTCCATTTTGCCACCTCTGCTGACAACAACTGCCTGGGAACCCTGATCTCCTTCGATGCGGCGGACGGCCTGCTCTGGAGTCCCCCGCTTTTTGGCGAGAGGCCCGTAACGGTCGGCTATTTCAGCCGCACCAATCCCATCGGGAAGAGCGGTTATGCCGCCTGGTATGCCCGCTTCTCCGGCGGCTTCTGGGGCAGCCCGGTGCATTCCACCCTCCTGAAAGCCAACGGAGGCGGAGGAGACACAGGGGCCTCTATCGATGTGGCGGCTCCCCTGGCGCTTCAGCTTCTGGATATCTACGGGGAATATGGCGAAGACCCGTTCAACCGGTGCTTTTACACGGCAGGGCTGTATGTGCCCTGGCTCTACCGGCAGGCCGGCCTCGATCTTTTCCTGGAACACAGCGCCCGCTCGGGATTTTCCCGCACCACCTCCGCCAGCCTCTCCTATGACCTGGGGAACTGGCTTTCGCTGACAGGGCTGTATGAAAAGGCCTCTCGCGGGAAAACTCGGACGGGGATCGGGGTAATGGTCAGGGTGGGGATTGGGGATTGATTCATAGGGGCGCGACCATTCGTGCCCCGTTTTTTCCTAAAACTCCACCGCCCTTATGTAATCCTCCGCCTGCCTTTGGTCCGATGCCCCGATGGCAATGAGCATTCCCTTGATCTGTTCCCCGAACTCGGCTTTGAGGGCCAGGAGCTGATCCTTGTTTTCGGCCCAGATATAGAGCTTTTTGCCGGCGTCCAGGGTTTTATGGTAGTAGGGCCACCATCGATTGTGCCAGGCAGGCTCGCTGCCTGCACCGGGAGTCCACTGGATCATGTCCAGGCGAGGGATGGAGAGCAGGGCGTCCTGGTGGCATAGAGCGCCCGGGCCGTCCCAGTGGTACATGCTGTGGGCTATCCGCTCGCTCATCTCGGTCAGGACGGGAACCATGAAATCGGAGAACATGGCCGGGGAGATCATGGCGGAGAAATCGCACTGGAATTTCGCCATGCGGCCCGGGGACCAGGCCCAGAACACGCTGCCGCCCACCTCGTCCCGGATGAGGTTATAGAGGATATCGTAGTGGTGGAAATAGCGGTCGGTGATCTGGCGCAGGGAAGCAGCCACCCATTCGGGCCGGTCGAGCAGATCCTCCAGAAGCTCGTGGTTGCCCCGCATGGCCGCCAGGGTGTCCAGACCTTCGATCAGATCGGGGAACTGCTGGAGTACCTTCCCATCGGTCAGCATAGCCACCTCGGAATAGGCTTCGATGGAAAATCGCCAGTAAAAGTTCTCCGGGTCGTAGGCGAAGCGGGCGGATTCCGCGTTTTCGATGCACGGCTCGCACCAGGTGGTTTCGGGCATCTCGACCCCGTGACAACCTAGGTAGAGGGCCAGGCAGTTGGGGGCCAGATCGCCGGGCGTCACGGCAGGGACGGCTTCGGCGAGGTAATCGGTATAGAGGCAGGCCCGGAGCGCCAGATTGACGCGGTAGGGCAGGCTCTGGGTCGAATAATGCGATATCCACCCTTCTGGCTCCGGCATGGCCGGAATCTCTTCAAAGGGTTCGGAGCGCGGGCAGGTGATTTGCATTGCAGGCCGCCCGATGTCCCCTCCGTTCCACCATACGGTCAGGCGCTTCCGCGCCTCCTCCCAGCCCGGTCGGTAAAGCAGCGATGTCATGAAGAACGCACTCTCCTTTTCGGAAATTTTTCGCATTCGGGACTGAAGCTAAGCAGCCCGTCGGAGTCAGGGTGCAGTTTCCCCCGGGACAAGGCCGTAGGGGCGAACCTCGTGTTCGCCCAGGCCTCCGAAGATCGCCCTGGGCAGGGCGAACCTGGGGTTCGCCCCTACGGATCGGCCAAGATCGCTCCACATCTTAATCTTGATCCCAACGCCCTGCTTAGAAAGGAAATCAGGCGACAGGGAGCCGAAGCGATCCCCTGAGTCCTTCCTTGCTGCCAATGGTTCGCTGCCTTCGGTGGAAAATCCTGGTTGATCTATTTTCGGATGGAAAAAATGTCTTTTATGCCGCCTGCTGCTGTCCGGAGGGGCCTTGCGAGCCGGAGCGGGTCAATTGGCGGATAAGGGCGATGATCTCCTGGGCCTGCGCCGGTTTAGAGATATAAGCATCCATCCCGGCTGAGATGCACCGCTCCTTGTATTCCGCCATGGCGTGGGCGGTCATAGCGATAATGGGAATATGCCGCCCGCCGATGCGTTTCTCTATATTGCGGATGGCCGTGGTCGCCTCGAAGCCGTCCATTTCGGGCATCTGCACATCCATCAGGATCACGTCGAAATAATCCTCTGCTACGGCGCTGACCGCCTGCCTGCCGGTTGCGGCCAGAGAGACCCTGTGCCCCTGTTTTCGGAGAAGCCTGGACACCACCAGTTGATTGACTGCATGGTCTTCGACCAGGAGAATGGAGAGGCTCCTCGCTTCGCCTGCCTCATGCGGGCGGTTGTCGGCTGCCGCCGGTTCGTCACTGTCCGGCCCGGGAGCCTGCTGCAAAGGAGCCTGCCGCTCCTTGAAGCGGGCAGTGAAGTGAAAACGGCTTCCTTTTTCGGCCTCGCTTTCGAGCCAAATCGTCCCGCCCATCATTTCCACCAATCGGGAAGAGATAGTCAGCCCCAGGCCCGTTCCTCCGTAGCGGCGCGTGGAAGAGCTGTCCGCCTGAGCGAACGGCTCGAAAATGGACCGCTGCTTGTGGATCGGAATGCCAATGCCCGTATCGCTGACTGTAAAATGAAGGCAGGCTTCCGGCCCGGCGGTTTTCGAGGTATGGGCCGGGGCGGTGAAGCGAGCGACATGAAGGACCACCTCGCCCTGCTCGGTGAATTTGATGGCATTGCCCGCCAGATTGATAATGACCTGCCGCAAACGGTCCGGGTCTCCGATCAGATTGTCCGGCGTGTCGGTCCCGATATCGGCCCGGAGGGCCAGCCCCTTGCCCCGGGCGCGAACGGCCAGGAGATTGAGGGTATCGGCAAGCGTTTCGCGGAGGCTGAAATCGATATCCATTATGTCCAGGCGGCCTGCCTCGATCTTGGAGAAATCGAGAATATCGTTCAGAAGCCGGAGGAGCGAGTCCGCCGAAGATTTGACCAGGGTCAGGTATTCTCTCTGCTCTTCTGTCAGGTCGGTATCCAGGGCCAGGTCGGTCATGCCCATAATGCCGCTCATGGGGGTGCGGAGTTCGTGGCTCATGTTCGCCAGGAAGTCGCTTTTGGCCCGGTTGGCGGCTTCGGCGGCGGCGGCCAGCTCGTTGGCCCTCAGCGCGGACTGCTCCATCTCCCGGTTGGCGGCGGCCATCATTTCCTCGGCCAGCTTTCGCTCGGTCACATCCTCACCGATGCTGGCGGTTCCGGCGATCCGCCCGTCCGGGCCTTTCAGAACGATATTGTTCCAGGAGATGCGCCGCCGTCCCTGATGCCGGGTGATCACATCCCCCTCCCGATGGGGCGGAACACTGTCGGTTTCGATCATTGTCCGGAATGTTTCCATATCGATGTGTTCGGGCAGGACAAAATGCTCGAACCAGTTCGTCCCCAGGATTTCCTGACACGTCCAGCCGGTGAGTTCCAGCAGAAAATCGTTAGCAAAGATGATACGACCTTCGGTATTCAGCATCACCGAGATCAACCGTACATTTTCCAGGATTTCACGGAACCGCCGTTCGGATTCTGTTCGGGCGGCTTCATCTCTCTGATGTTGAAGTGAAAGCGCATAGAGGTCTGTGATCCTCCGGACGGCATCGATATCGCTGCCCGTATAGGGGCCGGTGGAGTTTGCCAGGGCGATCAGCCCCGCCGGTTCATCCCCGACCAGGGTCGGAACGGCCAGGAAGTTGTGGAGCGGGATGTGGCCTTCAGGAATGCCTTTTGAGGAAGGGTGGGCGACGGGAGTGTTGGTATAAAATCCTTGCCGGGTGTTGAGCGCATGACCCCACAGCCCGGGGTATTCCCCATCGGGGCCGACAGGGAAAGCGATGCGCCTGTCCGTGCCGCGCAGATGGCACTGATGGTCCATCATGGCGGTCAAGGTATAGGAGACATTGTTGCGGGTAGCCGGATCGATAAAGGAAACAAAACCATAGCTGCTGCCCGTCAAAGTCTGCGCCGCCTCCAGCACCATCTGCGAAATCAGTTCCAGCGAATCGGAGGCGAGCAGTGCCCCGGACAGCCGGGCCAGGGCCGTGTTGATCTCTGATTCCCGCTTCAGGCTAGATTCTGCCTCCTGGCACAGCCTTGCCGATTCCGGGTCTGCGTGAGATTTATGGTAGGCGATCAGATCATATAAAGATTGCAACTGAGATTCTCCTGCATTGATGCTGATTTTATTATCGGCAACGCGGCGTTTTGCTGGAGGGACGGAGCTGGCGCAATCCGGGAACTTCGGAGGACTATTATTGAAAAAAGCCGATTTCGAGGCGGCCCTCAGTTTTGATGAGAGGTTTCAACAAGAAGTTTCTACCTCAGATAGCGGTCGAACAGCACGCCGTACCGCAGCCCCCGGCAGCTCATCGTAATGGCCTCCAGGTCGTAACGCTTCATGACCGCTGCAATAATGATCGCCCCCCCGACAATGACATCGGCCCGCTTCGGCTCCAGGCCGGAGATTTGCCTGCGTTCCTCCAGAGGCTTTGAGGCCAGGAGGCGAAGGGCGTCTTCCGCATCGGCGCGGGTCAGCCTCATGCCGTGGAGCCGGGACGGGCCGTACTCGGCCAGCCCCAGATGCACCGCTCCCAGGTTGACTATCGTGCCTCCGACCCCGACGAAAACCGAATCCGTCGGCAGAGGTGGCAGTTCGCTCAATCGTTCCAGAACGAAATCCAGACCTTTCTTCTGCTCCTCCGCAGGCGGCGGGTCGGTGGGCAGGAACGCTTCGCTCAGCCGGACGGCTCCGATGGGGATGCTTTTCCGGAACTCCACGGATTCTTTGCCGAAAACGACTTCCGTGCTGCCCCCGCCCACATCCAACACAGCGATAGCGGCCTTGTCGGGCAGCCCCAGATCGCTGTCGCCCCGCACCGCACGATAAGACAATCGGGCTTCCTCCTCGCCGGAGATGACTTCCACCTCAAGCCCGCATCGCTGGCGGGCCTCGCTCAGAAAAATCTCCCGGTTGGCCGCTTCCCGAAGGATTGCCGTGCCGACAGCGGTGATCGAATCGGCCCGAAGCGCCCGGCATCGGGTTGTGAGGGTTTCGATAACGCCAACGGTGCGCCGGATCGCTTCCGGTTGCAGCCCTTTGCCCCCGGCAATTCCCTTGCCCAATCGGGTGATCTCACTGATATCCTCTACTATGTTCAAAGAGCCGTCCTGTTCGCCGACATCGGCCACCAGAAGCAGCACGGAATTGGTTCCGATATCGATCACCGCGCGACGCGCCATCGAGCGTTCCTCCTGTTCGCTTCTTCCTTGCGGGCCAGCCATTTATTGAAATAAGCCAAAATCTTACGCTCATACAGAGCGGTCGCCTCTCCATAGCTGCCGATATGCCCGGCTCCGGGGATCTCCACGAGTTCTTTCGGTTCCTTCGTCTGCCGGTAGAGCGCCCTGGAATGTTCCGCAGGGATGACAGTATCGGCACTGCCGTGCAGGAGCAGAACCGGGCGGGGGCTTATCCGGGCGATAGTCCGGGCAGGGGAGATGTTCCGTAAATCCTCCGCCGTACGCCAGTAGCCGATAACGAAGCTGAGCGGGCCGACCGGCCAATAGGGGAGACGATAACGGATGGTAAAGGTATCTTCAATCAACTTGGACATGCTGAAAAAGGCCGAATCGGCTGCGACCGCTTCGATATCGAGAGACCGGGCCGCCGCGAGAAGCGCCGTTGCGCCGCCCATCGACATGCCCAGTACGCCGATAGGCCCGCTCCCCCGTTCTCGAACCGCGCGGACAGCCGCCAGGAGGTCTTCCTGCTCTCTGACGCCTACAGTGCAGTAGACGCCTGCGCTTTCTCCGTGCGCCCGGAAATCGAAGGCGAATACATTGTAGCCCCGCCGAAAAAAAAGGGCAGACAGGGGAAGCGCCTGCTCGCGGTTGGCGCTGATGCCGTGGCAGAGGATTATGGTTCGATTTTCAGGGGCGTTTACCAGCCACCAGCCTTTCAGGGGCATACCGTCCTGCGCCTTGAAGGAGACGTCCTCATAGGGAAGGCCGAGGTCGCCTGGGGTTTTCCTGACCGGAAGGCGTCGGGGCCGCACCACGCCGTCCGCCGTCAGCCATGCGGCCAGCAGGACGCCTCCCACCAGAACCGCCCCTATAGCGGAGGCCAATCTGATCCACCGATTGCTCAATATGCCCTCCCGTCGGGCGAAGTTGTAATATCTTATCCTGTTGTCTTCCAAATGTCAAGGCCGGTATTGACAAGAGAGGATTGCAGGGTTATAATATATAATAATAAATTTATAATCGCCCAGGGGGAGGGTTATGGCGGAAGAAAGGACAGTCATCAAGGAGATGCCCAGCGAGGAGCGGCCCCGGGAAAAGCTGGTACGCTACGGGGTGGAGGTTTTATCCAATGTGGAACTCCTGGCCCTGCTGCTGCGAACCGGGTCGGCCAAAGAGTCGGCCATCGATCTGGGGCACAAGCTGCTGAAGGAGTTCGAGGGGCTGAAAGGGCTGGCGAAGGCGTCGATGCCGGAGATGGCGGGCGTGTTCGGGATAGGGGAGACGAAAGCCTCCCAGATCCAGGCCGCTTTCGAGTTGGGGCGGCGCTACCTGCTTGCGGAAGCCGAGGACAAGGATTCTATCCATTCTCCACAGGATATCGCGGACCGGCTGATGCCCCGGATGCGCGACCAGACGGTGGAGTGTTTCGTGGCCCTTCTCCTGGACACCAAAAACCGGGTTCTGAAAGAGCTGATCATCACCCAGGGCACTCTGAACGCTTCCCTGATTCACCCCAGGGAGCTTTTCAACAGGGCCATCGCCTACCGGAGCGCCGCCGTCATTGTGGCCCACAACCATCCTTCCGGCGACCCCACGCCCAGCCAGGAGGATATCGCCGTCACACGCCGCCTCAAAGATGCGGGAGAACTTCTGGGAATCGGTCTGCTCGACCACTTGATCGTCGGAGACGGGCGCTTTGTCAGCATGAGGGAGCGGGGCCTGCTGTAGGCTGTCAGTCGAGGAAATCCGGTATTTTTACAGAGCCGGGCGCATTCGCCGACATGGAATAAATATAATAGCGGCATCCGCCTGGTCTCAGGCTAGAAGGGAACTGATGATCTCATACGATGAGCCGTTGTAAGGAACCGGGCCTGTGCCAGTTGCTCGCCCGCGTGTGCGTTCTCAAGATCACCACAGGGGTACTCCATTTCTATGATATCGGTCTGACGCTGTGGAGGAACCTTCGCAGGCGGCGCTCCTGGCAATAAAAAGCCTGCCCTTCAAAGGGCAGGCTTTGTTTTTGGTGCCGAGGACGGGACTTGAACCCGTATGGTTTCCCACACGCCCCTCAAACGTGCGCGTCTGCCAATTCCGCCACCTCGGCGCGGGCCGTAAAATAAATGGTAGCGCTACGGGGAGTCGAACCCCGGTTTAGTGGCTGAAAACCACCCGTCCTAACCGCTAGACGATAGCGCCTCAGGTTACAGCACTCTCATTATACCCGATTTTGGGTGAAATGTAAAGCGCAGGCGCGAAATTTCAGAACTCCAGTGCGGTCTGCGGCCTGAAGTCAGGACGGGCGAGGCAGGCCAGCATCGCATGGAACATCGCTTCCACCAGCGGGTCGCTCTCGATGCGGCCTAACAGCTTGAAGGTGGTGGCAATCGCCGCTCCCTGCCCGTAGCGGAAGCGGACAGCCAGGGCGGCGGGCGAATGAAGCCAGCCGACAAAGAGGCCGCTCAGGATGTCGGACCGGTGTTCCGAGCCGAAGCCTTCCAGGACGCTTTCCGGCAGGACGGCCTGGAAGCCGAAATCGAGCAGCGGGCCGAACATCACCTCGCTGAAAGGCGGTTCCGGCAGCACCCAACCGAAGGATGAGCACCAGTCGCCCCAGCGTCCCGCCGCTTCCCGTCCCACCGCCTGAAAGGGCGCGTCGGGCAGCCGGACGGCATCGGGCGTCTCCAGAAGGATCAGCGCCCGACCTCCTCTTTCGATATAGCGCACCGTTTTTTCGTCCAGACAGCAGGACACCAGCGCATCGGCGTCGCGGGCAAGCCCTTCCTTCACGGCATAACCCTTCTCGCATAGGGTGCGGGCGGCCTTCGATCCGCAACCGTAGAGGGCGACAGATAGGGATGGGGTTTCCCTGTGCGCCGGAAAAAAGCCCATGTCCTGAAAATTGCGGGCCACCGCCGACCCGTCCGCCCGCTTCAAGGTCAGGAGGAGAATCCCTCGGCAGGGCTTCTCGGTCTCCGGAGCCGCAAAGCGGATCTCCCCGACAGGCTCCGGGCCGACGGCCTGCGCCTGAATGCCCTCGATGCATCCGGAGACGCCGAAGCCTTCCAGTTCCCATTCGAGGGCGCAATCTGTCAGGGTTTCTTTCGAATAATGCGACAGCACCACCGGAATTTCCACTGTCTCCCCGGCCCGGTAGTTGAACCTGTCCCACAGCGGAATGATGATATCGGGAGCCTGGAGCCAGGCGATCTCCTCCGCATAAAGCTTGGGATTCCGGCAGAAATCGAGCAGCCCGTTGGCCTCCCAGTGCAGGTCCGTGAACTCGGTAATGACATACCCCTGGAGGCAGGGCAGGGTGCGGAGGCGCTCGATCTGGTATTTGAGGGCCATGAACTGCAAGACCTGGCTGGCCTGCGCCATCCGGTCGAAGCTGCCGAAAACGTTTTTGAGGGCCTCCTCCTGGAATCGTTCCTCCGCCCCGCCCGGCCTGGCGTTCCCGTCTCCGGTTTCGAACCACCAGGGGGTTCCTCCATAGGCTTTCTTCAGGGGCGAGAGGAGGGGCAGACCCCAGTTGCCGAATTCGGAAAGGATCAGCGGTTCGTCGCCCTGGCGGTCGGCATCACCGTGCGGGGAATATGTCCAGGCCGGACGCCCTGCAAAGTCCTGAATCCACCGGCTGTAGGCTTCCGCATGGTCGGGGATGGAGAAATAGGCGTGAAAATCGTCCAGGTCGCTTTTAAGGTGAAAGTTGCCCTCACAGGGGGAGTTATCCACAACCAGCCGGGTAGGGTCTAGCTTTTTGGCGTAATCATACATTTCCCTGAGCCAGGTGCGGTCTTCCGAACGGCTCAGATCGGCTCCCCAGCTTTCGTTGATCAGGCTGATGATGACCAGAGAAGGGTGGTTGTAATCGCGGCGGAGCATCTCGTCCAGAGTCTGCCGGGCGCGGCGCTTGGCCCCTTCGCTCAGGCGGTCCCAGTTGGGCAGTTCGTACCAGACCATCAGGCCCATCTGGTCGGCCAGGGAAAGATAAAGGGGATCGGGCGCTTTGATATGGCAGCGCAAACAGTTAAGGCCCATCACTTTCGCTTTGCGGAACTGGTCGGAAAGATACGCCTCGGAGGGAGAAGCGTAGATCGTCAGAGGATAGAAATCCTGGTCCAGAGCGCCTGTCAGAAAGATCGGGTGGCCGTTAAGGAGAATCTGGCCGCCGCGGGTTTCGATGGAGCGCATCCCGAAACTTTCCGCAATCTTATCGCCTCCCCGGATGCTGGCCTCGGCTCGGTAGAGGGCCGGATGGTCGACATCCCATAAATCGAGGACCGACAGAGGTATATCGGCTTCATAGCGCGTCCGGCCTTCCGCTGTTTTGAGAGAGGCTTCCCCTGCCTGCCGGCCGTCCGGAGCCGTGATGCGGATGTTCATGGACAGGCCGCTGCGGGTGGGCGGGTGCGCCAGGGAGAAGGCGGCCCGCGCCTGCCGGATGGGGATATCGGGGGTCAGGTGGAACCATTCGATATAATCCTCCGGCCTCCACTCGATGAACACCTCTTGCCAGAGGCCGGAAACATGGGCGTACCAGCTCTGCTTGCCGTGGGGAATCTCGGAGAAATTGGGGTCCGGGAAGCGGGAAAGGTCGTCGCCAGGATCGAATATCTTGACAGTCAGGAGATTGACGCCGGTGTGCAGAGCATCTTGAATCTCGAAGGCGAACGGGGTATAACCCCCTTCGTGGCGGCCCATATAGCGGTTGTTGACCCAGACTTCGGCCTCATAGTCCGCCGCTCCGAAAACGAGCCGCACCACCCCGGCATCGAGCCACTCGCCGGGGATAGAAAAGCTTTTCCGATACCAGGCCACCCCTTCATAATGAAGCAGGTCGTCGAATTCGGCCTGCCAGCAGGAGGGCACTTCGATAGCCCGCCACATGGATGTGCTGCTGAGCCGTTCCGGGCTGTATCTCAGGTCGGGGTCAGGCAGAAACTGCCAGTCTCCGTTCAACGAAACGCGCCGCCCCCGCGCGGCCTTTGCCGGAGCCGCGCATCCGCCCAGGAACAGTAACAAAAGCGCCCCTAAAACGATAAAGCCTGCCATCGCTCCTCCTCCCATCCAGGCATACAGCGATTATAACGCATCTGTCGGGCAAATGGCAACCCCGGATTTCGGCGACAAAATCATACGCAGGCAGGAATTCGGGCGGGTAAAGCGAATATTATCATGAAAAACTGTAAATATACAGCCGGAAAAACGAAGGGATCAGCCATGCATAAAGTTTTGATTGTCGAGGACGACCCGGCCATTCAATCGCTGATCCGCGAAACCCTGGAAATCGAACCCTGGACGATTATTGTCGCCGGAAACGGGGCCGAAGCGGTCGAAACGGCCCTTGCCGAGAAGCCGGACCTGATCCTTCTGGACATCTCCCTGCCCGATGTCTCCGGCCTGGAAGTCTGCCGAAATCTCTGCGAGCAGGAGAGCCTCAAAGACACCCGCATCATGATTCTGACCGCCCACGCCCAGGAGAGCGCCCGGCAGGATGCCCTGAACGCCGGGGCGCACTATTTCCTCAGCAAGCCCTTCAGCCCGATGCAGCTCCTGCAATTGATCGGCGAGATCCTGTGAAAGGGGCCATATCGCTTATGGAGTCCACCCCCTTATGAAACGTTGCTCGATAGTACACGGCCTCTGGCTGCTGGGAGGGGTGGAGGCGCTGCTGCTCGTCATGGCGGGAGCGACCTTTTGGCTTACCCGGCAGTATGAAGAACAGGCTATATCCCGGATGCTCGGGACGATGAGAGCCCTGGATCTGGCCGTGCATACGCAGAGTCATGCAGGCCGGATGTCGGCGGCTCTGCGCGGCTATACCCTCGCCCGCCGTCCCGAGTTTCCCCGCGAAGCCCGGCAGGAATATGCCTCATTCCAACAGGGTTTGGATGATCTGAGCCGCTCCGCGTCCTTCAGTCCGGAACAGACGGCCCGCCTCGGACGTCTCTGGCAGGAAGGCGAATACTGGCGGGATCAAGTGATGTCGCCTATTTTGAAAGCCGGCGATTCTCTGCCGACCGAGCGGAGAATCGCCCTGATTCTGGAGGGCAAAAAGCATATCGATGCCGTTCATACCGCCCTGGTCGACTTTTCCGAAGAGGAACGGGCCCTGTTGATCCGGCGCGCTTCCGAATATCGCGCCCAGGCGTGGAAAGCGCAAAAGCTGATGGGGCTGGCCGTGCTGGCGCTTTTCATTTTCTCCCTGTTCAGCGCGTTCCTGATTCATCGCTCGGTAGTGCGCCCCCTGACCGCCCTGACCGCGATGCTCGATCAGGTAACCGGCCAGGAGGAGCCACGGCCGCTGGAATTCAAGGGGGTCCTGCCGCTGGAGGTGTCCCAGATGGCGCAGAACTTCAACAGGATGCGAAACCGGCTGGCTCAAGCGCTCGGGTCGCTGGAGGAGCGCAACCGTTCCCTGCGGGAGCAGCAGAACGAGCTGGAGGCGATCATTCAGGGGGTGGGCGAGGGGATGCTGGTCGCAGACCTCAACCTGACCGTTCGCCTTTGGAACCCTTCCATGGAACAGTTGACCGGTATCCCGGTGTCGGATGCGGTGGGAAAGACCATCATCGAATTGCTCAGTCCGCACACCGGGCCGGGCCAGCCTCTCACGCAGGAGACTTCCGCATCGGGCCGGGCCATCCGGGAAGCCCGCACCGTCACCCTGGAAAGCACTATCACCAGCCGGAGCGGGGAACGCATTCCGGTGGCCGTGACCGCTACGCCCGTGCGCGACGGAGAGGAGATCGAAGGGGCCATCGTACTCTGCCGGGATATCCGACCGGAGCGCGCCATCGAGCGGATGAAGACCGAGATGGTCAATGTGGTCAGCCACGACCTCCGGACTCCTCTGGGAGCCATCGTCGGCTTCACGGAGCTGCTTCTCTACCGGGACCTGCCTGAAGACAAGCGCAAACATTACCTCACCATCATGCACCGGGAAGCCATACGCCTGACCGACCTGGTGAACGACTTCCTGGATGTGCAGCGCATGGAGTCCGGCAGACAGGTGTACGACAGGAGGCCGGTCAACCTGAAACATTTGATCGCGGGCGCAGTCGATGTATTTGCCCGTCAGAGCGACCGCCATTCCCTGATCATGGAGGTTCCCGACGGCCTGCCCGATATCAAGGCCGACCCGGACCGCATTCAGCAGTGCCTGGCAAACCTGCTCTCCAATGCCATCAAATATTCCCCTCAGGGAGGGCAGGTCAGGATCGGGGCGTTTACGGAGGAAGAAACGGGGTCGGTGCGCGTTTATGTGGCCGACCAGGGCCTCGGCATCCCGGCGGAAGCTGCCGGCCAGCTTTTCGGCAAGTTCGTGCGGATACAGGACCCGGCCCGGCAGGGCATCGGGGGCACGGGCCTCGGGCTGGCGATCTGCAAGGAGATTGTGGAAGCGCACGGGGGCCGCATCTGGCTGGAGAGCGAAGGGCCGGGGAAAGGCAGCGCCTTCTATTTTACCCTGCCGGTGGCCGATACGAGCCGCCTTCCGGCGGCGGATGCCCCCGTCGATGTGCTGGTGGTGGAGGACGATCCGGCGTTCGGGGAGATGATGTGCGGGGTGCTGCTGGAGGCCGGTTATCACTGCCGCTGGGTCGACAGCGGCGGCAAGGCCCTCTCTCTGGCCCGCCTCTCCCCGCCCCGGCTGGTGATCGTCAATATCAACCTGGGAGACCGGATGGACGGCTGGGAGGTGATCGCCCATCTCCAGGAGATACCGGGGCTGGATCGGACGGCCATCATCGTCTCCAGCGGTCAGGATGAGGAGCAGAGGGCCGTCCTGCACGGGGCCATGGATTTTCTCTTCAAGCCTTTTTCCCAGGAACGGCTCATCGCCGCCGTCCGGAAGGCCGTTCCCGACGGAGACTATCGGCAGGTGATGGTGGTCGAGGACGATCCTTCCTTCCTCGCTTCCGAAACGGAGATTCTGCGAAATCTGAATCTGAAGGTCGCCGGATTCGATAACGGCCAGGAGGCCATGCACGCCATCGAAAGCCAGCCCCCTGATCTGCTGGTACTCGATCTTGTGATGCCCCAGCCGGACGGGATGGCGATCCTCCAGTGGATGCGCTCCCGCCCCGAGACCGAAAACACCCCTGTTCTGGTGGTTACCGGCAAAGACCTAACATTGCAGGACCGGCGCTCTCTGGCCCAGCGCATGGCCGAAGTCATCCCGAAGCGTTCTTTTTCCCCCGAAGAAATGGCCCGGCTCGTGAAGGAATTGCTGGGGGCGGCGTCGAATAACGGCCCGGCATAAAAAAGACTTGACATTTGCCGAAAACTATGTTAATGTGTTGAAACCTGTGCAACGCCAGACGCGACGGAAAATCAAAGGAGGAGGCGTATGATTATATGAAGAAACCATCCATCGCGCTCTTGGCTGTGGTGCTGGCCTTCATAGTGCTTGGCGTCGGCACGATCCTGGGAGCGGCCCGGGAGACGGGAACCCTGAATGTGATCAGCCCGGAGGAGAACACTCTGGTGGGCGGAAGCGTTCCGGTGACCCTTTCTTTCGATACCGCCTCCGAGATCAAAGCCACGCATTTCCAGGTCTATGTCGACGGTCAGCTTCATATGACCAAGGCTCTCGACGAACCTGCCACGGATGGGACGGTTACGATTTCACTGCCTACCGAACGCTACAGCAGCAACCAGCACACCGTTACCATCAAAATGTTTGCCGGAGCCGCGCCCTTGCGGTCCGCAAACCTGTCGATCTATATCGACAACGGCAGCGCCGACATCGTGGCCCCGCTGGTTGCCGTCATCTCCCCCCGTTACGGCGCAACTCTCTCCGATAAAGCCGAAATCAGCCTCAGCATTTCGGACAACGCCGGGAACCCGCCGGTCGTCGCCCTCTTCATCGACAAGGCGCTCCGGCTCATCAAGGATCACGGCCCTTACACCTACGTCTGGGACACCACGCAGTACGCCAATGGCGAGCATGTCATCGAGGTGCGAGCCGAGGACGCCTCCGGAAACCGCGGTTTTTCGCGGAGCGTGAAGGTGGTGGTCAACAATCCCACCGGCTTCACCCGGATGCGGACCGATGGTGTCAAGGCCAAGCCTGCCGCCCAAAGCCGCGCCCTTCCCAGGAGCGTTCTGTCCGCCCCGGCGGGCGAGCCGTTCATGGTGGCGAAGGCTCTGGAGGGCGACAGCATGGCTGAAATCGCCCCCGGCCAGCGCCTCATGGCCCCGCCCGAAACCGAGCAGATTCAGGCGGGCGTCATGGAGAGCGTTGTCCCGGAGATGGCGCAGCCGACCGGCTCCGTTCAGAGCGCCGCTTCTGCCATCGCTGTCGATTGCTCCTCCCGATTGAGCGAGCCGCAGGGCAGGATGCCGGCCAGCTCTGCCACGATGCGCCTGGCCTGGCCCGCTCCGAAAATGGTGGACCGTGCGCTCCGCTCCGGCCTGCCGACCCCCAGCAGCCTCAAGGCTGTCGAGCCGAAGGAATCTCCTTCGGCAGACAGGCCGCTCCTGCTGGCAAAGCTGCCCAAGCTGGCGGCTCCAGTCGTTCCGGTCGCCCCGGTGAAGGCTCCATCTCTCGTGCCGGCCCGGCCCGGCCAGATCCACATCATCCAGCCCGGCGAAAGCCTGGAGGGAATCGCCCATTTCTATGGCATCTCCCCGAAAGTGCTGGAGAAAGCCAACAACCTCGCAGGCAGCCGCTCTCTCAAGGCGGGCAGGCAGCTTTTCATCCCGCCCTCCGTCCAGGTCGTCTTCGATGACCAGAGCATCAACTTCGATGTCCTGCCACGGGTTCGGAACGGAAAGCCGATCACCCCGTTCCGGCAGATCTTCGAGCATGCGGGCGGAACGCTCTACTGGCTCCCCTCCGCCAAGATGGTGCGGGCCATCAGCGAGGTGCGCGAAGTCGAGATCCAGATCGGCCAGACCCGAACCCTGGTCAACAACGAGCCGGTTGAGATGGAACTGGCCGCCTTCATCGAAAGCGGGCGCACCATGGTTCCCGTCACTTTCGTGCGGGACGCCCTCGATGTGACGATGAGCTTCAATCCCGCCACTGGCAAGGTCGTTCTCACCAGCCCGACGAAGACGGGAAAAGCCGCTGAATAACCTCTGATCGGGCGCGGCTGCCGCGCCCATCCGACAAACAAAAACGGCCCGAAGGAAAGTAGTGCCTTCCTTCGGGCCGCTCCATTTGTGGAGCCTATTTGCTGTCCGAGCCGGTCGAGGCGGCGGCAGGCTCTTTGGCGGCTTCGGGCTTGGGAGACTCCTTCGGTGCGCCATCCGCAGCGGCCTCTTTTCCGTCCTTGCCTTTTTCGGAGTCGCCGTTGGAGCCTTTGGGTCCCTTATAATCATTGATATGGAAGCCGGAACCCTTGAACATGATCCCGACCGGAAAAATCACCCGCTTGATGGCCTCGGCCCCGCACATCTGGCAGACCTTGAGCGGATCATCCGTAATTCTCTGCACCGCCTCGAACCGCTCCCCGCACTCGGAGCAGGCGTATTCGTATGTCGGCACGCTATCACCTCTTTTCATCGGAAATCGTCGATTTATAAGTTGCGGTGGGAAACCCGCATCCCCTTGTGGGTGCGGATGAGAGCCGCGATTCCCTTTCTGTTTGAAAATACTTCCCCAAAAGACACAAAACTTTGCAGGTGCTTTCCGCTTCTGCGTTGTATAAGGTAGTAAGAAACTACTGAGCGTGATGCAGATATTGCCTATAGCGCCCTTATCCAAGAGGCGATATAACAGATATATTCCCTGCCGAAGGCAGAGGATGCCGACACCGACCCAGAAGACAGCGCATAGCGCCTACAACCTGAACGATCCTCTCGTCTTGGTGAGGCAGTAGCGCAACAACGTCCTGACGGGAGCCATCGAAGACCACTTCAAGGAGTCGATACCGATGCTGTGCGAACGTTACGGGTGGGAATCTCTTGCCCTGGAAGTCATGCCCGATCCCGTTCCCCGGTTCATCTCGGCTCCCCCGACAACGGCCCCTGTCACTATCGCCAAAACACTTCAAAGGATCCTTGCCGTCAGCGTCTTCAAGACCTTCGCCACCTTGAAGCAGCAACGCTTTGGGGGAAGGGGCCTCTGGTCGGACGGATGCTACGATGGTTCCGCAGGAACCGTATGCGCCCAGATCATCGCCGTCTGGTAAGTCGGCTTCGTCAGCCCCATCGCACTGCCCGATGGGGCATTTGTCTGCAATGCGCCTGCCGGTAGAGATGTCGAGTTGGAATCCTTCCTGGCCTCCGGCAACGGCGAGAAAATCAGACCACCGAAGTTCTACTGCAAGGCGGAACGCAAGCTCAAACGTCTGCAACGTCAGGTGTCCAGAAGCCAGCAGACCAGTCGCCGCCGTTCCAAACGCAAGAAACCCCTGGCTATCTACCATACAAAAGCCCGCAACCAGCGTCATGACGGGCTGCACAAGATTTCGTTAAAACTCATCCGCCGCTACGACACCTTCTGCATCGAAGCCCTGAACCTCAAAGGCTTGGTGAAAACCGAACTGACAAAGTCGTTCGGTGATGCCGCGTTAGGTGCGTTTGTTCGGATGTTGGCATGCAACGCGGAGTGGAACCACGGCCACATTGTCAAAGTGGACAGATTCTTTCCGTCCTCACGAACTCTCGGGCAGACAATGGCCGTGTGATTCGTGCGGAACCCATCATGATAGGGCCCCCAACGCCGCCATCCATCTGCTCCTTGAAGGCATGAGGATCGTCGCGCAGGGAAGCTGCGAGACTCGAAACGACAAGGAAGGGAACGTCAGACTGGCAATCGCCAGCAGTTCCCGCTGAATTTGGAAGCCCCGTCCCTTGTGGGCGGGGAGATTCACCCATAAAGATTATAGCACAGTTTTTTACAGGTTGACAACCGCCTCCGAAGTTGACTTTCCGCCCGGAACTTCCCTATAATCCAAACTGAAACTGCATTTCTCACGGATGGGAGGCCCCGATGATCGATTTGCACGCGCACATCCTGCCAGGGGTGGACGACGGCCCGGATACCCTCGATATCGCTCTGGAAATGCTGCGGGTGGCGGCCCGCGACGGCATCACCACCGTTGCGGCCACCTCTCACTGGTGCTGGAACGAGAACGCGCTCACGGTTCCTTCGGCTCTGGAACGGACGGAACGGGTGCGGCAGGCAGCGAAGGAGGCGGGCATCCCCGTGGAGGTTGTCCCCGGCGCGGAAGTGCCTGCCGATGACGAGACAGTTTTCGCCGCCCTTCGGGGCCTCCTGATGACCTATGCCAACAACGGCAGATATCTCCTCCTGGAATTCCCCTTCCACGATCTTCCCCCTCTCGCAGACCAGACCATCGAGCAACTGCTGGCGGGCGGCTTCGTGCCGGTGGTGGCCCACCCGGAAAGGAATGCGGTCCTGCGCCAGCAGCCCCGCCGCCTTCAGGAGTGGATGCGCCGGGGCGCGCTCTCCCAGTTGACCGGAAGCTCTCTGACCGGGCGGTTCGGGCCGGAGGTGCAGAAGGCGGCCTGCCGGATGCTCTCCGAAGGGCTGGCCTCCGTCCTGGCCTCCGACGGGCATTCCCCTCAGCGGCGGCCTCCGGTGCTTTCTGAGGCGGTTTCCGTTGCAGAAAAGTTGATCGGACGCGAAAAAACCCTAGAGATGGTGAAAGAATTGCCGACAATAATTCTAGAAGGTGGAATTGTTCGATCAGAGGCAGGGCCTGCTGTCGAGCGCCCCAGACGTTTCTGGCAGCGGTGGTTCGGCCCCAGAGAGTAGGGAGATCATGCTGGATAAGCTGTTCGATACCGACAGCTTCCTCGCCCTCAAGCGTGGGATGGATGTCGCCTCTTTACGGCAGCAGGTGATCGCCGACAACCTGGCGAATGCCAACGTTCCCGGCTACAAGCGCAAAGAGGTGCATTTCGAGGAAGCTTTCCGGGCGGCCCTGGAACGAAAAGCCGTCCCGGACTCCGACCCGAACCCCAGGCATCTTCCCATCGGCCCTCGGTCCCCCTCTGAAGTCACCCCGACCGTCTCCCAGGACAGCGGGCTGTCGATCCGACTGGACGGCAGCAGCGTGGACGTGGATGTCGAAATGACTTACCTCGCCGAAAACGAGATCCGCTTCCAATCCCTGGCCCAGATGGTATCGGGCCGCTACAATTCCCTCCGAACCGTTATCCGGGAAGGCCGTTAGAAATACCTGCGGTTGCGCCCAACCGCAGGCGCTTGGCCTCTCTTGAAGACCATTTGACACCCCGTAAAGGAATGCCATGAGCCTTTTTTCTTCGATGCGAGTCAGCGCCTCCGGCCTGACGGCGGAACGCGCCCGGCTCGATGTGATCGCCGGCAATCTGGCGAACGCCAACACAACGCGCACACCGGACGGCGGGCCGTTTGTCCGCCAGCTGGCTGTCCTGGCTTCCCGCGAAGCCTCCGCCGGGCCGACCCTCCGTTCCGAGGACGTCCTTGCCGGGGCCGGAGTGCGCGTGCTGCGAACGGTGGACGATACGGTAAACGAAATGCGCAGGGTCTACGAACCGGGCCACCCGGATGCGGACGCCAAAGGCTATGTCACCTATCCGAACGTGAATGTGGTGACCGAAATGGTGGACATGATTTCCGCCACCCGCGCCTATGAAGCCAATATCGCCGCCGTGAACGCCGCCAAGACGATGGCGATGAAGTCCCTGGAAATCGGGAAATAGGAGAGTAAGCCATGCGTATCGAAGGCCCGGACGCGCCTCTGGTAATGGCCCTGAATGTGCCCGGCCTCGGCCCGTTCGCCCCAGCGCCCGACCCCTCCCCCTCGCCGGAAACCGAGTCCTCCGTCCCTTCCTTTGCGGAAGTACTGGGAAACGCCCTGGGCGAAGTGGATGCGCTCCAGAAGCGCGGCCAGGCGATGCAGCAGGCATACGCCACCGGTGAGGTGCAGGAGATTCACCAGGTCATGATGGCTCTGGAGGAAGCCAGTCTTGCTATGCAGCTTACTCTTCAGGTTCGCAACAAGGTAGTGGATGCCGTTCAGGAAATCATGCGGATGCAGGTGTAATGGCATAACCGCTTCCTCAGGAGATAGGACATATCCCCGGGCGCAGGATGCGCCCTGAAACAACCGAAAAGACGCCGGAAGACCAGGGATGGCTCGTTTCGCGCGATGAGATTGGAGCTATGGGCGAATTTCTCAACCGTACGCGGGAGCAAATCCTGCAATTCTGGGGCGGACTGTCCGGCCAGAACCGGGCGATCACGGCAGGCATCGCCGTCATGCTGGTGGCGATGCTGGGGGCCTTCGCCTCCTTTGGTCGTTCCCCCGAAATGGCCCCTCTTTACAGCAACCTCGACTCCGAAGACGCCTCTCAGATTATCAACCGACTGGACGAAATGGGCGTTCCCTACAAACTCGACCGGGGCGGCCAGGCGATCCGCGTCGCCTCCCAGAAGGTAGACGAAACCCGCCTTCGGCTGGCAGGGGAAGGGCTGCCTAGCAAAAAGGGCGTCATCGGCATGGAGGCCCTCGATAAGCCCGCTCTGGGCATGTCCGAGAAGATGCAGGATATCCAGTATAAGCGTGCTCTGGAGGGCCAGATCAGCCGCACCCTGGAACAGATCGAGGGCGTCCGCCGCGCCTCCGTAATGATCACCCAGCCCAAACCGAGCCTTTATACCGATAAGGAAGAGGACGCGAAGGCGGCGGTGATGCTCACCCTCAAGCCCGGTCAGGAAATCTCCAGGCAGGACGTGCGCTCCGCCGTTTATTTCATCTCCCACAGCGTGGAGGGACTGAAGGGCGAAAATATCCGCATCACCGATTCCCAGTGGGAAACTCTTTATGACGGCTCCGAGGCGGGTGAGAGCGGCGGCCTGACCGCTTCCGCCATGACCCAACTGGAAGCCCGGCGCACTTACGAAAAGGAGATGTCCGGCAAGATCCAGCGCACCCTGGATCGAGTTCTGGGAGAAGGCAACGCCCAGGTGCAGGTTTCCGCCGACCTCGACTTCGACCGTCAGGAGACGGAAAAGAAAACTTACCAGCCCGTAGCTGGAACCGACCACGGTGTGGTCGAAAGCCAGCAGACCACAGAGGAAAACTTCAAAGGGCAGGGAGGGATCGAAGGCGGCATCCCCGGAACCGCATCCAATGTAGCCGGTTCTATGGCAACCCCCTCCTACCCGCAGGCGACCGGCGGCAATTCGACGCAGAAACGCAGCGATGAGATCGTCAACTATAACACTTCCTATACGGTCGAGAAAAAGGTCACGGCCCCCGGCAACCTCGAAAAGCTGTCGGTGGCGGTTCTAGTCGATTCGGGCCAGAAGGAGATCAACCGCGACCTGATCGCCACCGTGAACAAGTTCGTCACCCTGGCGACCGGCACGGAGGCGACCAATGTCACGGTAGCCGCCATTCCCTTCAACCGGGATGCGGAGAAGCAGCGGAACCTCGATCTCGCCAAGCAGGAAAGGTGGCAGCAGATTCAGGACATGCTGGCGAAAGCCGTCCCGACCGTTCTGGTGCTGGTCTTCGCCTTCGCCCTCTGGCGGATGACCCGCCGCAGGCCCCTGGAAGATCTGGCAGCCGAACAGATGGCCCTGCCCGCAGAGCCGGTGTCCCTCGAAGCCCTGATGCAGCAGGCGACGGCGCAGCTTGAGGATAAGAACAAAGACCATACCGAAATCGCCCTGAAGGAAGATTCCGACCTGCGCGAGATCGCGGACCTGGCAAGCCAGAAGCCTGAAATGGTGGCTCTCCTGCTG
The DNA here is from genome assembly GCA_020846535.1 of Armatimonadota bacterium. Classification (GTDB taxonomy): domain Bacteria; phylum Armatimonadota; class JADLDR01; order JADLDR01; family JADLDR01; genus JADLDR01. Next base: position 25,221 of record JADLDR010000141.1, on the reverse strand, counting down.
AAGGGCTGGCTGGCTGAGGAGAAGAGATAATTATGGCAAGACAGGTAGGCATCCCCAACAAACAAAAGGCGGCGGTGCTGCTGGTGACCCTGGGGCCGGATGTCTCCGGCAAGGTACTCCAGCACCTTCAGGAAGACGAGGTGGAGCAACTGACTCTGGAGGTCGCACGTCTGGATCGGGTGTCACCGGATGTGCGAGAAGAGGTGGTCGGCGAGTTCCGGGAACTCTGCATCGCCCAGGAGTTCATCTCCCAGGGCGGCATCGAGTATGCCCGCCAGTCTCTCGAGAAAGCCTTCGGCTCGACCAAAGCTTCCGAAATCCTGAACCGGGTTGTCCAGACCTTGCAGGTCTTGCCCTTCGACTTCATGAAAAAGACCGATCCCAGCCAACTGCTCAGCTTTATCCAGGACGAGCACCCGCAGACCATCGCCCTGGTGTTGGCCTATCTCTCTTCCAACCAGGCGGCCCAGGTGCTGTCCGGCCTGCCGCACGAACTGCGGGCCGAGGTCGCCCGCCGAATCGCTATCATGGACAGAACCCCGCCGGAGGTCATCCGTGAGGTAGAGCGGGTTCTGGAAAGAAGGCTCTCTTCGGTGATCTCCCAGGACCTGTCCCAGGCGGGCGGCGTGAAATCGCTGGTGGAAGTCCTGAACTGGGTCGACCGGAGTACAGAGAAAACGATCCTGGAAAGCCTGAGCGAGAACAATCCGGAACTGGCCGAAGAGGTCAAAAAGCTCATGTTCGTCTTCGAGGATATCGTTCTCCTGGGCGACCGCGAGATCCAGCAGTTGCTTCGCGAGGTCGATAACAAGGAACTCGGCCTGGCGCTCAAGGGTGTCGGGGAGACCGTGCAGGACAAGATATTCCGCAATATGTCCGAACGGGCCGCCACCATGCTCAAAGAAGAAATGGAGTTCACCGGGCCGGTGCGCTTGCGGAACGTGGAAGAGGCCCAGCAGCGGATCGTCAATATCATCCGCAAGCTGGAAGAGGCGGGCGAGATCGTGATCGCCCGCGGCGGAGGCGATGAAATTGTTGTCTAAAGTCATCAAAGCAGGCCAGCAGCCGCGCTACGCTCGCCTGACGGACGTTCTGGGCGATGTGCGCGTCCTCGCCACAGAGGCCGTGCCGGGGGGCATGGATGGAGCCGAATCCGCCAGCTCGCTCCAGATCGCCAAAGCCCTGGAAGAGGAGCGCATCCTCATGCGCCAGGAGTTGGAAGCCCGGATTATGGAGGAAATCCGCCAGGAGGCCGAATCCATCCGCCGGACCGCCCGCGAGGAGGGCCTTCAGGAAGGCTACCGCGCCGGTTCCGATCAGGGCTACCGGGAGGCCGCCGACCGGTGCGAGAGCGCCCAGGAAGCCTACCTGTCCTCCCTGCGTTCCGATATCGAGGCTTTCATCGGGAGCATCCTGTCCGAACGGGAGCGCATCCTGGCGGAGACGGAGCCGGAAGTCATCCGCCTGGTGCTGGAAATCGCTCGCAAGGTGCTGCGCGACGAATCCGCCGCCAATCCCGAGCTGGTGATGGGGGTGGTCGGGCATGCCCTTCGCCGCGTCACCAACAAGGAGCGCATCCGCGTCCGGGTCAATATCGCCGACCTCTCCCATGTCAAGGAGCGCCGCGAGCAGATCATCGCCCTTCTGGACGGCATCGAACACCTGGAGATCCTGGATGACCAGCGTATCGGCCCCGGAGGCTGTCTGGTCGAAACCGACTCCGGCAACATCGATGCCCGCCTGGAAACCCAACTGGAGCAGATCGAAAGGACGCTTCTGGAGGCGTAAGGGGCTGAATCAGCACCTCCGAATTGAAGAACAGGGCAGACACACAGGTCTGCCCCTACGGCTCCCGTATTGCTGTGAGCTATCGTGAAAAACGCCCATAAAATCCAGTTTCCCATCATCCCGAAATCGTCCGGCGGCCTGAACCTGGAGAGGCATTTTCAGGCGCTCAGGAGGCTCGATGCCGTCAGCGTCAACGGGAAGGTCAGTCAGGTGATCGGCCTGGTGATCGAATCTCTGGGGCCGCCCGCGCAGATCGGGGAGCGGTGCCTGATCCACTACAACCGGACGCGCCCGCCGATGGATGCGGAGGTGGTCGGATTCCGTGACAATAAAGTGCTGCTGATGCCCCTAGGGGAGATGGATGGGATCAAGCCCGGCAGCGAAGTCGTGGCGACCGGGCACGCCCTTTCCGTGCCGGTGGGCCGCAATCTTTTGGGCCGCATCTTCGACGGTCTGGGCCGCCCGATGGACGACGGGCCGGAAATCATCGCGGAAGGCTATTATCCCATCAATGCCGTCCCGCCCCACTCGCTGAAGCGCCAGCGCATCCACGAGCCGCTTCAACTCGGCATCCGGGCTATCGACGGGCTTTTGACCTGCGGAAAGGGGCAGCGGATGGGCATTTTCGCAGGCTCCGGCGTGGGAAAAAGCACCATTTTAGGGATGATCGCCCGTAACACCCGGGCCGATGTGAACGTCATCGCCCTGACCGGAGAACGCGGGCGGGAGGTGCGCGACTTCATCGAGCGCGACCTGGGCGAAGAGGGCATGAAGCGTTCCGTGGTGGTGGTCGCGACCTCCGACCAGCCCGCCCTGGTGCGCCTGAAGGCCGCATTCGTGGCGACCGCTGTCGCCGAGTATTTCCGCGACCAGGGGCAGGACGTGATGCTGATGATGGATTCCGTGACGCGCTTTGCGATGGCCCAGCGGGAAATAGGGCTGGCAATCGGGGAGCCGCCGACCACCAGGGGCTTCACCCCTTCGGTTTTCGCCCTTCTGCCCCGCCTCCTGGAGCGGGCCGGAACCTCCGAAAAGGGGACGATTACCGGCCTCTATACCGTTCTGGTGGACGGCGACGATATGAACGAGCCGATAGCCGACGCCGCCCGAGGCATTCTGGACGGGCATATCGTCCTTTCCCGCGATCTTGCCTCCCGGAACCATTATCCGGCCATCGATATCTTGAACAGCGTTTCCCGCGTTATGCCGGAAGTGACTTTGCCCGAACACCGCGAGGCGGTGGGCCGCCTGAGGAGCGTTCTTGCCGCCTACAACGAGGCGGAAGACCTGATCAACATCGGGGCTTATGTGGCAGGCAGCAATCCCCGCATCGATTATGCGCGGGAGAGGATCGAAGCGGTCAGGGCCTTTCTCTGCCAGGATGTGGAGGAGCGCAGCCGGTACGAAGAAACGGTAGGCTGTCTGGAAGGGCTGTTCGCCGATGCGTAAATTCCGCTTCCGCTTCGAGCAGGTCCTGGAATTTCGGGAGATTCAGGAGCGGCTTGCCCAGGAGCGGTTTGCCGAAGCCCTATCCGCGCAGCGCGAAGCCGAGGAACGGCTGGAGGAAATGCGCCGCTACCACCGTGAATCGCTGGACACCCTGAGCGGAGTGCATCAAGGCATCCTCGATATCCGGGCCGTGTCTGCCTATGAACACTATCGGGAGGCCCTGGAATCGGTGATCGCCGTCCAGACGGAGCGGGTGAGGGCGTTGGCCGAGGCGACCGAAGAAAAGCGTAAGTCTTTTGTCGAAGCCCTCAAGAATCGGAAGGTCATGGACAAGATGAAAGAACACGAACGCCTGGAATATCTAAGTTTCATACAAAAAGTAGAACAAAACTTTCTCGATGAGATCGCCACCATACGCTACCGAGGCGGTGGCAGCGCCGAAACACCGGCCCTATGAAACGCCTGGTTTTCGTCGTCCTCTTTCTCGGCATCCTCCTCGGGGCCGCCTATGCCCTGATGTTTTTCAGGATCGTCAAGGTAGACCGCCTGGCCGCCAAATCGCCGGTCATGGCAAAGGCCCTGACCATCCTGAAACTTTACCGCCCGGCTCCGAAAACCGCCGCCCTCCCCGGCAAGCCCTCCGAGGCCGCCGATCCGCTCCAGGGCGAAAAAGGCAAACTGGACAAGGACCGCAAAGCCCTGGAGGATCGCGAGGCCGACCTGGTGCGGCGCGAGCAGGAAGTCGCCCAGCAGAGAATCCGGATGAGCAAAGCGGAACCCGCCGGCGCGGAAGAGGCCACCAAGCCCGATCCCCTGGCCCGCCTGGTCCGTATCTATGACAAGATGGCCCCGGAAGACGCCTCCAAAATCTTTGCCCGCATGAACGATACCGAGGTGGCTGCCCTCCTGGTGAAAATGAAGGAAAAGCAGGTCGGCGGCATCCTTCCCCAACTCCCCTCAGACCGGGCTGCCCGCCTGACGCGGATGCTCTCCCGGCAATGATCCTCTCCAGACGATCCGCCTGGACGCGCCCGTAAACGCATAAAGCGGACAGCTACGCTCGCCACTACATTCCTGCGAGGCGGTCTCTAATGTGCGCTAAATATTCGGCCCTCTTCTGCCGATAATCGGATTGGAAACCATTCCTCTGGTAAGGAGGTGAAATGATATGGAAATCATGTTTCCCATAGAAACGATGGCTTTCTCTGCAGAGCCGGTAGGCGCGGTTCCCCGGCCCGCCAGCGGGGACTTCCTGAAACTCTATCAGGATACCCTGGGGAAAGAAGGGATGGCGCTGCCCGGCAAAGCGGCGGAAACAGGCTCATGGCCTGGGACGATCCCCCTTTTGCCGGAAAGACAGGTGAAAGTCCTCCTGCCTGTCGAAGGCATCGGTCTGCCTGTGGCGGCTCAGGGCGACCCTGATCCCGGTGCCAGCCTTTCGCCGGAGGAAGCGACTGAAACGATCCGGCAGGCATTTCCGCCGATAACGGAAGAGACGCCTGAAGCGATGCAAGAGGCGGCTCCTTTAACGAACGAGGCGCGAGCCGAAGAGGCTGCGCCCATCGCTGAGGCTGTCATCTCCGGGATGAGCTTGGAACCGGCGGAAGAGACGGTTGCAGCCCGCCTGCCTGTCATCGATCCGGCTGACAGCGAACCCGTGGTTAGGAAAACGGATCCCGACAGGGTTGATGAAACCGCCGGGGAGTCCTCCGCCGAGCCTGTCGCAGACGAGATGAAACGGCCCGATCCGGCAAAGGCAGCGAAGGAGATATTGCCGGAGGTGATGGTAGTCGCCTTTGTGTCCTCGGAAATCTGGCAGGCGGCAGCTATGCCTGTCGAGACAAGGAGCGTGGAAGAGGGTGTTTCCCTGGATGCGGCCCCGGCTCAGTTCCGGGCGCTGCCCCCGGCAGAGGCGGATGCTCAGCCTGTATTGTCTGTGCAGGATTCTCTGCCTCCGGCAAATGATCGAATCCCTTTCCTTCCGGCGAGTAAGGAAGTAAGGGCAGAGAGTATCGCTCCTTCCCGGACGCAATCGCCCGAACAGGGGGAAACTGCGCCAGGCAAGGCCGCCCCCGTCAGAACACAGTCTGGCAAACTGCCGGAAGAACCTGCGCCGGCAGTAAAGGCCGTTTATGTCACGCCGCCTGAAGGCGTTGCGGCCCGATGGCAGCCAGCGGCGACCTCTGACAACGCGCCGAAGACCGAGCCTGTCCCTCAGCCGATCTCTTTCACTGATAGCCGCCATGGGATAGCTCAGAGTCAGGGCGCGGATGTTCCGCCTCAGACGGCTCCTGCCGAGGCAGGCGAAATCGCTGCGCCCCGGCAAAAGCCTGTAGCGGAAGCTGTCAGCATCGAGCCCGGCATCCGGCAGGCTGGCGAGGGCGAGCGTGGCGATGCCATCGCTATGCCCGATGTGCAGGTCTTGAGAGAGATGAAAGTCGAGATCGCGTCTGCGTCCGGCCAGGAAAGCCTGAAGCCGGCCTACAGCCCGATGATTTCGGTGGCTCCGGAAGCCGATATCGCTCCGGTGCCGCAGGCGGAAACCCGCCCTGTTTCGGCAGGCGATCCGCCGCAGGAATCGGTTGGCGCAAGCCGCTTGATGCAAAGCGGGCAGGTTGAGATGGAAAGGGTGGGAATGCCTGTCGTTGAAGCAGGGCCAGCCGTAGCCGAATCAGGGCGAGAGACCATCATGGATCCCGGTCAGATTCGCGAGGCGCAGGGCGCGCCGGATGCAATATCCGGCAAGTTGGAGATGCGCCTTCCCGAACCGCAGGCGGCAGCCGTGCGAACCGTTCCGCCTGCCAAAGCGGCTTTCACTGAGCGGACAGAAAGTGAGGCTGTCTCGCAGGTAGCGGCCCGATTTCCCGAAGCGCAGTCATCACCGAATCAGGCCGGGCCGGTATCCGAACTACCGGAAAAGCCGGTTGCGCAACTGACCGAGCTGGTTTCCGAGCGCAAGCAAGGCGTTGTATCGGCTGAGATGAAAGCGACCGAAACGCGGCCTGCAAGAGCGCCTGAGCCGAGGGGAAATGCACATAAGGCTCCCCGGCAACCTGAAGCCGCACCGATGGACATGCCGGCATCGGAAGCGGTAGCTAAGCCTGGCGTTTCGCAGCAGACAGCCGGCGATAGCCCCGCCGAGTCATTCCCGGAAGTTCCGATGACGAGCGTTCAGGACAGGCCAGCCTCTGAGATGAATCGCAATCCAATGGCTCCCCTGAAGGCGGGCAGCGATCCTATTGTCCCTGAATCCATGAAGACAGAGGGATCGGCGAAGCGGCCTCCGGTGGTTCATGCGAAGCCGTCGATTGCAGAGGTGGCTGCGCCGGAGCGCGCGGGCAGGGAGCCTGTGGCGGCGCAGCCTTCCAGCCAGGCATCCGAGCAGCAGCCTGCGGAAGGGGAAGCGCCTTTGAAGGCTGTGAAAGCGCAGACCTTCGCGCCGGATCGGAAGCCGGTGGTTGCGGAAGACGCCGTGCCTGCCAGCCGGGCGGTTCAACAGCCGGTGGAGCCGGGAACCCGGAGCGTTTCGCTTTCCGAAGGGAAAGAGGCGGCGCAGTCGGGAATCCGGATGGCCGATTGGTTCGGCAGCCGGACGGCGGCGACGGAGATGCTTTCCGGGAGAACCGTTCCGGTGGAAAGCCGCCTGATGGAATTCGGGCGAAGGAGCGAGGCACATTCTCCGGCCCGGACCATGCTGGAAGCCCGGCCCTCGCGCAGCGCGTCAGCGCAGCCAGGCCGCCCGGAGGTACGCGCACAGTTGGATAGGCCGGAGGCGGAAATCGGCGTTCGGGAGCCTATAATGAAAACGGCGGCAATGCCGATAATACAAGGGAGAGGCCGTTCGCCGCGGCCTCAGCAGGGGTCTCTGCTGGCCGGATGGGACGCAAACGCCCTTCTCCGCGCTGCCGAAAAGCTGGAAAGCTATCCCTCGCCCGCCGCCGGGCCTTCGAGCGTCGAAGCAAGCGTCAAAGGCGTTCAGCCGGAGGGCAAGGCGAAAGCCGATGCCTTTGAGCCGGTGATCCCGGAAGCGGTGTGGACAGGCACAGCCGGACAGTCAGGAGCCGCGAAAGCGGAGTCGGCCGGGGCTGCGCCCCGCGCCGAAGCGGACCGAAACGTGCTGTTCGGGCAGATCGCGGACAGGCTGGTTGCCCTGCCGAAAAACGGCGCGAGGCAGGAGATCGTTCTCAAACTCAGCCCCGAACATCTGGGCGAGATTCGTCTGACGGTTCAGGCGGAGCGAGGCGAACTGTGGCTTCGCTTCGATACAGCGCACTCCGGGGTGAAGGAAATCCTGGAAACGAGCCAGCCGCAGCTCCGGAACATGCTGACCGAAAGGAACATCGCCCTGGGGGGCGTGCAGGTTTCGGTGCAGCAGCACGGGTTCGGCCAGAGGCAGGCGTGGAGCCAGCCGAAGCCGGGCAGGCACGGCGCATCCTGGAGCAAGACCCGGGAGGCCGTCGCCATTGGGTCGATCCAGCAGGCGGCCCTTTCGCAGCAGGCCATCGATTACACCGTATGAAAGGAGGGAACCATGCAAATCAGCCGAACGGCGTCTGCCGCACAGTCCTCTGCCGGAAACGGCGTCAAAAGCAGCGGCGAGGTGACGCAGGAGGATTTTTTGAAGCTCCTCATCGCCCAGCTCAGCCATCAGGACCCGCTCAATCCGACGGCAGATACGGAGTTCCTGGGGCAGTTGGCCCAGTTCACCTCGCTGGAGGAGATGCGAAACCTGAACACCAGCTTCAAGACCTATTCGGGGCAGGGAGAACTGGGGCAGATGGCCTCTCTGATCGGCAAGCAGGTTCTGGTGCAGCCCGACAAGGAGGCGGAAGCGGTCACAGGCATCGTCCAGGCAGTCAACCGGCAGAACGGAAAGTTCTCGCTGATCGTCAACAACCAGGCGTACAAGCCTGAAGACGTGATCCAGGTCTACTAGGGCACGAAGGAGCGTTCCATGGAAGACCCCATTCGTTTCAATCCGACGCCGATCATCCCGCAGGCGGGCGCGGCGAAGCCGCAAACAAGGCCGCAGGAAATCCGGGGGCTGTCCTTCCAGGAAATCCTTCAGGAGCAGGTGGCCCGGCAGGGGGTGAAGTTCTCCGCCCACGCCCAGTCCCGGCTCGATTCGCGCCAGATCCGGCTGAGCGGTCAGGACATGGCCCGCATCCAGCGCGGGGTCGAGAAGGCCGCCGCCAAAGGCTCCCAGGAATCTCTGGTCTTGAAGGACGACCTGGCCCTGGTGGTCAGCATTCGGAACCGGACGGTGATCACCGCCATCGACGGTTCGAATCTGAAGGAAAACGTCTTTACCAACATCGACAGCGCGGTGATCGTATAACGCAAAACGCACGGGCCGGACCTTTCGAGAAGCGAGGAGGCCCGCAGCCTGCCGAACGACAGAGGCAGGTGCCGCATCTCACACGGAGGTCAACAATGATTCAGTCTCTATTTACCGGTGTCGCCAGCCTGAGGGCGCACCAGAGCCGCATGGATGTCATCGGCAACAATATCGCCAATGTCAACACTACCGCCTACAAAGCGGGGCGCGTGACCTTCCAGGATATGCTTTCCCTGAACCTGCGCGGGGCGTCCAGCCCCATCTCGGGAGGCACGGGCGGCGTCAACCCTGCCCAGATCGGCCTGGGGATGGCGATGGGCGGCATCGATACCCTGCTCAACCAGGGCGGGCTTCAGGAAACCAACAAAGCGACCGACCTGGCGATCCAGGGAAACGGTTACTTCATGATCAGCGACGGATCGAATGCTTTCTACACTCGCGATGGCGGCTTCAGCCTCGATGCGAACGGAACGCTCGTGAACAGCGCCACCGGCATGAAGCTGCTCGGATGGCAGCCCGACGCCAACGGCGCTATCGATACCTCGATTCCCGTAACAGCCGCTTCCGCGCTCTCCATTCCGGTCGGGGCGATGACTTCCTCGCAGGCGACCGACAATGTGGAATATGTCGGCAATCTCGACGCCGACGCGGACGCCGCCTATACCTACACCACCTCGGTTCGCATCTTCGACTCCCTGGGGATCGATCATTTGGTTGAATTGACCTTTTCCAACCATACCCCGGCGGCAGGCGGCGGATCCACCTGGGACTGGAGCGCCCAGAGCAACGGCGTCGCCCTGGGCAACGGCACGGCCAGCTTCAACGCCGAAGGAGCCTGGACGGCTACCCAGACCGCCAACCCGGCGGATCCCAATACAGGCCGCATCTCGATGGCCCTGACCAACGGCGCATCCAGCCCTCTCGACGCGGAACTGGATTTCTCCCATCTCACCCAGCTTTCGGGAGGGACGACGGTGAACGCGCAGAGGCAGGACGGCTTCTCGCTGGGAACCCTGGAATCCTTCAATATCGGGGAGGATGGGTTGATCACCGGCCTTTTCAGCAACAATATGGGCCGGCCCTTGGGCCGCGTCGCCCTGGCGACTTTCAGCAACCCTGCAGGGCTGCTCAAGCTGGGGGGAAACGCCTACCAGGAATCCAACAACTCCGGCCTGCCCCAGGTGACCACCGCCGCGTCCGGCGGGAGCGGGAAAATCAGCGTCGGCTTCCTGGAAATGTCCAATGTGGATATGGGGAACGAATTCACCAACATGATCGTCACCCAGCGCGGTTTCCAGGCCAACTCCCGCGTGATCACCACATCCGATGAGATGCTTCAAGACCTGCTGTCCCTGAAGCGGTAGCATGAGTCGCAGGGGCGGCCCGCTGGGCCGCCCCTGCGATATGAGGAACCTGCGGTGATTAAAGTAACCCGTTTCAACACAACGCACGTGCTGGCGGTGAACGCCGACCTGATCGAACTGGTGGAAGCCTCCCCCGATACCATGATCACTCTGGTCAACGGCAAGAAGCTTCTGGTCCGTGAAACGCTGGATGAGGTGATTACGAAGGTCGTGGAGTACCGCAAAGAGGTCGGCCCGTTGATCGTCCGGCCCCTGCCGGAAGAAGACGGCCTGCAAGAAGAGACGGGCTGAATAGCGGTGACGTTTATTAACAGGGCTTGGAATCGCGACACAGGGGTAGCGGCCCCTGGCGCGGGGCTGCCGCGCCTTGCAGCCCTGGCGGAAAGACGATAAGTATTCGGAGGATAGGATGGATCTGGCGACCATCGTCGGGATGATTCTGGCCTGGGGCGCTCTTCTGGGATCGATGATTATGGAAGGAGGAGACCCGGCGGGCTTGATCAATATCCCGGCTGCCATTCTGGTTTTCGGAGGGACGTTGGGCGCCACCATGATGTGTTTTCCGCTCCAGCAGATCGTCGGCATCCCGATGATCATGAAACACGCCTTCATCGGAAAACATGTCGACCCCGGTGAAATTATCGGTTTGCTCGTTTCGTTTGCCGAAAAAGCCCGACGCGAAGGGCTGCTGGTGCTGGAAGAGGAGGCCCGGGGCATCCAGGACGAGTTTCTGCAAAAGGGGATCAACCTGGCTATCGACGGGACAGACCCGGAGGTGGTGCGCGAAATCCTGCAAACGGATATCGCCTTCCTGGAGGAGCGACACAAGATGGGGGAGAGCGTCTTCTCGACCGCCGGAGGCTTCGGCCCGACGCTGGGGGTTATCGGAACGGTGATGGGGCTGGTTCATATGCTCCATAACCTGAGCGATCCGGGCAGCATGGGGCCTGCCATCGCCGGGGCCTTTATCGCCACCCTTTACGGTGTCTCCTCGGCCAACCTGATCTTCCTGCCTCTGGGAAAGAAATTGCACCACCGGAGTGCGGATGAAATCCTAATCCGGGAGATGATGGTGGAAGGTATCCTCTCCATCCAGTCCGGCGACAACCCGCGCATCGTGGCGGACAAGCTGAAAGCCTTCCTCGCCCCGAAGGTCAGAAATTCCATCGCGAGCGCCAAAACCGAGGACTAGGAGCGTATGGCAGGCAAAAAGAAAAAGTCGGCTGGGGGCCATGACAACGAGGAACGGTGGCTGCTGACCTATGCGGATATGATCACCCTGCTGGTCGCCTTTTTCATGATGCTCTACTCCATGTCCATCGTCAACAACCAGAAATTCCACGACCTGGCCCTTTCAGTCAGAGGCGGATTCGGGGGCGTATTGACCGGCGGAGGCCCGTCTCCCTTCGGGGGAGGCTCCTCGGACAGCACAAAGCCCGATATCGCCCCGCAAGGAATGGATAAAAGCTCCGGGCTGGTCCAAACAGAAAAGCTGGTCAATAAGTATATCCAGGACAAAAAGCTGAAAGAAGCCCTCAGTGTCCATGAGGATGAGCGGGGCCTGGTGATCACTCTGGCAACCGATCACGTGCTGTTCGATATGGGCAGCGCGGATATCAAGCCTAAAATCGGTGAGGTTCTCGATAAAATCGGAAAATTGCTCAAAGGAATGAGCAACCATATTCGGGTAGAGGGACATACCTGCAATTTGCCCGTGCGGAACGCGCAGTTTCATGATAACTTCAGATTATCGATGACACGGGCATCTAATGTCTATTACTACCTGATCCGATCCGGCATCTCGCCGGATCGGCTTGCGGCTACCGGCTATGCCGATACCCGCCCTCTGGCTCTCAACACCAGCGATGCCAATCGCGCTAAAAACCGGAGGGTGGATATCGTCATTTTGAACGCCGGCGAGGCAGCCCGCCCGGAGGGAGACCGGGCAAGCAATCCAGGGAAGGAAGCAGGACATGACAGACAGCGCAGCGAAGAAAAAAACGCCGAATAAAATGATGCTCATCGGCATCGCCTTGCTGCTGGGGGCGGTTGGGGCCTTCATGTTTACCCGGAAGGCCGGAACCAGCGACCCCGAGGGCAAGGGCGGAAAAAAGAAGCATCAGAAGGTGGAAAAGAGCGAACTCGGGCCGAAGGTCGACCTGGGCGAGTTCACCGTGAACCTCTCCGGAGGCGCGACACACTACCTCAGGGCCAATGTCACCGTGGAACTGGAGGCAGGCTCCTCGGAAGAAAAATCCAAGGAGGAGGTTCCGATCATCAAGGACGCGGTGGTGCTGACCTTGAGCCACAAGGGGTTCGACGACCTCCAGGCGGCGACCGGCATCCAGAAGCTCAAAAAGGAGCTGAAGGAAGCCATCAACAAGGCCCTCGGTGCCGAAGAGGACGAGGAGCCGGTGACCGAGGTGTATTTTACCTCCTTCGTGACCCAGTAGAAAAACGCACAATTTGCCTTGGGCACAAAGGCAAGTTGCGCTGTCGATAAAAAACCTGGTATTTTTAACAGGGAGATTCAGGCAAAACGGCCTGTAGAGAGATACGGACAAGGTAGGTGCGATCCATCGCGCCTACCTGTCCGCATATCTGGGGAAACCCGCCGATGAGGGTGCGGCCATCCGTCCTCCCGAAACCGAACCGAAGGTTTTGAAGCCGCAATGAATGAAATTCTGTCTCAAGCTGAAATCGAAGCCCTGCTCTCTTCGCTGGCGACCAATGAGGTGACGGCGGAGCCGGATATGCCCAAAGACGACCTGCGCCCGATGAGGCGGGAGGACAAGAAGCCGGTCTCCTATGAAATCTACGATTTTCGCAGGCCGGACAAGTTTTCCAAAGACCAGCTCCGCACCCTTCAGGTGGTGCATGAAACCTTCGCCCGGCTCCTGGCGTCCTCGCTGTCCGCCTACCTCCGCGCCCTGGTGCATCTGGACCTGATCTCTGTGGAGCAGGTTCCCTATGACGAGTACATCCGCTCCCTCTCCAACTCGGTCATCAATATCGTCAGCCTGCCCCCGCTGTCCGGCCAGACCATCCTGGAGATCGATTTCGATATCATCTACGGGATGATCGACCGGCTGCTGGGAGGGCCGGGCCATGCCATCAAGCGGTCCAAAGACCTGACCGAGATCGAGAAAACGATCACTGACACCATCACCGGGAAAGCTTTGAAAGAACTCCAGACGGCCTGGGAAAACATCATCGAGATCCAGCCGGTCAAGGAGGTCATGGAAACCAGCCCGCAGTTCGTTACCATTGCCAGCCCGAACGAAATCGTGGTCTCCATCCTCTTCGAGCTGAAGGTAGGCGAGAACCGCGGGGCGATGAGCCTGTGCATCCCCTACCTGATGCTCAAGCCGGTGATGTCCAAACTGACCACCCAGCGGTGGCTGGCGAACAACAACCGCCAGGAGGTTTCCCCCCACTCCGCGCTCCTGGCCCGGCGGCTCCGGACCACGCATATCCCCTGCGTGGTGCGGCTCGGTACGGCGAAGGTGACGGTGGAGGACTTCCTGAACCTTCAGGTGGGGGATACGATCCGCCTGGACAGCCGGCTCACCGACCCGGTGAATGTGATGATCGGGGGGAAGGTCAAGTTCCTGGCTCGTCCCGGGGTCAAGGATAAGAAGCTGGCGATTTGCGTGAACGCCGTTGTGGCGGATGAGGAGAGCTGATGCCGGAAAGACTGCCCGACGGGCAAATCATATCGCTCGATTCGAAGGAACTGGACCGGGTGAACTCGTTTCAGGATGCCTGGTGTTCTTCAGCGGCCCTGGCTCTTTCGGAGATGATGAACCGGGAGGTCTGGCTGAACGCCATTGGGGCCGTGATACAGTCGGCCCAATCGCTCAATATCCCGCAGCCGGTCTGTCAGACCACCTTTTTGCTTTCCCTCTTCCCGGCCCATCCGATGGTTTTTATGTTCCAGCAGAACGACGCCCTGGTGCTGGCCGATATCCTCCTCGGCGGAGACGGCAGTTCGATGGGCAGCGGAACCGAGCTGCATACGGGCGGCGCGGGAGAGATCATGCGTACCCTGGTGGGCGGGATGTCGAACGCCCTGACCAACAGCTTCAGCGACCTGGTAAGCATCTTATCGGTCGAAACGGAAATGGGGGCGATCAACCTGCCCGCCGGCCTTCAGAACGCCCCGGCCATCGTGCAGGTTCCGCTTGCCATCAGCATCCCCGGCGTCCTGGACGCCGAGGCGTGGCTGCTGGCTTCGCCGGACTTTTTTGCGCCCTTTCTGACTGATACGGCCCCGTCTCAACCGGAGGCCGCGCGAAAGGATCCGGATTCTATGGCTGTGTTCGGTTCATCGCCACAGAGCAACCCTCAACCGGCCCAGACCATGCAGTTCGCGCCCATCGGCGGGGGGCCTTCCATGAGCCACGCCCCTGCCCCGGCGGCTCCCTCCTACCCGGCGGGGCTGAACCTGCTCATGGATATCCCGCTGGAGGTCAGTGTGGAGCTGGGGCGGGTCAAGATGCTGATCAAGGATATTCTGGAACTCGGGACAGGCTCGGTGGTGGAACTGGACAAGGTGGCCGGGGAGCCGGTCGATCTGCTGGTCAACGGCAAGCTGGTCGCCAAAGGGGAAGTGGTGGTTATCGAGGATAACTTCGGCATCCGTGTGACCGAAATCCTCTCCCCGATGGAAAGGCTCAGCGGCCTGAGGAATGGAGAATGAGCAAGTTTTTGGGCTTGAAGTTATACATTATGGCAGCTATCCTGGCCTTTGTGCTGGCCCTGCCAGTCTGGAGCGAAACCCTAGCCTACATCACCCGGCGCGGCGACCGCCTGGAGGAGATCGCCCGCAAACACGGTATCAGTCTGAGCAAGCTGATCCAGGACAACCGGGCCAGCATTCCCAACCCCAATAAGGTCTTCGCCGGGATACGGCTGAAAATCCAACTGCCCCCGGGCCGCTCGATCCCTTCAGGCAGCGTTGCCCTTCCGGCGTCGCCGAACCGTCCTGCTGTGCCTGCCGTCAAGACCGCCGAGAGACCGTCTGTGCGAAAGCCTGATGCCTCCAGGCCGACCGTTCGCGAAGAAACCCCTGTCGCAGTGCCTGTGCCAGCCGGACCGGGTATCTCTGCAACCTCGCCACAGCCGTCGAAAGCGCAAGCCCCTGAAAATATCCCGGGATCCGCCCTTGCCGATCCTCCGGTCCGCCCTGCCGCCGCTGCTCCGGCGAATGTTCGGCAGCCTTCGTCTCCGGCAGCGAAAGCTCCGGTCGCTGCCGCCCAGACATCGCCGAACGCACCGCCCCAGGATTATGACGAACTGCTGCGCCAGGAGGCCCAGGCGAACCGGGACGACACCTCGCTTCGCCGGATCGCGGGAAGCCTGACGGTGGTTTGCGTCCTGATCATCGGGTCGGTCTGGGCCTTGAGGCAGATGAAGACCAGACCCATGGCGGGATGGCTGCCGCAGAAAGGGGCGCGCAGCTCCTCGATGCGCCTGGTAGAAACGCTCTATCTTTTCCCCACCCGGTCGGCTGCGCTCCATCTGGTGGAGGTGGCAGGCAAGGTGGTCTTGCTGGGCACGACATCCAACCATGTTCAGCTTTTGCTGGAAATCCAGGATAAGGAAGCCGTGGAGCCAAAGACCGAGCCGGTGTCCGCAGCCTTCGGCAGCGCCCTCAACGAGATGCGAGTGGGATACGAAGCCGCCCGCCGGGAAGAGGAGTGGAAGCGACCGACCGAGGATGTCCGCAGCGAATTCCGTTCGGCCACGGACGAACTGCTTCGGACGGTGGAGCAACTGCGTAACAGGAAGGACCCGCAAGATGGACGCAAGAACCATCCGGAGTAGGATATGGCTCGCTCTGGCGGGCCTTGCTCTCCTGCTGGCCGCCCCGGCAATGGCGCAAACTCCGGCCCGGGGCGCAGCTCTTCCGGTTCCCAATGTGAATATCGGCGTCCAGCCCGCCCGGAGCCCGGGCGATGTCTCGATGACGCTGCAAATCCTGCTCCTCCTGACCGTCCTGACCCTGGCTCCTTCGATCCTGATGATGATGACCTCGTTCACGCGGATCATCATCGTGCTGTCGTTTGTCAGGAACGCTCTGGGAACCCAGCAAATCCCACCCAACCAGGTGTTGACCGGCCTGGCCCTTTTTCTGACCTTTTTCTCGATGTCCTCCGTGCTGACGCGGGTGAACGACCGGGCGCTCCAGCCCTATATGGCGGGCCGCATCAGCTTCAACCGGGCCATTCGGGAAGGAGAGCAGCCGATCCGGGACTTCATGTTCCGCCAGACGCGGGAGATGGATCTGGCCCTTTTTATCAAAATGAGCAACACGCCCCGGCCCCGTACCCGGGCCGAGGTGCCGACCCTGGTTCTGATCCCCTCCTTTATCATCAGCGAGCTCAAAACCGCCTTTGCCATCGGCCTGAAAATTTATCTGCCGTTTCTGGTGATCGATATGGTCGTTGCCAGCGTTCTGATGTCCATGGGCATGATGATGCTCCCCCCCATGATGATCTCCCTGCCCGCCAAGCTGCTTCTGTTCGTCATGATCGACGGCTGGCATCTGCTGGCCCGCTCGCTGATCGGAAGCTTCATGTAGAAAGTATTTGCGCTTGCCTGTCATTACGAGGAGTTTGAGCTTGGCGTCAATCTCCAGGGTAGCACCCAAGGACATCGATACGGCTTTTACCTTTCGAGCCAACGAAAGCCCCGGTGGGAGTAGAGTATGAGTGATGCACAGATAATCGATTTGGGCAGGCAGACCCTGATGGTCACCCTGAAGGTGGCGATGCCTGTGTTGATTGTGGCCCTGGTGGTCGGGATTCTGGTCAGCATTTTGCAGGCGGTGACACAGATACAGGAAATGACCCTGACCTTCATCCCCAAGATCATCGCGATTGTCATTGTGCTGGCGGTCGCCGGGGCCTGGATGCTGGGGCAGCTCCGGAGCTTTGCGGTGGACATCATCACCGATATTCCCGAAACAACCCGCCAGGTGGTGGGCCGGTCGAGGTAAGCGTGAACCTCTTTCCGGTAGCGACGCAGGATTTCTGGACGTTCTTGTTGGTCTTTACCCGCCTGTCGGGAATGATGGCCCTGGCTCCCATCTACGGAGGGCGGGGTGTCCCGGCGCAGGCGCGCGTCGGGCTGGCCTTCGTTCTCTCCCTCGTTTTGATGCCGCTCCTCCGGTCTTACATGCCGCCCGTGCCCCGCGACACCGCCGTTCTGGTCGCTTATATCTTCAAGGAGGCCGCTGTCGGGCTGTTGATCGGCTATATCGTGCAAATCTTCTTTGTCATGGTGCAGATGGCGGGCCAATTTGCCGATATACAAATGGGGTTCGGCCTCGCAAACGTTCTCGATCCGATGACCCAGGTGCAGACCTCGGTGCTGGGCCAGCTCCAGTATATGCTGATGCTGCTGACTTTTTTCGCCATCCGGGGAGACCACATTCTTCTCAAGGCGGTCTGCGAGAGCTTCCGCAGGCTCCCCACAGACAGGCTGACCGCCTCACCGCAGAACATGGACGCCCTCTATGCGGTCGCCCTGCAAGTGCTGGCGAACGCTTTTCTGATCGGCCTGAAGATTGCCGCCCCAGTGGTTGCGGCGGTGTTGCTGGTAGATACCGCCCTGGCGATCCTCTCGCGCACCGTGCCGCAGATGAACGTATTCCTGGTCGGCTTCCCGGTAAAGATCGGGATGGGGTTCGTGACCCTCACCCTGACGATGGCCTTTATCATCTACCTAATGTCCGGCATGATCGGCCAGATCCAGAGCGATATATTAGCCCTTTTCAGAGCCTTCAGGAGTCCCTGAGCGGATAAATGGCCGGAGAAGAGAGAACTCAACAAGCGACCCCCAAAAGGAGACAGGAGGCCCGGCAGAGGGGCCAGGTGGCCCGCTCCGCGGAGCTATCCTCTATCGTGGTGCTGATCAGTCTCCTGACCGTCCTGCGCCTCTGGGGGCCTCACGCCTGGGGCCTCATGCAGATCGGCCTGGCCGACACGCTGGGGCAGGTGACCGGGACCGGCGCTTCGGAGGCCGCCCTCTCTCAAGACCTGACCGCTACCGCCCTCAACCTGGGCCGCATTCTCATCCCCTTCTTCCTGGCCGCCGCGCTGGGCGCTGTGGCGGTCAATTACCTCCAGGTCGGCTTTCTTTTTACCTCGCATCCCCTCAAACCCGATATGAACCGGATCAACCCGGTGGCCGGAGCAACCCGGCTCTTCTCCCCCAGGGCCTTGTTCGAGCTGGCAAAGTCGATGATGAAGCTGCTAATCGTGGGGTGGATCGCCTATAAAACCCTTCAGTCCGGCTACGGTCTGATCATCCAGGCTCCGGCGATGGCCCCGCTCGATATGATCGGCGGGGTGGGGGGCATGCTCCTGCAACTCGGCTGGCGGTGCGCGATGGCGCTTCTCGTGTTGGCCGCTTTGGATTACGGCTACCAGCGGTACGATTACGAGAAGAACCTGCGGATGACCCGCGAAGAAGTGCGGCAGGAAATGAAGCAAATGGAAGGCGACCCGACCGTAAGAGGGCGTATCCGTCAGAGGCAGAGGGAGATGGCGCGAAGCCGCATGATGCAGGAGGTGCCCAAAGCTGATGTGGTCATCACCAACCCCACCACTTACGCCGTCGCCGTGCGATACGAAACAGAGGGGATGTCCGCTCCGGTGGTGGTGGCGAAGGGACAGCGGCTGGTGGCCCAGCGCATTCGCGAGATCGCTGTGGCGAACGGGGTGCCGATTGTGGAAAACAAGCCCCTGGCCCAATCGCTCTTTCGCCAGGTGGAGATCGGCCAGGAAGTCCCCTCCCAGTTCTACGAGGGCATCGCCGAAGTGCTGGCCTTCGTCTACCAGTTGAACCGCCAGCGCGGGTGCATCCGCGAGGCCGCAGGACGATCACAATAAAAAAAGCCGCCCCCGCGGGGGCGGCTTCTCTGGACAGCTCCTATGTCAGCGACTTGAAGCGCGGGCCGGTTTGCTGAAGCGGCGTTCCTCGTAGAGGCGGGCTTCATAACAGATCGGGCAGAGCTTTTCGCCCGTTTTCGGATGAATGTAGTAGCGGCTCCCTGCTTCCAGGGTGCGGATACATCCGGTGCATGTAAAAGGAGCTTTGCGTAGGTTCCAGATTTTGGAGACCCAAGCGCGCACTTTTCCGGCCATATATTCCTCCTCGATTCAGGGCCCCATTGCCCATCTTACACCTATATTATACCTCAATTTTCTGCAAAGGCCAACCCGCAATAATACCGGCTTTATTTCTGTGCAGGGGCGCGGTCATTCAGGTTGAGGAATATATCGGATATGTCGACAGGACCAAATCCCGTCTGATCCCCGTAACTGGCGCTACCCTTTAACCGCTTTTTCCGAACGAAGGTAAATCTGTCCTTTTTCCTCGTTTTTCAGAACAGTGGCCTCCAGGCGGAGCGGTTTGCCGATGTCCTCCACCGGGTCGTAAACGCTTTTGCCGGTGACGTAGAGCGTTCCGGTGTCATCTTCGATGGCCCAATCGCTGCGGGTGACAGGCGGCCCCATTTTGCAGTGCGGGGCTTCGGGATCGGGTTTCCATCCCCGGTAGCGGCCCTGCAAGCCGACGCGCTTGCCCAGATATCGATCCGGCTCATCCAGGATTTCCCGGATAGTGGTCATGCTCCGGTACTCCGTCCCGATGCGGAAAGTGGTCCTGGCCTGTGGCAGGTCGGAGAGCTGTCTGGCCGTTATCCAGGCTGAGAGGGTATAGGTTCCCTGGGGAACGGGCTGCCCGTCGTTGTCTTTCTGATCCCACCGCTCTTCTGCCGCAAAGCTTTGGCCCGGCCCCAGGCGCAGGTTTCCGAAGGCCATGATGAACATTTTGCCGTGTGACCACTGCCAGACCTTGCGACCTTCCCGCTCCGCCGTGATCTCGAACCGCTGGCCGGAAGGGAAGGTGATCTGCCGCTCGCTTTCGGTATTGTTCTTCAGTGTCAGCCGAATGCGGACGGTCTCGCCGGGCGCGTAGGCGGATTTGTCGGTAGTGATCTTGACGGTCAACTCTTTGGGTTCGGGCTTCACAGGCTCCTCCGTTTTCGGCTGAAGCGGTTTCTGCGGCTCGGGGGCAGGCGTCTTTGCGGGCGTGTCCGGCTCCGGTTTGGGGGCCGGAGGTTCCGCTTCGGGCTTTTCTTCGGAAGGCCGGGGTTCCGGCTTGTCAGGCCGGTTCGGGATCGCCACACGGCCACCGGCCAGGCGGCGGACTTCCGTAAAGAGATAGGAGTTGTCAGTGGCCTCCTGCCGGGAGAGGCGCGCCCTGACCCGATCCCCCGGGAGCCAGTAATAGCAGCCAAGATTCTCGATGGTATTCATATCGGTCAAATCTATCGTATCATTCTTATACTGGTAGACCGGCTCTCCGATCACTCGCTTGCCGTCCGCCAGTTGCAGCACCAGCCGCACCCTCGGAAAAGTGAGGCGGTATGCCTGGCTGACCGTTCCTTCGACCGGAGCGGAAGGTGTATTCTGGCCGCTGATCGGCAGGCCGACGGCCAGCGCCGCCAGGGTTAGAAGCCCAAACCGCAAAAACCATCTGAGCATAGGAATACCTCCTCGAAAAGTCCGTTGATCGCGCCCTATATCTATAAGACGCATCGAAGCCGCGATCCGTTCCGCTACATCATTCGCCGCGCTCCAGACGAATTCGTTCCGGGCGCAACCGGCGCGGCTCCGGAAACGTTCCATATAAAGGAGAAACATTCCTTGCAGGGGAAATAAATATGAGACAGGAAAAAAGACCCGATGAAGCGATGAGCGATCAGATAATACTCGGTCAGTATGAGATTCTGGAGCGCCTGGCGGACGGAAAGCAGGTTTCGGCCTTCCGGGTGCGGGACGCCTTGCAGGGGCAGGAAATGCTCCTCAAGGAGTTTTGCAATGCGCCGGGAGGGGCGCTGCTTCAGGAGATGGAATCCCGGGCGAAGCAGGCGATGGGGCTGAGCCATCCGGGCCTGGTGGCGGTCAAAAAGTGGGTCGAGGGAGACCGCCAGGCGTATGTTCTGCGCGACTTTGCGCCCGGCAAGACCCTGGATGCCGTTCTGAAGGAGAATCCCCGGGGATGGTCACCGGCAGACGCCCGCGACCTGCTGCTGCAAATCTGCGAGGCAGTCGGCTATATCCATGACGTGACCGGCCAGGGCCACTACGGGCTGCACCCGGGCAATATCTTCATCGCCGAAGATGGCAAGGCGCAGGTCGGCGATTACGGCTCCTCCGCTGCGGCGAAAACGGGCAAAGAAGAGCTTCAGGCTTATATCGTCCCCAAAGGAGCACCCATGCCCGAAGACGCGACCAAATCCAAAGAAGATCTTCAGGCTTATATCGCCCCCGAATGCCTGGCCGCCGGGGGAGCGCCCGATACGCGGGCCGATATTTACTCCCTGGGCGCGCTGCTCTACAGGCTCCTGACCGGCAGAGCGCCCGGCGAGGCGGGGGCGGAGCCGCCCGCCTGGTTCGAGGAATCGGGCATCGCCAAACTGCTCGCCAATTCCCTGAAGCGGGAGGCGAGGGAGCGTTATACCGGAGTCAAGGGATTTGCGGAAGACTTGAAGGCCGTGCTGATGCCGCCCCAGTTGTCCCTCTTCGTGGAAGGGACGAACGCTCCGATTCCCAGGGGCGAAGCGCATCATGTGCGGGTGAAGGTGGAAAACCGGGGTCAGGCCAAGCTGCGCGTTGCCGGGATATCCGCCTCCGCGGAATGGGTGCGGCGCATTTCGCCGGCGCGGCTGGACCTGGGGGGCGAGGAATCGCAGGAGGTCAGCCTGATCCTGGACACGTCCCGCCTGCCTGCCGGCCCGAACGAGGCCCGCATCACCCTGCGTTCCAATGCGTTCGGGGCGGAGACGGCTTCCTTCCCGGTGACCATCGATATCCTGTCGCCGTTCGTCAAGGCGGTTCCGGCCAGCCTCAACTTTTTGAAGCAGGCAGGCAAAAGCCAGGCGCAGCAGATTATGGCGAGCCGGAGCGACGGAAGGTCCTTGAAGGCTCAGGTAGAGGTTTCCGGACCGTGGATCCGCTGCTCCAAAGTGCTAGACACGGGCAACGCCCAGATGTTCAATGTGACGGTCGATGCGACCGGTCTGCCTGCCGGCATTCACAGGGGAACCCTCACCCTGAAGGACGCCGATCCCTTCGAGGTCAAATCCGTCCAGATCCCTGTGGTGGTGATGGTGGAAGCTCCGGTCGCTCTCCAGCCGGTTCCCGCAACCGCTCAGCCTCCGGCGGAAGAGAAATCCGCCGCCCCGGCCCATGAACCGCCACCGTTGCCTGCGGCGCTTCCGGCAGCCGTTCCTCCGGCCATCGAGCCGCCATCCCAGGCTGTCCCGGGGGCAGTGGAGGGAACGACGAAACCGGAGCCGCGCAAGCCTTTCTGGAAGCGCATATTCAAGCGGAAAGCGGACAAAGGGCCAAAAAAAGCCCGGCCCAAGCCGCCGCCGATTGCCGGAGGCGCGCCGCGGGGCGGGCTGGTTCCCCGGCTTTTTGCCAGGGTGATCGATACCCTGGTCCTGGTCGCCCTCTCCTATGGCATTGGGACAGGCGTTTTGAATGCCGCCCATCGCCACTTTGTGCCGGACCCGCTCGGTTTTTTGAGGCTTCCCTATGACATCATCCGCCTGTCGCGCCAGATGCCCGGAGACCTGCCGGATCTGACGATCCGGGCGCTGCTAGGGCTGGTCTCCAGCCCGCAGTGGTGGGTGGGGCTGTGGCTTACCGGGGTCTACTATATTTTCACCACCTCCACCTGGGGCAAGACCCTGGGCAAATCGCTGATGAAGCTGAAGGTCGTCCACCGCACCGGCGAAAAGCTGACCTCCCGCCAGGCGCTTCTCCGCTGGCTGGGCTGCCATCTGAGCGAGATCACCCTGGGGCTGGGCTATCTGCCTGCTCTCTTCCGGACGAGGCGCGGCCTCCACGACCGTCTGTCCGGAAGCTATGTTGCGGCTGACGATAAAGAGCAAAAGAATCGGCCCCAGCTTCCCTCCGGCAGCGAGGATATCGAAACCAACATCGGCCATTATAACGAGGTCACGAAAGACGTATTGCTGAGGCGGAACACAAGAGGATAGAGCAGGCGAATGGCACCACAGGATTTATCGGAGCGATACAACCGGTTCGAAGAGGCCGTTTCCGGCGTCGCGCAGATTAAACGTAGCGAGCCGCTGAGGAACCATACCACCATGCGGGTAGGAGGCCCGGCGGACCTGTTCTGGCGGGCGACGCGGGTGACGGATATGGTGGCGGTGATCCAGGAAGCGGAGCGGGCGAGCCTGGATTATCTGGTGATCGGCCACGGGAGCAATCTCGTCCCCGGAGACGGCAGCTACCGGGGCCTGGTGGTCATGAACCACTGCACCGGCATTCGCTTCGAAGGGACGCATGTGTGGGTGGAAACCGGCCACTCCTTCAAACGGCTCTTCAAGCTGACGGCAGAGCGGGGGCTGGGCGGGCTGGCCTTTGCGGTGGGAATCCCCGGAACGGTGGGCGGGGCGCTGGTCTCCAACGCGGGAGCCTACCGCCGGAACATCGGCGATTTCGTGCGCGGCCTGGATGTTCTGACCCGGGGGGAAGTGAAGGCCGTCCCCCCGGATTGGATGAAGTTCCGCTATCGGGACAGCCGCCTCCGCCACGGCTCGGAGCAGCGGGCCATCGTCCTGACGGTAGAACTCGAACTCTTTTATACCGACAAAGGGAGTATTTTCGCGGAGGCGGAAGGCTATCAGGCCCAGCGCCGCGAGCGCCAGCCCAGCGACCCATCCGCAGGTAGCTTCTTTAAAAATGTCTACGACCGCGCTCTGGCCGAAAGTCTCCCTGCGCTGCCCGGCAGTTTCCGCCAGGCGGGCGTCGTTCCCGCCGGGTTCCTGATCTCGGAGGCGGGCTGCAAGGGAATGCGCGTCGGGGATGCCCAGATATCGCCCCAGCATGGCAATTTCCTGGTGAATTTGGGCGGAGCGCAAGCCTCCGATGTCCGGCGACTGGCGGAGCAGGTCCGGCAGTGTGTCCTCGAAAAGTACGGGGTTTCGCTGGAAGAAGAAGTGCTGTACGTGGGGGAATGGGATTCGTAGCTTGATAGGTCGGCGCGACCCGCCCCTATCTCAGCACATAGACGACGCCGTGCCGATGCCATCTCAAGCCGAATGCGTCGGCGATTATATCCAGAATATCGTGCAGAGGAGCGTTATCGACGGACAGGGAGAGCCGCTTCGACGGGACAGGCCCGACGTGATCGAGCATGACGCTGACGCCGGCAGTGCGGGCCAGATGCGTCAATGCCTCCGGCAGAGAGGCGCTCTGCACCGAAAAGGAAACAGATCGGTTCATCGGGGTGATACGCAGGTTGTTTTTCGCGTGCTGCGGCAGAATGCGGGTGGAATGCCGCCGTGCAGCAGCCAATGCAGCGCGAGCCATCACTATGATTGCCCTTTCGTCCGACGGGAAACGTGGTGAGGAAAGCCTGATCCTTGATTTTAGACGAAAAAATCAGCAAAAAGATACGCGCTGGGAAGAGATTTTTTGAGGCGGTGTGACAGCGAGGTTCCTGACTGGTTGATAGGCCGTTATGGCGGCAAAGGCCAGGCTGAGGAAAAGGCCGAACCCAGAGTCAAGGGTTGAGAAGGAAGCAAGCTACTTCCTGCTGGAGGCGATCTTGCTTCCTATTCGGCTGAGAATGAATCGCCGTTAAGAAGCGCGTGAATCCGCGCTCGAAGGGTGGCGGGCACTCGGTCCCCATGCACTTTTTCCCGGATCGTCTCGAACAGGGTTTCCTCGAAGTGATAGCGGGCGGCGCAGTGGCCGCACAATTCCAGATGCTTGCGAATTTCCCTCACCTGAGCCTCGCCTAGTTCGCAGCTGAGGTAATCATGGAGCCGATAAAAGGCATCCAGGCAGTCGATATAGCGAACAGTCTCCTTCTCCACTTCAACCCCCGTAAAAATAAAGCAAAAGCAATGAAACGCCTTCTGCGCTGCGGTAAGGATGCCTGGATGCCCCGGCGTGGGTGAAGACACGATGATTCAGGCGCAAATTCCCGGCTTGATTATCCTGACCGGTGAATCGGTGTTTTCTTGATACTCGATACAAACCTGGAGACGAAAAGTTCCCAATGCAACCATAAATTTATGCGGGCCGTCTCAACTGCCCTCCATATAGTCCCAGAGGACCTTCTGCAACAGACGCCGCCCCCGGTTCAGCCGGCTCCTTACGGTCCCCATCGGACACCCCAGCGCCTCCGCTATCTCCTGGTAGCTCAACTCCTCGATGTCCGCCA